>JAZODV010000001.1:0-5110 GCA_045597185.1 Eubacteriales bacterium
CGTGGTTTTATTTTAATTGAAATTTATGGAATCAAACGTAATTTCCACCTGATATTTTTTTGTCCCAATCGAGTTGACTTCGGCATTGATACGTTCTTTTATATGATCTTTTTTATCCTGCATATCTTCGGGCATAGGAAGATCAAAAAAGATTTTTGTGAATCCGTCACACGGAATACTTCTGAAATCGTGGATCGACAGTCTTGTATCTTCATTTACAAGAGCGGCTACGACTGTGTGCTTGAGCTGATTCAACTCATCGCTGTCAGTGACCACGGGATCGTAATGAACCGTAATATTGACGCCATCGGCTAAAAGCTCACGCTCATATTTATCGATCAGCTCGTGAACGTATAGAGGATCGTGATTTTTATCTATCTCGAAATGTATGGAGCAAAATGAATTTCCGGGACCGTAATCGTGTATCATAAGGTCGTGGTAGCCGATAACGATCGGATAATCTTTCAGTTTGTTCAGGATTTTTTCTTTTAATTTTGTATCGTTCTTATTACCGAGAATGGGAGAAACGGTGTCCTTTATAAGCATTGTTCCGCTATAAAGGATAAACAGAGACACGAGAAGTCCAACGTATCCGTCGATTTTAAGTCCGGTGAAATGCTCAACAAGTGTCGCGATAAGAACGATCGCGGTCATGATCACGTCGTTTCTGCAGTCTATCGACACAGCTTTAAGCGCGTCGGAGTCTATCTCGTTGCCGATACGTCTGTTGTAAAAGAATAAAATAAGCTTCACGATTATGGATGCTCCGAGTATTATGAGCGACAGCGCGGAAAAGTCTGTTGCTTCTGGGGTAATAATTTTTTCGAGTGAGCTTTTTGCAAGCTCAAAGCCAACGAAAACGACCATAATGGAAACTATAAAGCTTGAAATATATTCAAACCGCGCGTGTCCGTACGGATGATCCTCGTCTGCGGGCTTTTGAGCAAGCTTAAAGCAAATAAGCGTTACTATAGAGCTCATTCCGTCCGAAAAATTATTGAGTGCGTCCGCGATGATCGCCATTGAAAATGATAAAATTCCAACGGTGAGTTTTCCGGCTGCAAGAAGTATATTTGCGACAGTTCCGATAAGACCTGCGCGCTTTCCGATATCATTTCTGTTTTTATTCATCAGAATTCTCCAAAAATAATTTTAATAATACGCCAACCGAGTGTTTTCTCGGTTGGCGACGGTTTTATGCTTTTTGCTGGCTTCTTGCGCGAAGCTCGTTACGTTTGATCTTGCCGCTGACCGTTTTCGGCATTTCATCGAGGAACTCGACGATACGCGGATACTTGTATGGCGCGGTGTGAGTCTTGACGTAGTTCTGAATCTCTTTTTTCAGCTCTTCAGACGGTGCAGTGCCTTTGACAAGCACGATGTCAGCCTTGACGACCTGACCGCGGATCGGGTCGGGTGCGCCCGTAACGGCACATTCAAGAACGTACGGAAGCTCCATAATAACACTTTCGATCTCAAACGGACCGATTCTGTAACCGGAGGACTTGATAAGGTCATCGGTACGTCCAACGTAATGGAAATAGCCGTCCTCATCACGCCAAGCAGTGTCGCCCGTATGGTAGAATCCGTCGTGCCACGCGGCATCTGTGCTTTCTTTATTGTTATAATATCCGATAAACAGACCGGGAACCTGACCGACCTCTGCTTTTATGCAGATCTCACCCGTTTCACCGTCCTCAACCTCGTTTCCGTCGTAATCAAGCAGATGAACGTCGTAAAGAGGAGAAGGCTTACCCATAGAGCCGAGACGCGTCTTCATACCAACGAAGTTACCGACAATAACGGTAGATTCGGTCTGACCGAATGCCTCGGTAAGCGCAAGTCCTGTGTGTTTCTTCCATTGCTCATAAACCTCGGGGTTGAGCGCTTCACCCGCAATAGCCGAGTGCTTGATGGAAGAAAGGTCGTACTTTGAAAGGTCTTCCTTGATGAAGAAACGGTACATTGTGGGAGGCGCGCAGAAGGAAGTGATCTTGTGCTCCGCGAACATCGGAAGGATGTCTTCTGCATGGAATCTGTCAAAATCGTATACGAATATACCGCCCTCACAGAACCACTGACCGTAGAGCTTACCCCACATAGCCTTAGCCCAACCTGTGTCGGATATTGTAAGGTGGAGTCCGTTCGGGTCAACGTTCTGCCAGAATCTTGCCGTCGGATAATGACCGAGAGGATATTTGTGAGAGTGTACTGCTATCTTCGGATAACCCGTAGTTCCCGATGTGAAATACATAAGAAGGGGATCGTTGCCGCCAACGTCTACTCTTTCGAGCTTAGAGCGGAACATGGGAAGCTCTTCATTGAAGTTGTGCCAACCATCGCGTGCTTCTCCGACTATGACCTTGGTCTTAACTGTAGGAGATTCGGGAAGAGCAAGCTCAATCTGCTCTGCAACATCACCGTCGGACGTAGCGACAACAGCCGAAACGCCTGCGGCGTTAAAGCGGTACTCAAAATCGTGCTTTACGAGCTGATTTGTTGCGGGAATAGCTATTGCGCCGAGTTTATTGAGCGCGAGCATTGAGAACCAGAAGTGGTAATGTCTTTTAAGAACGAGAAGAACACGGTCTCCCTTCTTGATACCGAGCGAGCGGAAATAGTTTGCGGTACGGTTCGATTCTCTGCTTATATCGTCAAACGTGAAGCGGTGAACCTCTTTATCGTTGGAAACGTGAACCATAGCAAGCTTGTCGGGCTTTGTTGCGCCAAGCTCATCGATAACATCGTACGCAAAATTGAATCTGTCTATGTTCTTAAACTTAATACCGTTGAAAATACCTTTTTCGTCGGTGGTCGTTTCGATGAATTTACTTGCAACGCCCGGCTCGTGTTCAAATGTAAATGGGGCTGTGAAATGTGCCTCGGGAATTTCCGTGTCGCCGTTTCCTTTGACAACGATAGCATAGAACTCACAGTCGTGACCGCCGTAGGCTATCATTCCGTGCGGCTCCGAGCTGTTATATAAGGCGGTATCTCCTGCGTTGAGTATCTCAACATTGTCACCTACAACAAGCTTAAGACTACCTCTTACGATGATATCAATTTCCTGACCCGAGTGAGTGCTGAGCTTTATAGGCTGATTCTGCTCTTCTTCCGAGTACTGTGCGCGAACAAGGAATGGCTCGGCGATCTTGTCTCTGAATTTCGGAGCAAGGTTTATATAGTCAAATTCGGATTTGCGGTCAACACGCGTTCCTGCGCCCGCACGAACGACCGAGAGTGTTCTCAGGTTCGGGCTGTTACCCTCGATAATATCGTTGACGTCAACACCGAATTTAAGCGCACATTTGTGAATAAATGAGATACTGAGGTCGATATCTCCCGCCTCGCACGAAAGGTAATATTCCTCCGTAACGCCTGTAAAGTCAGCCATTTCGCTGACGCTGATCTCAAGTATTTCACGTAATTCCCGTATTCTTTCGGGTATCTGTTGAATTTTTGTTTCCATAATGTCCTCCTGTCTCTTTGAGGCAATAAAAAATCGTCTCAAAGCATTAGCCTTGAGACGGAATATATCCGCGGTACCACTCAAATTGCGCAGATGCGCCACTCATACCCAATCAGGTATTAAGCCTTAACGCGGCGTACGGATGTACTTACTTGTCTGTTCGGCACATCGACTCGGGAGCTACAATAAAACGGGATAATCACCGCGTACTTTCACCAAACGCACGCTCTCTGGAGGTTTTCTTCCGTACATCCTCTCCGTCAAAGTCATTATAGAGGATTATATCACAAAAATTTCTCTCTGTCAAGGGCTTTTTTGTAAAAAAGAGGTTCAAAAAACAGGAATATATTATTGCGTTGCGACGTTTATAATAGATTGGCGTTTTTTAGTATTTGACAAAACAACAAAGCCATTGTATAATTGTATACGTATTAAACGAGGGACAAATAATGAGAAACGAAACGCTGTATAAAATATATAAATCAATAGTAGGAAACGAAAAAATGCCGACAAGGACCGAGATCGCTGAAGAAACAGGATATTCATTCGGGACTGTGTGCAAAGCGGTCACGTGTCTTCGCCGCGCAGAGCTTATAAAGGAGCACTATATAACGAAGCAAAGCAGATTCGGAGCGACAGGGATCGAATTTTTGGTGCTTGAGATGACAAACGATAACGAATACAGAGCGTACCTGTGCGGAGAATCGCTTGTAGAAAAGGAAATAAAAAGATTCGCACCAATTTCGAATTTCCCGATACACGACAATATAAGGCGCTTTCTGTCGGAAGCAGAAAGGGCGGCAAAAAAGGCAAAGGTCGTGTCGGTGTGTATTGTAACGAATGAGAAATACAACAAATTCTGCACTGACGTGCTTCCCGAATACGTAGCGAAGGTGAGAATGCCGCGAGACAGAGCCGCTATGCGAATGAGAGAAAAATACTTTAACGTAAAACTCGGAGATTATTTGAAAAACACTTGAAAAAAGGGAAAAGATGTGATATAATCTATTGGCAAAGTAAATAATGCCTGCATAGTTAAATGGATATAACAAACCCCTCCTAAGGGTTAGTTATGGGTTCGATTCCCGTTGCGGGTGCCAGAAAAAGCAAGTCGAAAGACTTGCTTTTTCTATCCAATCCGAAGGATTGGTATGTAATCTCACCGCAGGTAAGTATGTAATCGCCGTAGGCGTATGGCATCACGCGATAGCGTGTATCTTCCTTCGGATTGATTCCATACAAGGCTGACGCCTTGATTCCATAGCGCAGACAAACTGCGGATTCCATACACGCCTTTCGGCGTGATTTATATAGTTGTTATTTTTACACTTGCCTTATTATGTTCGCAAAATTGCATTTTCAAAGCATTCGTATTTTTGTCGATTTCGGTTGACAGTTTTCCTTGATTGTGTTATAATTACAATTGCGAAACAAACTTAATAACAGAATTAGGGGTATTTTCTTTTTATGGGAATACTATACCCTTTTTTCGTCAACCATACTTTTGTGAATTTGGAAAAAGCGCAAATTCCACTTTAGTATGGTTGGAAAGATTTATATCCCCATTCTGTTAAAGTTTGTTTCGCAGCAATCGGGGTTTGCGTTTTTCGGTGCGTATGACTTCGGTTGTGCGCACTTTTT
>JAZODV010000002.1:0-12404 GCA_045597185.1 Eubacteriales bacterium
CAATGCAGGAAAGACAGATACAGTGGTTTCCCGGACACATGGCGAAGACTCGTCGCCTTATCTCAGAAAACCTAAAGAACGTTGATATAACTATAGAAATACTCGACGCAAGAATACCAAAAAGCTCGCGCAATCCCGAAATAGTAAAGCTTACGGCAAATAAGCCGTCGATTATACTTCTTAATAAATGCTCTCTTGCCGACTCCGAGCAGACAAAAAAATGGATAAAATACTACACGACAGAAAACAGCGTATGTATCGAAACCGACTGCGTCACAGGTGAGGGTATGAACAAGATCGCGCCAACCGTTAAGGACATTCTTTCCGAAAAGGTCGAGCGATACGAAAACAAGGGTATGCTCGGAAGATCTCTTAAAGCAATGGTGCTTGGTATTCCAAACGTTGGGAAGTCATCTCTTATAAATAAAATTTCAGGCTCAAAGAAAGCAAAGGTCGAAAACCGTCCGGGTGTCACGCTCGATAAGCAATGGGTGGCGACCAACGTGGGACTTATGCTCCTCGATATGCCGGGTGTGCTCTGGCCGAAATTTGACGACCGTACCGTCGGTGAAAATCTCGCGCTCACAGGGGCTATCAAGGACGCTATTCTTGACGTAGAGGAGCTTGGCTGCGCGCTTTGCGGCAGACTCAGAGAAAGCTATCCGGAACTTTTATTGGTAAGATACAAGCTCACCGAAATTCCCGATTGCAACAACTATGACCTGCTTCAGCTTATAGGCAGAAAACGCGGTTTTCTCATATCGGGCGGTGAGATAGACACCGAAAGGACCTCTAAAATGTTACTTGAAGAATTCCGTTCCGCAAAGATCGGACGTATAACACTTGACACATTATGAACACACTTGAATACAATATTGAAAACGAGCTTATAGAGCAAGGATACGTACAGGTCTGCGGTGTTGACGAAGCCGGTCGAGGACCTCTTTGCGGTCCCGTATGTGCCGCGGCTTGTATTCTCCCGACAGGACTTGTGATAGAAGGTCTTAACGACTCAAAAAAGCTCACAGAAAAACGCCGCGAAAAGCTCTTTGAAGCCATAAAAGAGGACGCTATTGCTTATTCTATAGCCTTCGCGACGGTCGAAGAGATAAACGAGCTGAATATTCTCGAGGCAACACTTCTAGCCATGCGGCGCGCGATAGACGGGCTTAACGTGAAAGCCGATTTTGCACTTATTGACGGTAACGTATGCCGTGATTTTCAGATACCCGCAAAATACGTTATACACGGTGATGCGCTCTCGCCAAGCATTGCCGCCGCGTCAATACTTGCAAAGGTCACGCGTGACCGTCTTTGCGACGAGCTTGACAAGGAATATCCGGGTTACGGCATTGCCAAGCACAAGGGCTATGGCACAAAGCAGCATATGGACGCGCTACGAACTCTCGGTCCTACGCCTATCCACCGAACTCAGTTCATACGTTTTCTCGACAAATGAAAACAGAAAAGCGTAAGATAGGCGATTTCGGCGAAGATGCCGCTGTAAAATATTTAAAGCGCAAGCACTATAAGATACTTTCTCGCAACGCAACCTTCGGAAAGCTTGAGCTTGATATCGTAGCTAGAACACGCACCGATATAGTGTTTATAGAAGTAAAAACTCGCTCGGTCGAATCTCTCAATGCTGAGATGGTCTATGGCAGACCTTCCGACGCCGTTAATTTTGAAAAAAAGCGAAACACGGTAAACGCCGCGTACGCTTACTTAAAAGAAAATCCGTCAAAGCTGAATATGCGTATCGACGTCATAGAGGTATACCTAGACAAAAACGCAGAAAAGCCGACGGTACTAAAAATAGAACACATTGAAAACGCTGTAACAAAGAAAAACTTATAAAAAAGGAAATTAAACAAAAATGAACTATCAAAGCACAAGAGACGCAAAAAAAATCGGATATTCCGCCTCGCAGGTCATAAAGCAGGGCCTTGCCGACGACGGCGGTCTGTTCGTTCCCGATTCTATACCTGAACTCACAAAAGCCGACATAGATGCACTCACAAAGCTGGATTATATCCACAGAGCCGCAGATATAATGTCGCGTTTTCTTACCGACTATACATACGAAGAGCTGCTTGAGGATTGCAGTAACGCATACTCCGAAGCGTCCTTCCCTGGCGGCGCCGCTCCGCTTGTTCCCGTATGTGACAATCTTTATTCGCTTGAGCTGTGGCACGGTCCGACAGCCGCATTCAAGGATATGGCTCTTCAGCTTATGCCGAGACTTCTCGTTCGCGCGCTTCGCAAAACAGGTGAAGAAAGAACAGCTCTTATTCTTGTAGCGACCTCGGGGGACACGGGTAAAGCCGCGCTTGAGGGATATCGCGACGTTGACGGCGTAAAAATAATGGTGTTTTACCCGGTTGACGGTGTAAGCCGCGTTCAGAAGCTCCAAATGGCAACGCAGGAGGGTAATAACGTAAACGTTTGCGCAATAGAAGGAAACTTCGACGACGCGCAGACGGGTGTCAAAAAAATATTCTCCGACCGCGAGTTTGCCGAAAAGCTCAACGAAAAGGGCGTTTTCCTTTCAAGCGCAAACTCAATAAATCTCGGACGCCTAGCGCCTCAGATAGTTTATTACGTTTCGGCGTACTGTGATCTTATAAATGCAGGAAAGCTCAAGAACGGCGAAACCTTCAACGTATGTGTTCCCACGGGTAACTTCGGAAATATATTTGCCGCGTATATCGCAAAGCTTATGGGACTCCCTATCGGCAAGCTTATCTGCGCGTCAAACGTAAATAATATTCTCACAGATTTTCTTAAAACGGGAACCTACGACCGTAACCGCAAATTCCACCTCACAATGTCGCCCTCAATGGATATACTTATATCGAGCAATCTCGAAAGACTGCTTTATTTTGTTGCGGGAAGTGAAAAGACCGCAAAATATATGAAAGAGCTTTCAGAGAGAGGATGCTACACCGTATCTGCCGAGGAAAAAGCCGAGATCGACAAGAATTTCGTAGGCTATTACGCCGACGAAAAGGCTACAGCCGCCTGCATAAAGGAAGATTTCCTAAAGTACGGTTATCTACACGATACTCACACAGCAGTCGCCTTCTGTGCCGCAAAGGATTACGTAAAGGACACGGGAGACACGGCGCCTATGGTTATAGACTCTACGGCAAGTCCGTATAAATTTGCTGCAGACGTTTACGAATCTCTCACGGGTGAGAAGCCCTCTGAGGCTCTCGCCGCGCTCGACGAGCTTTCGTCAAAAACAAACACCGAGATCCCCTACCCTCTTTGCGGAATTGCAGATAGAAAGGTAAACTTTACAAAGGTCGTAAAGGTATGTGAAATGCCCGACTCGGTGCTTGAATATATAAGTAAATAAGAGCCCTCGCAAAAGCGAAGGCTCAAAGATGCTTATTCAGCCTTGGGCTTGAAGGTTGCGCAAACGGTGTCTGCACTTGTCTCAGCAGAGCTGGGACCTACAGCTATCTTGTTTGCGCTGCAGTAGTGCTCGCCACAATGGTACTGACAGTTCTTAACGTCACAGGTAATACCGTCATTGTAATGATTTCCGCATTTCTTGTCGTTCATTTTTTTGGCTCCTTGAGTTTTAATTGAAAAACTTAATGTTTTTCTCCTTATTATCATTTCACGGAATCCAAAAATTATTCACGGAGAGAGCGTGAAAGTTTATATCTTTTAAGGTTAGGATTACTGTTCACGCAATTTTTAGTGCCGCCTCAACGAGGACGGAATGGAGATTATTATGTCACTTTTCGTTATTTCTGACCTGCACCTTTCTATCGGTGAGGGCATAAATAAATCAATGGACGTTTTCGGCTCTCGCTGGACCGATTACACCGCAAAAATTCAAAAAAATTTAAATGCAGTTCTGACAGACAGAGACGATCTTGTTATCGCAGGAGATATCTCGTGGGCACTCAAGCTCGATGACGCGCTTGCCGACCTTAAATTTATTGATTCCCTACCAGGTACTAAATATATAGGAAAAGGAAATCACGATTTTTGGTGGTCCACCGCTTCAAAAATGAATGCGTTTTTTGAAAAAAACAAAATATCTACGATAAATTTTCTGTACAACAACGCTTACCGTCTGGACGATTTTATTATTTGCGGCTCTCGCGGCTGGTTTACCGACAAGGCACAGCAAAATGTGGTTGGCGAAGTAGATTATGAAAAAATCGTAAACCGCGAAGCTGTAAGACTACGCTTAAGTCTCAACGAAGCGGTAAAGCTTCGCGGTGATGACAATGTAGAAATACTTGTATTTTTGCATTTTCCACCCGTCTGGCGCGATTTTGTGTGTACCGAGATAGTTGACCTGCTAAAAGAGTTTGGCATTAAAAAATGCTTTTTCGGACACATACACGGAACGTATAACCTGTCTAAAAGCTTCGTTTATGACGGTATCGAGATGATTTTGACGTCCGCAGATTTCCTGAATTTTGCCGCAATGCCGATTTTTCCCGATTTTATTTAGTAAAATTGACGAAAGCTCTTGACAATTTAGATAAAATACATTAAAATATATTGATGTTCAAAATATTCAGCATGAAAAATTTTTTGGAGGACATATAAAATGAGCTTACTCAAAGCAGAAAAGAAAGAACACAGCCAGTATGAGCTGGAATTCAAGGTAGAGGCCGATGTTTTCGCAGCAGCCGTTGATAAGGTTGCAAAGCGCGAGCTTAAGAAATTCAACATTCCCGGCTTCAGAAAGGGTAAAGCCCCCCGTTCTATCGTTGAAAAAATGTACGGCAAGGGTATCTTCTATGAGGATGCTATAAATGAAGTACTTCCCGACGCATACGAGAACGCAATCAAGGAAGCAGACATTAACCCTGTTTCCAGACCCGAGTTTGACATCGTTTCGATGGAGGACGGTGAGGGTGTTGTTCTCAGCGCAAAGGTATACGTAAAGCCCGACGTTGAGATATCCGACTATCTCGGAATCAATGCAGAACGCACAGTTGTCGAGGTCACCGACGCCGAGGTTGACGAGGAAATTTCCATTGCTCAGCAGAGAAACTCCCGTGAGATCGAGGTAACAGACAGAGCAGCCGAGAACGGCGACACTGTAACTATCGACTACGAGGGTTTCTGCGACGGCGTTGCATTTGACGGCGGCAAGGCAGAAAAGTCTCCCCTGAAGCTCGGTTCGGGTCAGTTTATCCCCGGATTTGAGGAACAGGTAGTAGGTCACAATATCGGTGACGAGTTCGATATCAATGTAACCTTCCCCGAAGAGTATCACGCAAAAGAGCTTGCAGGCAAGCCTGTTATATTCAAGATCAAGCTCCACGCTATAAATACAGTTGAGCTTCCTACACTTGACGACGAATTCGCAAAAGATATTTCCGAATTTGATACGTTCGATGAATATAAGGCCGACGTTAAGGCAAAAATCCAGAAGAGGCACGATAACACAGCCGAGAACGAGGTTCGTGACGCTATCGTAAACGTTCTTCTCGATAAGCTCGTAGCTGACATTCCCGCAGCTATGATCGACACAGAGGCAGAAAACATCATCCGTGACTACGACACTCGTCTCCGTATGCAGGGTATGAGCCTTGATATGTACTTCAAGTACACAGGTCTTGACCTTGACAAGATGCGTGAGCAGGCTCGTCCCGAGGCTGAAAGAAACGTTAAGATGCGTCTTGCTCTTGAGAAGATCGCTGTTCTTGAAGGTATCGCTATCTCCGACGAGGAAGCAGACGCCGAAATTGAGCGTATCGCAACCGAGAACAAGATCACAAAGGAGCAGGTTCTCGAAATCGTTTCGGCAGACGCTATCAAGGAAGACCTCAAGGTTCAGCACGCTCTTGACCTCGTAAGAGAAAAGGCAGTTGTTACCGATAAGGCACCTGAGGCTAAGGAAGAAAAGAAGCCCGTAGCAAAGAAAACAACCACAAGAAAGAAGCCTGCCGCAAAGAAGCCCGCAGAAGAAAAGGTCGAGGAAAAGACCGACGCTCCCGCAGAAGAGCCCAAGGCAGAATAATTTACATCAATGTTTTAAGCCGAAGAGGGTTGGTCTCAACTCTCTTCGTCTTATAAACAGAAAGGAATGGATTATATATGTATAACCGTAATTTTCCAAGCGATTCACTCGTCCCTATGGTCGTTGAGCAGACAGGACGCGGAGAGAGATCCTACGATATCTTCTCGCGTCTTCTTAACGACCGTATCATTTTCCTCTCCGAAGAGGTAAACGATACGACCGCGTCTCTAGTCGTCGCCCAGATGCTTTTCCTTGAAGCACAAGACCCCGATAAGGACATCTCGTTCTATATCAACAGCCCGGGCGGTTCTGTAACGGCAGGTCTTGCAATATATGACACTATGAATTTCGTAAAATGCGACGTATCCACTATATGTGTGGGTATGGCGGCAAGCATGGGTGCGTTCCTTCTTTCCGCAGGCACAAAGGGTAAGCGTTATGCCCTTCCCAACAGCGAAATAATGATACACCAGCCTCTCGGCGGCTTCCGCGGTCAGGCATCGGATATAAAGATACACGCCGACAATATCCTCCGCATCAAGGAGCGTCTCAACCGTATACTTGCAGAAAACACGGGTAAGAGCTATGAGCAAGTCTGTCTCGATACCGACCGCGATAACTTCCTCTCGGCAGAAGACGCACTGAACTACGGAATCATCGACAAGATTATGACAAAGCGCGCATAAGCGCATCGGGAGCAACATGGCAAACAACACCAAAAACGGTAATTCAAAAGGAAACAATTTAAGATATTGCTCGTTCTGCGCACGAAACGAGAATCAGGTGAACTATCTGATCCCCGCACCAACGGGGCTTTACATCTGTGATTTCTGCGTTGATGCGTGTCAGGAGCTTATTCTCGAAAGCGAAGAAGCCGCAGCTGCAGTTAACGACGATCTGACTCTCGGAAACCTTCCGAAGCCAAAGCAGATAAAGGCAACTCTTGACCAGTACGTTATCGGTCAGGATGACGCAAAGGTCGCGCTGTCGGTCGCAGTTTACAACCATTATAAACGCGTACTCAGCAAAGAGGCAACAGCAAAGCCGAAGCGCCGCAGAGGACGCGAGGTACCAAAGGCTGAGACAAACGAGGACGAGGTCGATCTTCAGAAAAGCAACGTTCTGCTCATAGGCCCGACAGGTGTCGGTAAGACCTATCTTGCGCAAACGCTTGCAAAAACGCTCAAAGTTCCCTTCGCAATAGCCGACGCAACCACTCTTACCGAGGCGGGCTACGTCGGTGAGGACGTTGAGAATATACTACTGAAGCTCATTCAGGCGGCAGACTACGACATCGGACTTGCCGAGCGCGGTATCATCTATATCGACGAAATAGACAAGATAGCAAGACGAAGCGAAAACCGTTCTATTACACGTGACGTTTCGGGTGAGGGTGTACAGCAGGCACTGCTTAAAATTCTCGAAGGAACTGTTGCAAACGTTCCCCCGCAGGGTGGACGCAAGCATCCGAATCAGGAATTCATACAGATAAATACCGAGAATATACTCTTCATCTGCGGCGGTGCGTTCGATACTCTTGAACAGCTCGTTGAAAAGCGTAAGGGTAATCAAACGGTCGGATTTTCGGGTGAGATACTCAAAAAGAGTGAAAAACGCAAAACCGGAATATTTAAAGAGGTCATACCTCACGACAACGTAGTGTTCGGTCTTATCCCCGAGCTTGTGGGTCGTCTTCCAGTTATCGTTCCCCTCTCTGACCTTGATAAAGAGGCTCTTGTACGAATCATTACAGAGCCGAAGAGCTCGCTTGTAAAGCAGTACAAAAAGCTTTTCGAGATGGACGGAGTCAAGCTTGAATTTGACGAAGGCGCACTTGACGCTGTCGCACAGCTCGCACTTGACCGAAACACGGGAGCCCGCGGGCTTCGCGCAATACTTGAGAATATGATGACGTCGATAATGTTCGATATTCCCTCACGTGCCGATATTGACACAGTAATTCTGACCGCAGAAACGGTACGTGGCGGTGAAGCAAAATATATTCTCAAGCGAGAAATTTCACAAACAGAAAACGAATAAAATCACAAAAGACCGAGGTCATCTCGGTCTTTTGTATTTGTTACTTGAAAAAGGTATATTTTTTGCTTTTTTACAAAAAATAATATAAAAATCTTTTTCGGGAGAAAGTTTGAAAATAAAATTTCAAACTTCGTGTTTTGTGGCTTTTGCCGCAAAAATCCTCGCGGCAATTTGGCAAAGCCAAACCTGCCACAATTCCACATGAAAGGAAGCTTTTGCTAACGCAAAAGCAATGGTCTTAAATATGAATATAAGCAAAAAGAATTACAAAAAATACGCCGAGGGAAGAGCAAAAAAGTCTCCAATCGGCAAGGACTGCGTCAACTCTTTTCTCGTGGGCGGCACTATCTGTACTATAGCCGAAGGACTGCGTGAGCTATATATGCTTTTGGACTTTTCAAAGAATGACGCAGGAACGCTTACTTCTATAACTCTTATATTCTTTGCCGCGCTCTTTACAGGGCTTGGTTGGTTTAAAAGCATTGCAAAATTTGCGGGCGCGGGAACGCTTGTCCCTATAACCGGATTTGCAAATTCTGTTGTTTCCCCGGCCATCGACTCGAAAGCAGAAGGCTTTATACTTGGTGTCGGTGCGAAAATTTTTACCGTTGCGGGTCCCGTTTTACTTTACGGTATCTTTTCGGGTTGGATATACGGACTAATCTATTGGATATACACACTTTTCACCTGATAACTCTCGGCGGTCGTCTGACCTCGGATGCGGTATAGTCGTCGTGCAGCTTTTGTGTAAGAATATCGGTATTTATATTGGGGAGACTTGATGCAAACGCAAAAAGCAATGCGTAGGCGTCGTTCTGTCCTATTTTGCGTATATTCCGTCCGTCGTTTTTTGAAATATGATCAAGAAGACCGTCGAAAAAGTCAAATGGAGACTCGGCGAAGGATATCGCGTATTCAAGACAGATCTTAAAATGTCCGCTGTTTGAATATCTTTCGAGAAGGTCTGCTATTGCGTCAAGTTTTCTTATTTCAGAATAGCTTATCCATTTATTTTTTAGCACGGTATACGGCGGTTCTGCCGAAAACTTATAGCCGTGCTTGTCCGCGTCGCGTCTGAGTGCCGTTCCGTGTAGCATCTTTAAAAATCCGAGCTGCAGCTGCTCGCAGGCAGAGTATGCATCGTTAAATGATTTTTTAAATGTCTCATAGTCCTCATAAGGAAGTCCCGCGATAAGATCCAGATGAAGATGAATATTACCGTTTCGCTTTATTTTTTTGCAAATATCGAGTGTTTTTTGCGAGTCAAGGTGTCTTGAGACCGCCCTTAGTGTTTCTTCGTTTGTACTTTGAAGCCCTGCTTCAAGCTGTATCTTCCCTCTCGGGAATTTTTTAAGTATCTCGAAGCTCTCATCATTAAAAAGCGTTGCACAGATTTCAAACTGATAACGTTTTGTGTATTTTGGGTCAAGAAGTCCTCTCCAGATCGCGTTTGCTCTGTCTATGTTAAAATTAAAGGTCCTGTCAACAAGCTTTATTATAAAATCGCCGTCAAGCCTTTCGAAGTCGTAAAGCTCTGAAAGCGTTTGCTCTACGCTTTTTGCGCTGACGCCTCTCGTTGCCGACGAAAGACAGAACGCGCAGGAAAACGGACAGCCGACAGACGATTCATAGTAAAGTGTGGTCTTGTGCGGCTCGTCCTCCCTGTAAAGTATTCCGTCCGACAGATCTGTTTTACCGCCGTCGATAAAGCGTTCGGGCTTTATTCCGTCAACAAAATTTTTACATACCGAAACGAGCGCGCTCTCCCCCGCACCGCTTATTATACAGTCAATAAAATTATACTCCGAAAAGCGTTCTGTATCGTAGGACACCTCCGGACCGCCAAATACCGTGTAGCAGTCCGGGCGTATCGACTTTAAATCTTTTGCGAGCGATATCATTCTGTTTATATTCCATATATAGCAGGAAAATCCGTACATATCGGCGTTTTCTCTGTGCAGCGACTCAAGCAAAGCCGAATCTCCGTCACGAAGTCCCGCTTCTACAACAGTCACGTTGTATCCTTCTTTCTCAAGGAAAGGACGCAAGCGCCGCAGGGCTAAATTTGTATGGTTGTATGAACCGTTGAGTGCAAATAATGTGATCTTCATCTTTTATATTCCTTAATTTTGTGGTTTATTTTGTATCAAAAAGCTCTCCTATAAAATTGTCGGTAAACTCTTCCTTTGCGGAAAAATCCATCGCCTCGCCGTATATCTTTTCAAGCGCAAAATGATACTCCGACGCACGTTTCATTGCATCAAGCGCGTATTCCACACAGGTGTTACGAGTTTTGAGTGCCTTTTTTATGTCCGAACGCACCGAAGCCGACATATCCGTATCAATAAAGCGTTGCATATTTATCTTTTTATATCCGTCTGCATTTTTCTTGTAAAGCACCTCGGCACGTTCGAAATATACCGCTTCTACCTGCTCCGGACAAAGCGGGTCGTATGATACCGTTATGCTGTGATTTGTTTTTTCGGAAATTTCTTTGAGTGCGTCAAGAAAAAAATGCGCCGTGCCGAGAGTATCGCTGACACCGAATATAACTCCTGCGCGCCTCTCAAGTGTGTCAAGCTCGACTTTACCCTTCATACCGTACGACGTCGTGTATATTTCGGTAGTTTTTCCATTCTTTTCAGTCGGCAAAGCGTTACATATACGCTCTGCAGCACGTTCAAGCTTACCCATAAGAATGGCAGGAGCTATCAGCTTTTCGGCAGCTTTCGAAAGCTTTTCGGCGGCTGAAAGATATTTATACGCGGCAGAGAAAGCATCTGTCTTTTGCTTTGAAATACAGGCTATGCGCTCTTTCTCGGATGAAAGTCTTGCACTGTCCCAAAACGCGCCGAGATTTACAATCTCGTCCTTAGCACCGGGCAGACTTGGCTCTACCGCGTGCGGTGCGGTGCCGTCAAGAAAAAGCTGTCGCGAATCAACAAAAACCGCATCAAGTGAATCGGGATCGGATGAACAGTAGTAATACACCGTATGCGCGCCGTTTTTTTCGGCATTTCTGCCTATCTCGCGCATAAAGCTGCTCTTTCCGGTTCCCGGACCGCCCTTGATTATAAAAACGCGCTCCGCCTTTTCGATAAGCTGCTTGTATCCGCCGATAAATCCGCTGCCGCTGTTTGCCGCAAAAAAATATTTTTCTTCAAAGTTCGGTTTCATATATAATGTACCTTTCATAAATGTCGCTCTGTACAAATATATGAAAAAAATCGCTTAACTGTCACTGTAAATTTTACCTTCTCGAAAAAGTTTTGTCAACCCACACAAAATAACATTGTCATTATATCCAAAAAACGCATTTCAATTTTGGACTGTTTGACATTGAAATACGTTTTTAGTTATGTTATAATATAGTATGGTAAATTTTTTGAAAGGAATTTTCTCAATATGCTATACGAAACTATTTCACTTTCCGAACAGTATCCAAAAGCAACGCTTACGACATACGTATGGGATAATAATCCGGGTCTGAAAGCTCCGCGCCGCCCAGCTATCGTCGTATGTCCCGGAGGCGGATACGGTTCGCTCTCACCAAGAGAAGCAGAACTTGTAGTGTCGCGTTTTCTCGGAAACGGATTTAATGCCTTCCTTCTTATGTACTCAATATATCCCGAAGTACTTAAATACGAGCCCGTTACCGAAGCTGCGCGCTCTATCGCTCATATCAGAAAGAACGCCGACAAATATAACGTAGACCCCGACAGAATATTTATTATCGGATTCTCAGCAGGCGGTCATCTTGCGGCATCGTCTGGTATTCTCTGGAACTGCGACGCGCTGAAAAAAGAATTTGAAGGTCAGCCCGAGGGCATCGGACGTCCTAATGGAATGATACTTGCCTATCCCGTTATTACGGCAGGTGAGTTCGCTCACAAGGGCTCTATCAAAAGACTGTCGGGCGACGACTCGGTATCCCCCGAAACGATTGCGGAATGGTCCCTTGAGCTTCATGTTGACCCAACAACTCCTCCCGCATTTATCTGGCACACCGTTACAGACAATGCGGTTCCCGTTCAGAATTCCCTCCTTCTTGCCGACGCTCTGACGAAAAACAAAGTACCGTACGAGCTTCACATCTTCCCCGAAGGACCTCACGGCCTCTCTCTTGCAAACGAGGAAACGGCAAACGGCAGACCCGATATGATACGTCCGAACGTCGCGTGCTGGGTAGACCTCGCTGTCGAGTGGACGAAGAACGTAAAATAAATCAAAACCACCGGTTCAACCGGTGGTTTGCACAGCCCCTATAAGGGGCAAATACAGGCTTAACCCCTGAAAGGGGCACAGAAAGTTTGACATCGCATTACAATCTCAGGCAGCCGCTCACGTGCGGCTGTCTTTTTTA
>JAZODV010000003.1:0-16475 GCA_045597185.1 Eubacteriales bacterium
GAAGCCGCGCTCAAGCGCATATCCTCGCATAAGCTGAATGAGGAAGCTTTTTCCGCTTCCGTAACGTCCTATGAGAAAACGCATACAGCCGCCGCCCTCGTTGACAAGCTCAAGGTCGGAAAGAAGAGCGGATATCTCATCAGCTCGTCCAATCGCGATATAAGGTGCGCCGCTTCTCGGAACAACTCCTGCGGATATTGATGAGAGGAGCGAGGTAAGCACACGTTTTGGTATTTTCTTTATATTTTCGTCAATCATTTCAGAACAACTCCCTATAATCTTCGATTAGTGTGTATCCGCCGTCATTTTCTTCAAGTATTATATCACCGAGAATATCTGCGGCGAGGTCGTTTATTTCATCTGCAAGTGCGTCGGTCATAAGCGAAAGCCTTGATGCGAGATCGCGTTGGCTTTTGAATTTTTCGTTTAAAGCATATATTATGAAATCATACTTTTCTCCGAGTCGGTTTTTCATTTCTTCGATTGGAGAAAACTCTGACGAAAGATTACTTTGTTCGACTTCGGGTGATTTGGTAATTTCTGTGTCATTATCTTCGCCGTCAAATGCATCTATGAGAAGCCCCGTGGTGTTCCATGAGTATTCCTCTATTTTTTCCGCGTTTTCAAACGAAAGCTCGGTTTTTGGGGCATCATAGAGCTTTTCATATTCCTCTGCGGTTCGGTCTGTGGCTGTTTTCTTGCACCTTATACTTTGCAGATTTTCGGCAAAATAAGCATCAAGGACGTCCTTTATATTTTTAGGAAGTCCAAAAACGCTTAACTTTGATTTTATGCCGAGATAGGCTCGTATTTTGTTTTCAGAATATTTTATTATATCGGCGACAAGAAATCTTAACTCGTGGGAGCGAGAAAAAGAGCAGAACTCTATTTCAAGTCTGCGTTTTACTTCCGAGGCACAGAGCGCGCCTGTGTAGGCATCACGCATTATCATATTGCTTTCAAGTCCTGCCTTGGATAAAAGACCGTTTTCGTCCGAGCAAAGACCGATGACACTGGAAAGTGCTGACAAAATGTGCTTTTCATAAATTTCGAGGTTTTCACCGACTGCAAATTTACTTTTTGTATAGTCGTAAGCCGAGCAGAATTTCATAAGCAGCTTTGCGTAGGAGTTTGCGGCGTCGTTTCCTTCAAAATAAACGTAAAATTCCTTGAGCGAAGAGCTTTCGGCAAGCTCTTGTGTGCAAAAGTTCAGAGGCGGCGGCAAATGATGTATAAGCGAATAATCGCATATCCACTCGCCGAGATATCTGTCAAGCCTTGGAAAGCTGTGTCTGTAATGTTTGTGAAGCTCACAAAGCAATTTCTGACCTTCATTTACGTCGATAAGCTCTCCGAGATTGATTATTTCATAGATAAGAAGGGTAATATAGCTGTGATCCGTCTCGGGAAAGCTCCCATGCCTTACGCAATCGCGGAAATAGAGATACCACGATAGCTGTTCGCGGTCAAGCTGAACGTATTGAGGAACGTAAGAAAAGAACTGCTTATGAGGGCAAGGCGGAGCCGAAGCACAAAAAAGTCTTTCGGCATCTTTTTTAAAATCCTCGTAATAATTGTAATTGTTATTCCATTTATAAATTTTGACATTATTTATAAGAGGACTTATAGGCACGTAGGTGTCTGTCGGTGTGTGCGTCTGCGCGATATGCTTAGTCTGTGAGGAAAAGGTCAGACGGGATTCGGCATTTCTTTTCTCGGGAGCGTTCGAAACAATTTCGACAGCCGAAACGTCGGGTTCGGGTCTTTTTGTATAACGAGGTTTTTCTGTTCTTGGGATAAGCTTTTGGATATCCCAGAAATCGTCCTTTGGGTTGTGTCTACCGTTGTTCATTGCCGTCACCTACCTTTCTTTCTGCAAATAAATATTATACCATATACAAGTTTGTTTGTCAATCGATTTGATTTTTTATGTTATTTGTGTGTTTTTAGGGTGAATTGTTGCGCTCGGTTCTTGATATTACGGAAAATGTATGGTATAATGTATAACATAATATAGTATGGAAGGTATTATTATGAACCGAAAAATTATAGCTGTTATTGCATTGATGCTTGCGTGCGTGCTTTTACTTGTTTCCTGCGGATCGGGTAATTCAGATGTTGCCGATACCACTGCGGCGGCAGAAACGACCGATGTAACGACGACGCAGACTCAGATAGGAAAATATCCTTGCATGGACATGACCGAGGAGTCGCTCGCACCGTATATTATACTTGGAGATTACAAAGCTCTCAGCATAGACATAAGCGTTTACGTTGAGGACGAAGATGTGGACAAGGCTCTTGCGGAGATTGCTGAGAAATACGGATACTATACTGAGATAACCGACAGGCCCACTCAAAAGGGCGACAAGCTTTGCATTGATTTTGTCGGATATATCGATGGAGAAGCCTTTGAAGGCGGAACTGCTAAAGGCAGCTTTATTGATCTTACTGAAAACACCGGATACATAGACGGCTTTGACGCTGATCTTTATGGAGTCGAGGTCGGTACTAAAGTCAGCACTAAAGTGACATTCCCCGAAAACTATCACGCGACTGATCTTGCGGGAGTCGATGCGGTTTTTGAAATAACCGTTAATGCAATAGTTGATGAATACAAATTTACCGATGAAACGATAAAAGAATACACCTCCGAAGAATTTGAAACACTCGCGGAGTACAGAGAGTATTACCGTGAGCTTATGATAATCGACAATCTTGACCAATATGACATTATGCTTTCGAGCAAGATATGCGATGCTATTCATAAAATATCCGAGATAACTGTTCTTCCCGAGGAGCAGTTCTCAACATATAAAAATATTCTTTCTGACAACTACAAAGCCAGATATGAGTACAACGCATCCATGTACTACTATTATTATGGAATAGAAAGCTATGAAGAATATGCAAAAGCCATGGGTATTACAGACGAATATATAAGCAACGAGGCAAAGCTCTGGCTTATCGAGGATATAATAATAATAGCTTGCGGAAAAGATCTCGGCGTCACTCTTTCAGATGCGGATTTTTATGCAGAGCTTGACTATCTTACAAAGGAATGGGGATTTGAAAGTACAGACAAAGCTATAGATACATACGGCGAAGCATATTTACGCAATCTTGTTTTTAAAGACAAGGCTTATCCTGCGATCAAGTCAGCGGTTACCGTTAATTCGGATTATTCCGACTACGAGCATCTTTACGAGAAGCACGCTGAAAAATAATGTTCGGCTATATAAAAACATATGCTCCCGAGCTTAAGGTCAGGGAGAACGAATACTACCGCGCGGTATATTGCGGTCTTTGCCGTTCACTTGGAAAATGTACGGGACAGTTATCTCGCTTAACTTTAAGCTATGATATAACTTTTGCGGCACTTCTGAGGCTTGCGGCAACGGGGGCAAAACCGAAAATATCGGTACGTCGGTGTGTGGCGCATCCTATAAAAAAGCGTTCGATGGCAGACCCTTGCGACGAGCTTGATTTTTGCGCGGTAGTCGGTATTTTGCTCGCTTACCATAAGCTCGGGGACGATATTGCCGACGAAAAAGGCGGAAAACGTGTCAAAGCGCGAATAGGAAAAGGTTTTATGCTTGGTATGGCAAGAAAAGCCCGTAAGCAAATAGCCGACGCCGAGAATATTATTATAAAAAGGCTTTCTGCGCTGTCGGAGATAGAAAAAAGCGGAATTCTGTCTGTTGATACGCCTGCCGATTGCTTTGGACATCTTATGGGAGAGCTTTTGTCACTCGGGCTTCCGTTAAGAGAATCAAGGATAATGTCAAAGCTCGGTTTTCATCTCGGCAGATGGCTTTATATTATAGATGCCGCCGACGATTATTGCGACGACATAAAGAAAAACAGATATAATCCGTTTGCTTTGCTGTATAGCGGAAGGGAGTTGTCAGATACAGAACTCGAAAATATTTTCAATGCACTCTCGGCAGAGCTTATGGCGGCATCGGATGCGTTTGATCTCATGGAAATATCAGAGGGACAAAACGATATATTTGCAATAATACGTAACATACTCTATCTTGGAATGCCCGATGCGGCACACCGTGCGCTTTATCCCGAAAAACACAGTGAAACAATAAATTGAGAAAAAGGATTTGTGACAATGAACGACCCTTACAAGATACTCGGCGTATCCAGAGATGCGACCGATGATGAAATAAAAAAAGCATACAGAGACCTTGCAAGAAAATATCACCCCGACAAGTACAGAGACTCTGATCTAGCCGATCTCGCGGGTGAAAAAATGAAAGAGGTCAACGCCGCATACGAGCAGATACAGGCTGAGCGTTCGGGCAAAGGGCAGGGCAGTGCCGCAGGACACGGATCGTCGTACGGCGGCTCGTATTATAACGCAGGTCCTCGTGTTGATAATGAGGGCTCAAGCGGCAGCGATATATACAGACGTGTACGTGTTGCTATAAATAACAGGAATATTGCCGAAGCCGAGCGACTTCTCGAGGGCATTTCCCCCGACAGACGAGATGCTGAGTGGGACTTTTTGTACGGTACAGTGCTTATGGCGAAAGGACACTACGTTGACGCGCAAAATTATTATGACCGCGCGTGCGCCAGAGATCCGCATAATACCGAATACGCGAATGCAAGAGAAATGCTCCGACGACACACGCAAGGATATAACGGCGGATATCAGACTGTACGTACGTCGTCCTGCGGTATTTGTGATATTTGCTCTTGCCTTATGTGTATGGACTGTTGCTGTAACTGTCATTGAGGTAAGATAATGCGTATATCAAAAAAGATAAAAAACCTCGCGCTATGCTCAGTGCTGTCGGCGTTCGGAGTAGTTATTCTGATGCTCGGTGCGTTTGTCGAGGCGCTTGATATGTCTGCGGCCATGATAGCGTCTTTGCTCGTTGTTGTCGCTGTTATAGAGGCAAAGGGGTTTTGGCCGTGGCTGACGTACGGAGTAACCGCAACGGTGGCTCTCTTGTTGCTTCCCGTAAAAACTGCGGCAATAATGTATCTCTTTTCTGGCTATTACCCGATAATCAAATCAAAGCTTGAAAAATTCCCCAAGTGGATCGCATATATACTCAAATTCCTTGTTTTTAACCTATCGCTTGTGGCGGTATTTCTCATGTTTGAGCTTCTTTTTACGGGAATATCCGTGGAGCTTGTGCCGGGCATTGGTAAAAAAATAACATATCTTATCTACTGTGTTGTCGGAAACGTTATTTTTTTGCTGTATGACATTTTGATTACAAGACTTGTTTCCTTATATGTATTTAAACTTCGCGATCGCATTGGATTCGGAAGAAAAAAATAAAAAAGTTCCGATAGAGTGTTCGCTTTATCGGAATTTTTTTGTAATTAGTGTAACCGTACTGCAAAAACGGCGACATTATTTGTAAAGCGAGCAAAAAACTTTCTTGGAGGTGAAATAATGGAGGACAATCAAATAGTCGATCTTTATTGGGAAAGAAGCGAGCGCGCCATAAAAGAAACCGATATAAAATACGGCAGAATGCTCAAGAGCACATCTCTTTCCTTGCTTTCATCAAACGAGGATGCCGAGGAGTGTGTAAATGATACATATCTTGCCGCGTGGAACAGAATGCCGGAAGAAAGACCGATATATCTGGGCGTATTTTTGTCAAGGATAATCAGAAATATATCGGTCAGCCGTTACCGCGCAAAGCACAGAGAAAAGCGCGGCGGAGCATATGCCGTGACAGCGGAGCTTCTTGAATGTATTCCAGATAAAAGCAGTATTGAAAACGATTTTGACAACGATAGACTAAAAGACGCGCTTAATAATTTTATAATCTCTCAAAGCGAAGAAAAACGCGCGATGTTTATACGCAGATATTTTTGGTCCGAGAATATTTCGGATATAGCAGCGGCTATAGGTATCAGTGAATCGAAGGTTAAAACCACACTGTTTCGTATGCGTATTGCCCTTCGTGAGCTTCTTGAGAAGGAGGGGCTTTTATGAAAGAGAGTAAGAATGAAAAGCTGCTCGTTCTTTATGAAGCAATTGGAGAGATCGACCCGCACGTTGCAACAGCTGCACTTAAGTATAAGCATAAAACAAATATAAAGAGCATACGTTTGGTTATTGTATTGGCGGCGTGTATATGTATTCTTGCCGCAACTCTTATTGTGGGAATGAATCTTGCTCTCGGAGGTGCAAAAGGTGAGGACCCGGGGGATAAGAACTTAGCAGAGGATGCCGAGAATGCGCTGACAGAGGAAGCAGAAGATGTAACTTTAGCGACAGACGGAACACAGCCTGAGTGGGGCGTGCCTGATATAAAAAAAGATCTCGAAAATTTGCTAAATGAAAGCAAGGCTGTGATGACAGCTATAGATGACAGTGAAGTCGACACGGTTTTGTATAACGGTAGGCTTTCGCTTATGCTGTCGGACGGCGCCAAGCTGTATTTCAAGGCATTTGAAAACGTGGAAAACGCAGAAGCACTTAAAGATTCGTTATCCGTTTCGGGTGAATTGCTTGGAGGCGCCGAAACACTGAAATATAAAGTATGGATATCCTTCGGTGACGGCAGAGTGGTAACTCCGTATCTTGAGTATTCTGAAGAAAATATTTTTTACGGGATACTTTTTGACTATTCACCAAAGGTCTTGCCGTCTGATGAATTTGTCACCGAGCTTATAAATCTTTTTGAAAATAATTGAACGAAAGAGGAGTAATTATGAAAAAGTATATTCGTATAATAACGGTATTTGCGGTCGTTGCCGTTCTGCTTTTTGCCCTTTTTTCTTGCGGAAAATCTGCAAATGAAAGCGATTCTTATTCACCCGAGATAGGCGCGACAGAAGATTCTTCCGTATCGAAGGAAGATATGTCGGCGGAAAAAGTAAACGAAGCAAAGATAATCAAAAATGCAACCGTCAGTGCCGAGACAAAGGATTACGCAAAAGCGACCGTAGAGCTTAAAGACTTAATAGCAAGCGTCGGAGGAAATATTGCAAATTCAAGTGCGAGCGAGAGCGCGAGCTATTATACTGACGGCAAGGTGGAGCGACGCGCGGAATATACGATAAAAATACCGTCAGAAAACTTTGAAAAATTTCTTGATGAGCTTGGAAAGCTTTTGAATATCACGAATCTTTCAACTTCAACAGATGACGTGACAGAAACGTATTTTTCGTATGAATCCCGTATAAGAACACTCGAATCAAAACGCACGGGACTTCTCTCTATGCTTGAGAACGTTGATGTAAATACCGATTTTGAGACGTGGCAGAAGATAAATTCCGAGCTTACCGAGATCGATGTTCAGCTTAATTATTACAACGAGCTGCTAAAAAATCTTGATAACAAAATAACTAGATCGACCGTTAAACTTTCTTTGAGAGAAGTAATAACTTATACGGCGGTGGAAGAAAAGACATACGGTGATGAGGTTGCCGAAGCATTCAAGGAAAGCCTTGGCAATGTTGGTGAATTCTTTAAAGGGCTTTTTATCGTTTTGATATATGTAGTGCCTTTTGGAGTCATTTTTGGTCTGGCTGTGTTCGGTATAGTTGTATTAGTAAAGCGTGTCAGAAAAAAGAGAAGATCGAAAGACCCCGAAAACAAAGAATAAACAAAAAGATGCTGTCTCAAAAGAAAAAATGAGACAGCATCTTTTTAGTGAGAATTGAAAGTTACCCAATGGCAAGTATATTGTCATTTGTCATACGGGGTAAGTATTCCGTTTTCCATCTGTAAGATACGGTCGGCACGCTCTGCGATCTTCATGTCGTGCGTGACCATAATGAGAGTTTGCGTCAGAAGATCCTTCGTCTTAAGAAGCAGGTCAAGAACTTCATCGGCGTTGGCTCTGTCAAGGTTTCCCGTAGGCTCGTCGGCAAAAACTATCTGAGGAAGATTTATAAGCGCGCGTGCTATTGCAACTCTCTGCTGCTGTCCCCCCGAAAGCTCGGATGGAAGGTGGTGCATTCTTTCCGAAAGATCAAGGCTTGTTACGAGCTTTTTGAGATTTTCCTGATACGATTCTTCCTTACGATTGCATATCATAGTAGGGATAAGTATATTTTCAAGAGCCGTAAACTGCGGTATCAGATTATGACTCTGGAATACCATACCCATATATCTTCCTCTGAACTCGGCAAGCTCGTCCGGGTTCATTTGCGTTATGTCATTTCCACGTATTGTTATTTTACCTGACGTGGGCTTATCAAGACCTGCAAGAATATGCAAAAGGGTACTTTTTCCCGACCCCGACGTACCTATTATAGCAACGAATTCACGGTCATATACCGTGAGCTTTGCGCGATTGACAGCTGTTACGACCGCATCATACTGTGTGTATTGTTTTATTACGTTCTCACATTCGAGAATGATTTTTCTGTCTTCCATATTAAAGGCTTCCTTTCCTTAGTATGTTGTATATTCGGATTTGGATTTTAGGTGTTTTCTGAAAAGGAATGGTAACCAAGATGATAGAAATCCGCAAAGCACCGCCGAGACGATACATATAATAAGTGCGTCAAGCGGCATGTAGAAGCTGTAGTTTATTCTTCCAAGAATACTGTCTGACGGAAGAAACGCGGCGCAGAAAATATATATCAGATAATCGGCAGCATAACTCATTATCAGCGTAACCGCCGCGCTAAAGAGAGACAGCACAACGCCCGAAACGATATAAATGCGTTTCAGTCGCTTGTCAACTGCGCCGAGTGCGCGGAGTATATACATTTCTTTGTTTCTTCTGCGGTAAAACTGGAGCTGTGAAAAGAACCAGACTATCGGAGAGAGAAGCATTATTATGTACGATACTGTAAGTATGACCGCGTTCTGACCGCCTTCCTTGGTTAGACGGTTGCGAACGGTGTTATATGTCTCACTTACCTTATAATCGTAAAGTGAAAATTCGTCCTCAATAGTGGCTCTAAGCCGTGCGAGATCGTCAGCAGATGCGTCCTTTTCGGTGAATATAAGCAATTCGTTCATAAGAGGCGGTATTTCGTCTTTATCCTCCTCTTCAAAGAATCTGTCTATTATTTCGGAATATATTTCGTAGTTAAGACCCACGGTTATATTTCCGTTCTCACCGCTCGTTTCTATGATGGCGCCGACGGTATATTCTTTGTATTCAAATATTGCGTTTTCTATATATTTAGTGAGAGCTGCCTCGCGCCTGTTTCCGCTGAGAAGCTGCGCGTCCTGTTCCAAGGCGGCTTCTATCGGCACTGCTATTACTATCTTATCACCCACGTTAAAATCATAATATGGCAGTGTGCTTATGTTTTCACTGATAATAATAGTGTTGTCATTATTTATGACGGAATATGGATCGCCTTCAATTTTGTATATGCCGTTCTCCACAACCGTATCTATAAGAGCTTTGCTGTAGGCTACCATTTCAAAGCTGTCGGTGGTCTTTGTAAAACCGTTGTCGTAGCACCTTTTGCGATTTCCACCAATAGAGGGAATATCGTATATATATTTACTTTTCAGTACATTTTCAGGCTTAAAAAGAGCGTGAATGCTATAGGTAGTGGCAACCGTGCTGTCTTGCCAATATATATACTTAAAGGAAGGGTCCTCTTTAAGGGAGAGGCTTACTGTGTTGATCCCCGATTCCGAAATACCCGATTCGGTAGCCGTTACGACGAATTCGTGAGTGTCAAGCCCCGCGGCTTTTTGTGTCATTTCCTTTATGTAGAGTCCGCAAAGGAATACGGTGGAAAACGCGACCGCGACCGCGACGAGCTTAAGATAATACTTGCGGAAACGCCACATGCCAAAAAGCTCGTACTTTGCGGGAAACCCATTTGACGGGAACTTTATCGAGCGTCGCGGAGATATAACGAGGTTGGAGTTGTCTTCGGCGGAGAGCAACGCGATGGGTGGCTTTTTTATCATAGCCTTCATTGGAAGATAAGTCGATGCAAGCACCATTATAACATTCAAAGCAAGAAGCCCAAGAACCGCTTCAAACGGAAGAGTCATAGAAACTCCGACAGGACGGTATACGAGCGAACAAATAAGAAGCGAGATCCCAAGAGAGAAGGGGATCGTGGAAAGAGATACTGTCATCATTTCTCTGACCGAAATCGAATACAGACGCTTGAAGCTTGCGCCAAATGTCATATATATTCCGTATTTGAATTTATAGTGGTTTACACGCGTGTTACCGAGAACTGTGAGAAATGCTGCGCAAACGAAAATGAGAAAGAGAAGAAGGAAAAAATAGACTATCTCATTTCCTGCGGTTATACGGAATAGAAGAAACACGAGCGACGCCGCACCAAACATTATCATAAGCGTAAAAAACACCTTTTTTGAGGTGGTATATACACTTTCCGACATAGTAGAGACGTATATTCTGTCTCCTTGTTCGTTTTCCTTCGGTGGCTTTTTGAATTTTACTGTCAGAATTCCGAATAATACCGAAATAGCTCCACAAACTATAAAAAGGATAAGAAGCACGACGTTATTTTTTTCGTTTCGATAAGGGTCGTCGGTATAGCGCGGAGTTAACTCGTAATCACTTTGACTTATTCTGACATTATTTCTTTCCATTTGAGATTTGAAATAATTAAACGACCTTTCGGGATCGTTTTCGTTCAGAACAAGCCCTACGCTATAGACTCTATTGCCAAAACCGTCGGATGTCGACGGAAGACCGAAATCAATAGCGGGCCAACTCTTAAGCTCGGGATCCTGCAATCTGTAATTATTGTCCTGATTTCTGAGCTCGGTGTATTTTGAGTGACTGAGACCGGTTATTATAACGTGATAACGGTACTCCTCGGTCAGCGTTTTGTGCGCGTGACGGTTGTTTACGCCCATTGTTATGAGAAGAGTCCAAAAAAGAGTCTGAACTATCATAAAAGCCAAAAAGAAGCTTAGATATTGCTTTGGATCCGAAATAACACTTCTTGAGGAGTGCCCGAACCGTTTCTTTTGTTTTATCGTATCTCGCATTTTTACTCCAAATAAGTTTCAGCTATAGAAGAATGTGTCGGGGTATGCGTTTTTTGCGCGTGAAGATCACAATTATGAAACTATTATACCATATGTTTACTCATAATGCAAATAAAAGCGAAAATATTTTGTCAAATATTTGTAAAAAATATATATTTTATATATCTTATTTGTAAACAAAGTAGAAAAATGAATAATCCTCTTGCAATTCTTGCAAGAATGTTGTAAAATTAACAATGAGGCTATATGGCTTCAAAATACGGTTTTTATAATATTTATGAATAAACGGAGGAAAAAACTATTATGACAGCAATGACCACCAACAAGTATGTCCTTAATTGGATAGACGAGATGGCAGCAATGACCAAACCCGACAAGATCGTATGGATCGACGGCACTGAGGAGCAGGCAGAGGCACTCAGAGCAGAGGCTTGCTCAACAGGAGAGATGATCAAACTCAATCAGGAGCTTCTCCCCGGATGCTATCTCCACAGAACCGCAGTCAACGACGTAGCTCGCGTTGAGGACAGAACCTTTATCTGCACCCCCACAAAGGAAGAGGCAGGAAACGTAAACAACTGGATGGATCCCACAGAGATGTATGCAAAGCTCAAGAAGCTCTACACAGGCTCTATGCAGGGAAGAACAATGTACGTAATTCCTTATTCCATGGGTGTTGTCGGCTCTGACTTTGCAAAGTACGGAATCGAGCTTACAGACTCTATATACGTTGTTCTCAACATGCTCATTATGACACGCGTTGGAACAGACGTTCTTGAAGCACTCGGCGACAGCGCAGACTACATCAAGGGTCTCCACGCACGCGCAGACATTGATGAAAACAACCGCTATATCGTTCATTTCCCCCAGGATAATACAATTATGTCGGTAAACTCCGGTTACGGCGGAAACGTTCTTCTCGGAAAGAAGTGCTTTGCTCTCCGTATCGCATCCTACCTCGGACGCAAAGAGGGCTGGATGGCTGAGCATATGCTCATTCTCGGAATTGAGTATCCCGACGGCGAGACAAAGTACGTTTGTGCCGCATTCCCGTCTGCTTGCGGAAAGACCAACCTCGCAATGCTCATTCCGCCTGAGATCTATCGCAAGAAGGGCTATAAGGTATGGTGCGTAGGTGACGATATCGCTTGGCTTCGTGTCGGTAAGGACGGCAGACTCTGGGCAGTAAACCCCGAGAACGGCTTCTTCGGCGTAGCACCCGGAACAAACCTCAACTCCAACCCGAACGCTCTTTATACAACAATGAAGGACACCATCTTCACCAACGTTGTTCATAACACAGAGAACAATACAGTTTGGTGGGAAGGTCTCGACAAGAATCCTCCGAAGCCCGGAAACGCAATCGACTGGAAGGGCAATCCTTGGGACTGCACAAAGTACGACAAGAAGGACAAGAGCACTTGCGGAGCGCATCCTAACAGCCGCTTTACTGCAAAGGCGATCAACTGTCCTTGCATCTCGCCTGAGTTCAATAGCCTGACCGGTGTTCCGGTATCCGCTATCGTATTTGGCGGACGCCGCGCAAAGACTGCACCTCTGGTATATCAGTCAACAAGCTGGCAGAACGGTACCTTCGTAGGCTCTATCATGGCATCCGAGACAACAGCAGCAGCGGCAGGTGCTGTCGGTGTTGTTCGCCGTGACCCCATGGCAATGAGACCCTTCGTAGGTTACAATATGGGTAGCTATTGGAAACACTGGCTCGATATGGGCAAGGTAATTCCCAACGCACCCCAGATCTTCCACGTCAACTGGTTCAGAACCGATGACGAAGGCAACTTCATCTGGCCCGGATTCGGAGACAACCTCCGCGTTCTTCTCTGGATCATCAAGCGTTGCGAGGGCAAGATCGACGCAAAGCTCACACCTATCGGATACGTTCCTAACGCAGAGGACATCGACATTGAAGGACTTGACGGTATCACCGTTGACACAATGAAGGAGCTTCTCTCGGTAGACAACGCAGCATGGCTCGACGACGTTAAGAACATCAAGGAATTCTATGAGTTCGTTGGTGACAGCGTTCCCGCAGAGCTTAAGGAAGAGCTTGCAGCACTTGAGGCAAGACTCAGCAAATAAAGCATACACAGAAAAAAGTCGCAGAAATGCGACTTTTTTCTGTTACTCTACATAGATGAATAGGGTGTTTTGGTGTTTTTTCTTTGTCCCATCCGAAAAATCGTAATCGCTTATAACTCCCGAAATATCATTAAACCCGAACAGCACCTTTTTAACGTCATCGTTTCGCTTGTTGTGGTCTGCAAGATAATAACATTCCTTTGAATTTGAACGCATTATGCGGCGAAGAAGCTCATATTCTCCGTCGGCGTGGATCTCACCGGACTCTGTAAATCCGGAAGATGAGAAAAACATTTTGTCAGCTTTGTATTTCAGCGCATTGGCTTCAACCTCGTTGCCACCGAGAATAAAGGGGGATTCCATTGTTCGTCCACCAAGTATGACACAATCTGTTTTACGTTCGCTTAAATACAAAAAAAGCGCGACATTGTTTGTTATGACAGTGATATTTTTTTTGCCGGAAAGATATTTTCCGATAGACTCCGTTGTGGTGGCTCCGTCGATAAAGACAGTGTCACCGTCAGATATAAGCTCAGCCGCCGCTTTTCCGAGACGGTCCTTTATATGCTGCATTTTGTGATAACGGAAGGGAAAAGGTGCTATATTTACGCTTTCAACCAATTCGATTCCTCCATAGCTTCGTTTTATAAGCCCTTTTTTTTGAAGAAGGTTGAGATCGCGGTTTATTGTAGCTGTACTGTAGTCAAGCTCATCGGTCAAAATTTTTACGCTTACGTAACTGTATTTTCCGAGTAGCTCAACTATTTTGTCAAGTCGTTCGTTTTGATACATATATACCTCTTTGAGAAAAGTTGAGAATTTATCATTTTGCAAAACACCGTTGATTTATGGAAAATATGGTGTATAATTAGATTATAACATCACATATTGCGATTTGTCAAAGGTTTTTTGTGATAATTTTTGATAAATTCAAAAAATGGAGGAAGAGTATGAAAATAGTTTGTGTCAGCGATCATTTTATGGAACCGAAATTCTATGAGGATTGCTTAAAAAAATTCCCGGACGTAGAGCTTATATCGATCCCGTATTTCGGACCGAAAACAAGAAACGAAATAAGAGACGTTGCTTGCCGTCTTGAAAAAGAGGGCGCATACAGCTTTGACCCGCCTTCCGAGATATATGACGCAGTAAAGGATGCGGATCTGCTTATGGTACATCTTTGTCCCGTTCCGAAGCAGGTTATGGATGCCGCACCTAAGCTCAAATACATACTCACAAACCGCGGCGGACTTGAAAATCTCGATCTCGATGCGGCAAAAGAGAGGGGAATACATATCCTTTATAACCCCGCACACAACGGAAACGCTGTTGCTGAGCTTACTATTTGTCTTATGATCGCCGAAACCAGAAACGTAGCGCGTGCACACTATGCTCTCAGGAATGGCGAGTGGCTTGAAAAGTATCCGAACGTCGGACGCGTTTTCGAGCTTCGTCACAAAACGATAGGTCTTATCGGTTTTGGTACTATCGGACGACTCGTTGCCGAAAAGCTTCAGCCGTTCAACGTGAATATCATAGCAACAGACCCTAACATATCACCCGATGACCCCGATCTTGCGAAATATAACGTAACGCTTACAGATCTCGATACCGTTATGAGTACTTCCGATATCGTTTCGCTCCACGCAAGAACTAAAGAGAAGGAGATAATACTCGGAGCGCGCGAGCTTGATCTTATGCAGCCTCACACCACGTTTATAAATACGGCAAGAGCGTATCTCGTTGATTACGATCACCTTGCAAAAATTCTGCAGGAGAAAAAGATCATGGGTGCCGCGCTTGAGGTATTCCCGACAGAGCCGCTTGCTGAGGACGATCCGTTCATCAGACTTGACAACGTAACCCTCACAAACCACCGCGGCGGCGACACGGTAAACTGCTATTCGGACAGCCCGGAATACCTTCTCACAGCACTTACCGATCTGCTTGAAAAGGGAAAAACACCTAAATTTTATATTGACTAAAAAATCAAAGGCGAGGAATTTTCATTCCTCGCCTTTTTAGAGATGTTTATTCAGTTCCAAAGTGCTTCAAAAATTTCTTCGTCACAGCAAAATATCACAACATTGTCGGAACTTTCGATACAATATCCCTGCTCATTATAACAACCAAATAGAATATAGATTGAAATATATTCCGGCGGAGTATGTTGATTCGGATTCTCGGCGTATTCTTTTAATATATTTTCCCACGTTTTCGCGTCGGAGCTATCCTCAAACGAAAACAAGTAACATATATTTCCAACAACATCCACATCAACGATTGTCCAATATGATTCTATACCACCATCAAGCTTAACGTCAAATTCATTTTGAAAAAATTCAACAAGTGTTTTTAGGTCGTTCGAGTCAGCCCGTGACAAACCGTACTCATCCTTATCAAGCTCAAGTATCTTTCTCTCAATCTTATACATCTTATTAACATTAGAGCAAGAAATGAAGGTCAATAAAGAGAATATCATAATAAGACAAACCGCAGTTATCTTTATAAAAATCTTCATATTTTTCTCCTTTATTATCACTGCCAGATCATCTTGGCAAGATCTTCGTCATTGCTGACAATAACAACTTTTCCGGAGCGTTCGATGAAACATACGCCTTCAGGGAACCACATAAGGTCAAAGTTAGTAATGGGATCCGTCATATCCGCTAAGCGTTCTGAGTATGCTTTTTCAAATGCCTTTGCGTCATTCCTTTTTTCAAATTCAATAACAAAACATATATTGGTTGCGTTCCGTATCTCCCAAAAGCTTTCGATTTCTTCGTCAAATTTAATTCTTAATTCTATTTGTGCCGACACCCAGTGAGATTTTCCGGCATCCGTACCGTGTCTTGCAAAAGAGTAGCCTGAATTGGGAAGCTCAATTATATTTTTTTCAATTCTGTTCATTTTACTTATACCGGAGCAGGAAACGAGAGCAGAAAGACAAAGAATCAATGCAAGACAAAACGCTGCGACTTTTATAAATCTTTTCATAAAATTCTCCATTATAAACCTTGGACTTTATTTGGGTTTAAGTATAGCACAGATTTTTACAAATGTCAACAGAAAGCCCGCGCAAACGCTAAGAAGTTGTTTTTAGTTCTTAATACCTTTTATATAAAACAGGTTGAGCCGTTTGTCATAAAGACTTCAGCTCAACCCATTCTTTATTTCTTTAATACTTTTTTGCACCAAGTGCGTTTTCCGCAATTAGGGCATTTTAAATAACGGGTAAATCCCATGTGCATCGCATTTAACGCCTGTGAATAGGTAGGCACGATTTCATGACCGCAATTTTTGCACTTGTAAGCACCAACACTTACCTCAAGCTTTAATGCGTAGAAGCAAGGTATCAAAAATACAACGCAAAGACCGATAATGGTGACAAGCTGCCAGACTCCTTCGGGTATCAAAAATGCGGCAACCA
>JAZODV010000004.1:0-1536 GCA_045597185.1 Eubacteriales bacterium
AATCGTACACATCGATCGGCACGTCCGGAAATTCAGGATACTGTGTCCTGTCGACTTTTTGCATTCTTACGGCTGTTCCACCCGCAAAATTCGCCATAATATCTATTCTGCCAAACGTCTCGACCGCTTTATCTCTTGCGGAACAGACCTGAGCATAGTCGCGAACGTCGCATATCACGCCTATTGCTTTACCCACTCCTTTTTGGTTAACAGAATCGACCTTTTCTTTTAATGCCTCTTCGTTTATATCACACAAAACAACGTTTCCGCCAAGCGCAGCAAAATTCCGGGCAAAAAGAAGTCCCATTCCGGATGCCGCTCCCGTTGAAATTGCAACTTTTCCGCTAAAATTATAATCCATAATATTTTCTCCTTAATTAAGCAACTCCGCAAACCTTCGTAACGGTACTGTATAGCGCAGCTTCGTAACCAGGCTATGATGCAAGTATGATTTTAACACACAATGCGGCTTGTTTCAATAGCAGTTTTACCTATTATTTAACATTTTCGATACTTTTTTCGCGTATTTTATCCATAAAAGTGTATTAAACTTATATTATAAAACTTTTTCAAGGAAGAAAGATATGTTTGACAGATTTACGGTTAAAAATCTCAGTAAAGGCTACACTGTATTTTTTGAAAAGTCCGCGAAAACCGAAATGGAGAGGCGAGTGTGGAACGGTCTTATCATTTCGCAGGGCGGAAAAACGGTCTACCGGCAGAACGGCAAAAAAATCGTATCCGACAAAGATCACGCCCTTATAATACCGCACGGCGCAAGCTATGAAAGCGAGTGCACGGAATCAGGTCGGTTTACAGTCATAAATTTTCTTTTAAATGAAAGCAGCGAAAATAAAGATATATTAAGCTTTCAGGTTATGCAGAGTACTGCGCTGAATAATCTTTGCTCAAGGTTTTCCGAGCTTTCAAGACTTGAAGATACGCAAAGCGAGCTTAAACGCTTTTCTGTATTCTATGAAATGGTTTCGGTCATATCCGAGCATAATAATACCACCGGCATTACACCTATTATCACAAAAGCAAAAAAATACGTACACGATCATATTGACGATCCGTCATTGGTCTGTCAAAGCATCTCTCGAGAGCTTGGTATCAGTGAGATCTATCTGCGCAAGCTGTTCACTAAGGAGCTTCACATATCGCTTGGGAAATACATAAGAGAAGCACGTATCGCGCACGCAAAGGAGCTGCTTGTTTCCTCGGGAAAAAGTATATCGGAAATAGCGCACGAATCGGGCTACGACAGTGTTTACAGCTTTTCCCGCGCATTCAAAACTCAGACGGGCATCCCTCCGACAGCGTATAAAGCGAGGTATATTATATAAAAAAGGAAGCCAAGGGGTGCCTTCCATAAAGCAGGTATTACCTACCGACAGAAAATCATCCTCGTAGGGGCGTTCTGTGAACGCCCGCGGGCGAACGCAGTTCGCCCCTACGGCAAAAAGGACAGAGAATTTCACGTTCTCTGTCCTTTTTCACACGTCTTGATCTTCAAGGTATAGTGTGTTACACCTT
>JAZODV010000005.1:0-9514 GCA_045597185.1 Eubacteriales bacterium
TCGAGGAAAACGCAAAATACGCGGAGAATCTTGATATATAATCTCGGCAAATTGAGATTTGTCGGTGAGACGAAACCTCAACAAAAATCTACCGCAAATAATATTTCTATAAACCGAATAAACCTTAAAAATTGTAGGGGTGGAGGTCCTCGACGACCCGATACGTTGATTTATTGAGCATAATATTTTATAAATTTATTTTGTGCGTGTCTTTATAGAGATTATATTTTAATTAAATCATTTCAAACGGGTCGTCGAGGACGTCGACCCCTACAGATCCCTTCGAATCAAACTCGCCGATAAATCAAAATTTGAAAGATTAAAAAAATTTCAGAAAAACTGTTGACAAATAAAAAAAGGTGTGCTATAATACATCGGTAAAAAGAAGCAGAACATCTCCGTTCTCACCGTGCCGCAAAGGCGCGTACGGTTCAATAGCAGACTCGCACGGGGTCGGTTTTTGACGCGGAGATCATGCTCTCCGTGCTTTTTATTTTAGGAGGTGTATCCCGATTAGCGCAAAAGAAATGCAGATCAACGAGGAGATCAAATTCGCGGAGGTCAGAGTTATCGGTTCCGAGGGTGAAACACTCGGCATTATGAAAAGTCAGGCAGCGCTTGAGCTTGCCTACGACAAGGGACTTGACCTTGTACTTATGGCGGCACAGAGCAATCCGCCTGTATGCAAGATCATGGACTACGGCAAATTCCGTTTTGAGCGTGATAAGCGCGAGAAGGAAGCGAAGAAAAAGCAGCAGGTCGTCGAGCTTAAAGAGGTTCAGCTTTCCTGCCGTATCGAAACACATGACTTTGAGACCAAGGCAAGAAATGCAATCAGATTTCTGCAACAGGGCAACAAGGTAAGAGTTGTGCTGCGCTTCAAGGGCAGAGAGATGAGCCATATGGATATCGGCAAAGAGGTGCTTGAAAAATTCAGAGAAGCAATCTCGGAGTTCGGAACGGTAGATAAGCCGCCTGTACTCGAGGGTCGATTCTTCAGCATGGTGGTCTCGCCTATAAAGAACAAATAAAAAAGTTCATAATTGAGACTTTTAAGAGTCTCGTAGTGATAAAAGAATTCAGAAAAGGAGTTTTTGAAATGGGAAAGGTTAAGACACATAAAGCCTCGGCAAAGAGATTTTCTGTTACCGGAACAGGTAAGGTAAAAATGAACCATGCTGAGCATCGCCACAAACTCGGCAAGAAAGATCAGAAGAGAAAGAGACACCTCCGCACCGCGGATTACGTTGACGGCAAGATGGCTGCCAACATCAGACGTCTCATCCAGAAATAATCGGTAGGAGGAAAAGAAGATGGCAAGAATCAAAGGCGCGATGATGACGCGCAAGAGAAGAAATAAAGTACTGAAGGCAGCTAAGGGCTACTGGGGTGCTAAGAGCAAGCACTTCAAGATGGCAAAGCAAGCCGTTATGAAGAGCGGAAACTATGCTTATATTGGACGTAAGCAGAAGAAGAGAGACTTCAGAAAGCTTTGGATCGCAGGAATCAACGCACAGGCAAAGCAGAACGGTATGAACTATTCTACCCTTATGCACGGTCTCAAGGTTGCAGGCATCGACCTCAACCGTAAGGTTCTCGCTGAGCTCGCAGTTTCCGATAAGGAAGCATTTGCAGCAATCTGCGCACAGGCAAAGGCGGCTCTCAACGCTTAATTAGGAAAAAACCGGTGATCAAACCGGTTTTTTTCTGTAATTATATGATAAAAATATGGATATAAAAAGAGAGATAATAACATCGAAAAACAATCCAGGCGTGACTCTTGCCGCGTCGCTTTCCGAGAAAAAATACAGAGACCGGCACGGACTCTTCAAGACTGACGGCTTTAAGCTTGCAGAAGAGCTTTTGTCAAAAGGTATTGTGCCCGAGACTGTATATATAAGTGAAAGAAGTATAGAAAAAGCTAAAAAACTGAACTGTGAGGTCGCAGCAACTGTACTGTCTGACAGCCTTTTTGAGCGCCTTTCGGAGGAAAAATCGCCCGAGGGAATTATATGTATCGTAAAACATCTTGACAATTTAAGAAAAATCGCTACAATAGATAATAGCGGAATTTGTCCTGACGAATGGACGAACGGAAGAATAATGCTACTCGAGTCGGTAAGAGACCCCGGCAATCTCGGAACGGTTATACGGTCCGCGGCGGCGCTTTCGGTAGACAGACTTATAATAAGCGCAGATTGTGCCGACGTTTACAATGGAAAAACGGTACGCGCGTCGATGGGCGCAATATTCGGGATGAAGATAGACAGAGTCGATTCGCTTGAAAACGCGATCATGCTTTTAAAGAAATGTGGCAGGCGCGTATTCGCGGCGGCGCTTGACAGAACGGCGGTCGGGCTTGATGAGTTAAAGATTGAGGCGGGAGACTGCTTTATTATCGGAAACGAAGGACACGGACTTTCAGACGGCGTGCTTGATGTAAGCACACGTCGGGTATTTATTCCGATAGAGGAAGGCTCTGAGTCGCTAAATGCGTCGGCGGCCGCGGCTATTATTCTTTGGGAGCAGAAAAGACAGCTGACAAAATAAAAGGGGTGGACTTATGGCAGAGCTTGATAGAGGGCTCGTGTATTGGATATGGCTTTCAAGGCAGCTTGGAGTGGCGAGCAGATATATTATAGGTCTGCTTGACCGCTTTGACGATGCTTTTGATATATACTGCGCCGACAGCGAGACTCTTTCGGGACTTTCGGGCTTTATGAGCGAACGAATGATCGGGAAGCTTTGCGATAAGCGTATCGATCTTGATTCGGAGACGCTTATGGTCTGCGAGAAAAAGGATATCTCGATAATTCACATAAACGATCCACTCTACCCGAAAAGGCTTCGCACAATACAGGACCCGCCAACACTGCTTTACGTCAAGGGAAAGCTTCCCGATATAGACGGAGAGCTTTGTATCGGTATTGTCGGTACGCGCAAGGTCAGTGAATACGGTTGTCGAGCGACGTACAGAATAGCTAACGACCTGTCGCTTGCGGGCGCTGTGACGGTGAGCGGAATGGCGCTCGGAGTTGACGGTATCACAGCGGCAGCAGCTCTTGCCGCAGACGCACCGCATGTGGCGGTGCTCGGAACGGGTATCGATGTGGTTTATCCCAAAAATCATCAAAAGATATACGACGAGCTTGTAAAGCACGGAACTGTAATAAGTGAATATGCTCCGGGCACACGCGGCGCGAGCTATACGTTTCCTAAGAGAAACCGTATAATCAGCGGGCTTTCACAGGCGACATTCGTGGTTGAAGCCGATATGAACAGCGGAGCTATGATAACCGCAAAGGATGCGCTTGTGCAGGGAAGAGAGATCTTTGCGCTCCCCGGTAACGTCGGCGTGTCAAATTCAAGAGGAACTAACGAGCTGATACGCGAGGGCGCACATCCGGTTCTTGATTCAAAGGATATTCTCTGTGAGTTCGTCTCGCTCTATTCTCATAAAATAGATATGTCAGTACTTCGAAGCGGCGCGCCGGAGTATGACGCAGAGGTGTTAAGGAGTCTTGATATACTCCCCGAAACTCACGGAAGCGGCAATGAGCCGAAGGAAAACACTTCGGGAGTAATAGCGCCGAGAAAAAAGAAAACGGCAGAAAAGCCTAAGCCGACCGTCAAAGAGGTCGGCGAGGCAGAGATCAGGAAAAGCGATAAAACAGTTAAGGCGTATGACGCACTCGACCCAAAGCTGAAGGTGGTATACGACGCGCTTCCCGAATACGAGGCGGTCACGGTCGACGCAATAAAAGCAGAGGGACTTAGTATAGGAGATATTATCGCGTCGCTTACGCTGCTTGAGATACAGGGGCTAATAAAGAGTATGCCCGGCGGCGTTTACGCGCGAGCTTAATTATATTGAAAGGAAACCAAATGGCAAATCTTGTAATAGTCGAGTCGCCGCATAAGGCGGCGAATATAAAAACTTTTCTGGGCTCCGGCTATAAGGTAATAGCCTCAAAGGGTCACATCTGCGACCTTCCCAAAAGCACGCTCGGAGTTGATATTGAAAATAATTTTGAAGCACGATATATAAATATAAGAGGAAAGGGTGACCTTATCAAGGAGATAAAGGCAGAGGCAAAGAAGGCAAATAAGGTCTTCATTGCGACCGACCCTGACCGCGAAGGAGAAGCTATCGCGTGGCATCTGTCACAAATACTTGACATTCCCGTAGAAAAAACTCTCCGCGCGGAATTCAATGCGGTAAATAAGGAAAGCGTCAAGGCGGCTATAAAGAATCCCCGAAACATTGACATGAACCTTGTAAACGCTCAGCAGGCAAGACGTATACTTGACCGTATCGTCGGCTATAAGCTGAGTCCTATACTCTGGAAGCGTATCAAAAGCGGACTGTCGGCAGGACGCACACAGTCGGTAGCGACTCGTATAATCGTTGAGCGCGAGGAAGAGATACGCGCGTTCGTTCCCGAGGAATATTGGACGATCGAGGCGTTACTTGCTTCGGAGAGCGGAAGCTTCTCGGTAAAATATTTCGGTGACGAGGCGGGTAAAAAGGTGAAGCTTGTCTGCGAGGACGACGCTATGCGTATCGTTAACTCGGTAAGCGGCGAAAAATTCAAGGTAGCCGACGTAAGACGAGGTACAAAGCAAAAGACCCCCGCACCGCCATTTACGACCTCAACGCTTCAGCAGGAAGCTGTCAAAAAGCTCGGATTCCGTTCAGCAAGAACGATGAAAGCGGCGCAGGAGCTATACGAGGGTATAAACGTAGGAGCGGAAAACGGCGGAACACAGGGTCTTATAACCTATATGCGTACCGACTCTCTCCGTGTGTCTGACGACGCAAAGGCGGCGGCAAGAGCACTCATAACGGAAAAGTACGGTGAAAAGTTCTGCCCCGCAAAGCCGAGAGTATATAAGACAAAGAGCGGCGCGCAGGATGCGCACGAAGCGATAAGACCGGTAAATCCCGCGCTTGAGCCTCAGAAGATAAAGTCGCACCTGACTTCCGACCAGTTTAAGATATATAAGCTTATCTGGGACAGATTTATAGCCAGCCAGATGGAATCGGCAAAGTATGCAACGGTAACGGCAGACTTCACCTGTATGGGTAGTCTGTTCCGTACGAGCGGATACACCGTGACCTTTGCGGGATATCTGTCGGTATATTCGGATGCCGATGAGCATAGCGACGAGGGTGAGGAGGACATAAAGCTTCCGAATCTGACGGCGGGAAGTATGCTTGACAGCGAGAAGGTAACACCGACAAAGCATTTCACAGAAGCACCCCCAAGATACACCGAAGGCTCGCTTATCAAATTCCTTGAGGACAGAGGTATAGGCAGACCCAGTACCTTCTCGACCATAATTACGACGATAACCGACAGAGATTACGTCAGAATAGATAATAATAAGGTGCTGACCCCGACACAGCTCGGAGAGGTAACGACAAAGCTTATGAAGGAGAGCTTTGCCGACATAGTTGACTATAAGTTTACCGCAAATATGGAAACTATGCTCGACAGCATCGAGGACGGAAGAGCCACGACCGAAAAGGTTTTGGCGGATTTTTGGGAAGGCTTTAAGAAGGAGCTTGACGCGGCGCTTGAGGCAGGCGGCGAGCATCTTACAGTCCCCGCAGAGGAAACCGATATGATATGTGAGAAGTGCGGCGCGAAGATGGTAGTAAGAACGGGAAAATTCGGCAGATTTGCCGCCTGCCCTAACTATCCGAAGTGCCGTAACACAAAGCCACTCGACGGAGATAAGGCACAAAAAGAAGAAAACACCCCGGAGGAAACAAAAGAAGTAAAGAAAAAGCCCGAGCCGCAAAAGACAGGTCTTAAATGTGAGCTTTGTGGCGGTGAGCTTGTCATAAGAAACGGAAGATACGGAAGCTTCTATGCCTGCTCGAATTTCCCCGGATGTAAATTTACAAAGCCGATGATAGAGGAAAGCGCGGGAGAATGTCCGAAGTGCGGCGGTAAGCTCATAAAGAGACGCGGACGCAATAAGGCAGTGTTCTTCGGCTGCGAAAAATATCCCGAATGTGATTTTTCAACTTGGGATACGCCGACCGAGGAAAAGTGTCCGAAATGCGGAAAAACACTTTTCAGACGCAAGGGAAGCCTTGTGTGTCTGACTGATAGCTGTGGCTTTGAAAAAAGTACACCTATAGAGGAAAAATGAACGAAAGACCGATAGTAAACGTAATAGGCGCGGGACTTGCGGGCTGTGAGGCGGTGTGGCAGATACTTAAAAGAGGATGTGCGGTGCGTCTCTTTGAGATGAAGCCGTATAAAAAGACCCCCGCGCACACAAGCGATGGCTTTTCCGAGCTTGTCTGTTCGAATTCACTTCGCGCCGCCGCGCTCTCAAACGCGGTGGGATTACTTAAAGAAGAGATGCGTCGCCGCGGCTCGCTTATAATGGAAGCGGCAGACGCCACGGAAGTTCCTGCAGGCGGCGCGCTTGCCGTTGACCGTGTGAAATTTTCGGAGTATGTTACTGATAAAATAAAAAATCACCCCGACGTAGAGGTGATAGAAAAGGAATGTGACGGTGTACCCGAGGGTATCACCGTCATAGCCACGGGACCTCTGACTTCAGAGCCGATGGCAAGGTTTATAGAAAGCCTTGGAGGAAAAGGACTGCATTTCTTTGATGCCGCCGCTCCCATAGTGGAGTTCAGCTCGGTCAACATGGAGAGGGCGTTCTTTGCGTCAAGATACGGCAAGGGTGACGCTGACTACATAAACTGTCCGATGACCGCGGAGGAGTACGACAGGTTCTATAACGAGCTGATAAACGCCAAAGAAGCTCCGCTTCACGATTTTGACCGTGACGAACAGGAAACAAAAAAGGAGCTTAAGGTATTTGAGGGTTGTATGCCGGTTGAGGTAATGGCAAGGCGCGGATATGATACGCTCAGATACGGACCGCTAAAGCCCGTAGGTATAACAGACCCAAGAACAGAAAAAGAGCCGTACGCCGTGGTACAGCTAAGGCGCGAAAATCTTGAGGGAAGTATGTATAATCTGGTGGGATTTCAGACGCACCTGACCTACCCCGAGCAAAAAAGAGTGTTCGGTCTTATTCCCGGACTTGAAAACGCAGAATATCTGCGCTACGGAACGATGCATAGAAACACATATCTCGACTCACCGGGATTTCTTGACGCGACCTATTCGGTAAAATCCCGTCCCGAGCTTTATTTCGCGGGACAGATGACGGGAGTTGAGGGCTACGTTGAATCTGCGGGATCGGGACTTGTAGCAGGTATCAACGCAGCAAGACAGGCGCTCGGTATGAGAGCTGTAATTTTCCCGAGAACAACTGTTCTCGGTGCTATGGCTGATTATGTAAGCCGCGGAAGTATAGGCGGAAGATTTACCCCAATGAACGCGAATTTCGGTATAGTCGAGCCGCTTGGCTACAAAGTCAAGGGCGGTAAGACGGCAAAGAACGAGGAGCTTGCAAAAAGAGCGCTTGAAGCGCTGACAGAAGTAGAGGAATAGATATAAATGAGGATAATCGTCGATGTAATGGGCGGAGACAACGCGCCGCTTGAGATAATCAAGGGCGCGTATGCCGCATCGCAGGAATACAGCGCGAGCTTTATTCTTGTGGGCGACCGCGAAAAAATCGAATATATTGCCGAAGAAAACGGATTTGACCTGAGACGTTTTGAAATAGTCGATACAAAGACTGTCATAACGATGGAGGACGACCCGCTTTGTGTAGTGCGCTCAAAAAACGATTCGTCGATGAGTATGGCTCTTAAGCTTCTTTCGGAGGGAAAGGGAGACGCCGTCGTCAGTGCGGGAAATTCCGGAGCACTGTTCACGGGAGCTTCGCTGATAGTTAGAAAAATAAGAGGTGTCAAGCGTGCGGCGATAGGCTCGGTGCTTCCGTTTAGCCCTCCTGTGTTGCTTCTCGATTCGGGAGCAAACATAGAGGTTACCGACGAATGCCTTTTGCAGTTCGCGGCAATGGGAGCGGCGTATATGAGAAATTATTACGGCGTAAAAAATCCTCGTGTCGGATTGCTCAATAACGGCGCCGAGGACTGTAAGGGCACAGAGCTGCAGCTGAGCGCATATAAGCGTCTTAGTGCTGCGGATGACATAAACTTCATTGGAAATATCGAGGGAAATCAACTCGCATTTGATGCGTGTGACGTACTCGTGACCGACGGCTTTACGGGTAATATACTGCTCAAATCGGTCGAGGGTATGGGAAAGCTTATGATAACAGAGCTTAAAAATCTGTTTCTTAGCTCAAACGTGTCTAAAATATCGGCACTGCTCGTAAAAAAACACATAAAGGAATTAAAGCATCAATACGATTCGTCGGAGCACGGCGGTGCGCCGATACTGGGTATCTCAAAGCCTGTAATAAAGGCGCACGGCTCGTCGAATGCAAAGGCGGTCAAGAACGCGATACGTCAGGCGATAGCCGTGGTGGATACGGGAGTAACCTATGATATTGCAAAGGAAGCGGAAAAATTTGAGGCAAAAAGGAAAGCCGAGATAGCCGCAAAGCATGCAGAGAAGGAGGCGCAGGAAGCAAATGAGCGAAATGCCGAAGAACAGAGCAGAGCTTGAAGCTCGTATCGGTTATAAATTTAATAATGCGGAGCTTATCGAAACCGCGCTGACCCATTCTTCGTTCGCGCACGAGCAGAAGCTCAGAAAGATACCCAGCACCTGTAATGAAAGACTTGAGTTTCTCGGTGACTCGGTGCTGTCGATAGCCGCTAGCCGTCTGCTTTTTGAAAAATACAAGGCTCACGACGAGGGAGATCTCACCAAAATGAGAGCCGAGATAGTATGCGAGCGCGCGCTTGCGGGCTTTGCAAGAGAGATAGAGCTTGGAGATTATCTGTATCTTGGCGTTGGAGAGGAAAAGAACGGCGGACGCGAGAGTAAATCAATACTGTCGGACGCCTTCGAGGCTCTGCTTGCAGCAATATATCTTGACGCAGGAGAGGACGGAATGGATGCCGCGGAGCGTTTTGTTCTTCCGTTTTTGAGAAAAGAGATAGAGACTGTTGGAAATGGCGGATGCGGACACGACTGCAAAACGCGACTTCAACAGTTTATACAGCAGGACAGCTCTGCGCAGCTCCGTTACGTAACAGTTGCCGAAAAGGGCCCCGATCACGCAAAGACATTTGAGGTCGAGGCGCGAATGGGAAGTAACATTATAGGCAGAGGAAATGGAAAAACGAAACGCGAAGCCGAACAGAACGCCGCATATGAGGCACTGCGCCTTTTCGGAGAGATAAAATAAGGCAAAAAAGCTGTCGCAGAACGAAATGCGGCGGCTTTTTGTCAATGGAAAGTTGAAAATGAATTAAAGGGTTCGTTAGGTTTACGGCAATATTATTTGCGAGAAATTGGGATTTATCGGTGAGACGAAAACAAAAGAAACACCTACCGCAAATAATATTTCTATAAACCGAATAAACCTTAAAAATTGTAGGGGTCGACGTCCTCGACGACCCGATACGTTGATTTATTGAGCATAATATTTT
>JAZODV010000006.1:0-4391 GCA_045597185.1 Eubacteriales bacterium
ATTTTCTTATAAATCATTTTGATATATATGGATATCTGCAATGGTTTATCTTAGCGATAGTTTCTGCATTATTTTCTGCCATTGTCGTTATTACAATTAATATTTGTTGTTACAATTCAGATTTCAAAGAAATTTTCAACAAGATAAAAAAAGAAAAAAGATAATCAAGGAGCCCCTATGCTCACCCCAAACATTAATTTATCTAACAAAACCGTTCTTATTACCGGTGCTGCCGGTTTTATCGGTTCGAATCTCGTCATGGAGCTGCTTCGCTCGGTTGACTGTGTAAAAATCGTCGGGCTTGACAATCTCAACGACTATTATGACATATCAATAAAAGAATACCGTCTTTTAGAGATAGAAAAACTCGCGGCGACCCGTCCTGACTGCTCTTGGACTTTTATCAAGGGCAATCTCGCCGACAGGGCACTTATCGATTCCCTTTTCGCTGAATATAATTTCTCCGTCGTTGTAAATCTCGCGGCTCAGGCTGGTGTTCGTTATTCGATCACCAATCCCGACGTTTACATCGAATCTAACATTATAGGCTTCTACAACATTCTCGAGGCATGCCGCGCTCATCCCGTTGAGCATCTCGTTTATGCGTCGTCCTCGTCGGTCTACGGAACTAACAAAAAGATCCCCTACTCCACCGACGACAAGGTGGACAATCCCGTAAGCCTTTACGCCGCGACAAAGAAAAGCAATGAGCTTATGGCTCACGCCTATTCAAAGCTTTACAATATTCCTTCCACCGGTCTTCGATTCTTTACTGTTTACGGTCCGGCGGGGCGTCCCGATATGGCGTATTTCGGATTTACCAACAAGCTGCTCAATGGCGAGACCATCCAGATATTCAACTACGGAAATTGCAAACGCGACTTCACTTATGTTGACGATATCGTCACAGGTGTCAAGCACGTTATGCAAAACGCGCCCAAAAAAGAAGACGGCGAGGACGGTCTGCCGATTCCTCCCTACCGTATATACAATATAGGAAACAACAGTCCCGAAAACCTGCTTGACTTTGTAACTATCCTTGAAGAAGAGCTGGTTCGCGCGGGCGTTCTTCCGTCGGATTACGATTTTGAAGCTCACAAAAAGCTCGTACCGATGCAACCCGGAGACGTTCCGATTACCTACGCCGAAACCTCTTCTCTTGAGCGTGATTTTGGATTTAAGCCGGCAACAACTCTCAGAGAAGGACTACGCCGCTTCTCGGAATGGTACTACAATTTCTATATAAAAAAATAAGAGGAGTTTACGCATTATGAAAATAGCAGTCGCAGGGACAGGATACGTTGGTCTTTCTATTGCTGTGCTTTTGGCACAGCACAATGAGGTTACAGCAGTTGACATCATTCCCGAAAAAGTCACGATGATCAACGAGAAGGAATCTCCCATCGTTGATAAGGAGATCGAGGAATATCTTGCCAGTAAGAACCTTAACCTCACGGCGACGACCGACGGAGAAGTTGCATATAAAAATGCCGAATTTGTCATAATCTCTACGCCTACAAACTATGACCCTTCAAAAAATTATTTTGATACAAGCTCTGTAGAATCGGTTATTGAACAGGTAATGGCTGTAAATCCAAATGCAATAATGATAGTAAAGTCTACAGTACCCGTTGGCTTTACCGCTGATGTGCGCAAAAAATACTCTTCTGACAATATCCTGTTCAGCCCTGAATTTTTGCGTGAAGGGCGCGCACTGTACGACAATCTTTATCCAAGCCGTATAATCGTTGGTGTTCCGCCTGAAAACGCGCGACTTTACAAGGCGGCAGAGACATTTGCGAATATGCTGAAGGAGGGCGCTATAAAGGAAGATGTAGAGGTTCGTTTTATGAATACGACCGAAGCCGAAGCGGTCAAGCTTTTTGCCAACACATATCTTGCGCTTCGTGTTTCCTTCTTCAATGAGCTTGATACGTACGCCGCCGTGCGCGGGCTCGACACAAAATCAATTATAGAAGGTGTCGGTCTTGACCCGAGAATAGGATCTCACTATAATAATCCGTCCTTCGGTTACGGCGGTTACTGTCTACCAAAAGATACAAAGCAGCTTCTCGCAAATTACAACGACGTTCCGCAGAACATTATATCGGCTATAGTTTCTGCAAACAGTACGCGTAAGGACTTTATTGCCGATCAGATAATCGCGAAGAAACCCAAAATTGTCGGTGTTTACCGCCTTACGATGAAGGCAGGCAGTGATAATTTCCGTCAGTCCTCGATCCAAGGCGTTATGAAACGCATAAAAGCAAAAGGTATTGAGGTCGTTGTATACGAGCCTACCTTGAAGGAAAGTACGTTCTTTAACAGCCGTGTTATAACCGATCTTAACGAATTCAAGCAAATATCCGACGTGATTATCGCAAACCGTTACAACGACGATATTTCCGACGTACTCGATAAGGTCTATACAAGAGACCTGTATTTTAGGGATTAAGCAAGGAGTTTTTATGACCGCAAGCGAAAGATTTGAACAAATCTATAAAAAACCGCCATTATATACCGCGTTTACTCCTTACAGAGTGTGCCCCATCGGTGCCCATTCAGACCATCAGTTAGGAAAGATCACGGGATTTGCAATCGACAAAGGAATACATATTGCATACGCACCCAAAGAAAACGGTGTCGTTGAAATTCAGTCGATGCAGTTCGAAAAACGTGCACAATGGCATATTGAAGCAACACCTATCGTAAAGGAAAACGATTGGGCTGACCACCTGCGCGGTGCGACTATTGCACTTCATAAGCGTTATCCCCTTCGTAAAGGTCTGTCTGCCGTTATCGACGGCGAGCTTCCTATCGGCGGTCTTTCTTCGTCTGCGGCAGTCATCATTACATTTTTGACAGCACTTTGTAGGCTCAACAGCATCACGCTTGAGCCAAATGAGCTTATCACAATAGCAAAAAAGGCGGAAAATAAATATGTCGGTGTTTCCTGCGGTAAGCTGGATCAGTCCTGTGAAATATACTGCCGCCGCGATAATCTCCTCTATATGGATCTGCTCGACGACAGCTATGAGCTCATTCCAAAGCCGCAGGATATAAAGCCCTTTAAAATAGCAATATTTTTCTCGGGACTTGAGCGCAGTCTTGCAGGCTCTGCCTTCAACATGCGTGTTGACGAATGTCGAAGCGCCGCGTACGCGCTTAAGGCTTATGCAAATCTGCCATACGGTAAGTTTGAGGAAACAAACCTCAGAGACGTACCGTATGAAGTATATCTAAAATACAAAGACAGTCTGCCTGAAAATTGGAAACGCCGAGCTGAGCATTGGTTCACGGAATTCAGGCGTGTAGAAAAGGGCGCTGAAGCATTCAGAAAAGGAGATATTGAAGAATTCGGTAAGCTCTCATTTGAAAGCGGTCATTCTTCAATATATAATTGGGAGACAGGCTCTCCCGAGCTAAAAACGCTATATGAAATCATGACTCATACCGATGGAATATACGGCGGACGTTTTTCGGGAGCTGGCTTTAAAGGCTGCTGTATGGCTCTCATTGACCCCTCTTTTGAAGAAAGCATCAAAGAAACAGTTACCAAAGAATATTTAAAAGCCTTCCCTGCTCTTACGGGAAAATATTCTGTACATATCTGCGACACGGCAGACGGTGTAAAACTCAACTAAGGAGACACATCCTATGAAATGCTTGATTCTTGCGGCTGGATACGCAACACGTCTTTATCCGCTGACCGAAAATTTTCCAAAACCGCTTCTGTCTGTCAAGGATAAGACCATACTCGATTGGCTTATTGACGACATAGACGCCTCGGGCATAGTTGACGAATATATCGTAATTTCAAATCATAAATACGCCGTATATTTTGAAAAATGGGCGGCGGATAAATCACAGAAAATAACCGTAATCGACGACGGAACCACCTCAAACGAGACTCGTCTCGGTGCGGTAAAGGACGTTCAGTTTGCGATAGATACGTTAGGTCTTGACAGTGATATGCTTGTTATCGCGGGCGACAACGTGCTTGATTTCAGTCTGACGTCGTTTATTTCGTATGCAAAGAAAAAGAACACCTCCTGTGTTCTGCGTTACTTTGAGCCAGAAACGAAAAAGCTGCTGAAATCAGGTGTCGTCACTATTGATGAAAACGATAAAATAATCAATATGACCGAAAAATCGCCCGAACCGGCAACGAATTGGTGCTGCCCTCCCTTCTATTATTATACAAAAGAAGACGCTAAAAGAGTACGTCACGGTATTGAAAGCGGTTGTGGAACCGATGCACCCGGAAGTTACATTGCGTGGCTCTGCAAGCAAACAACGGTTCACGCCATGGAAATGCCCGGAAAGCGTTACGATATCGGAAACCTTGAAAGCTATGAAAGAGTCCAAAAGGAATATAACGGCATAACCGT
>JAZODV010000007.1:0-8506 GCA_045597185.1 Eubacteriales bacterium
AATTTGGCAACGCCCAAGTGAAATAGCTTCGCTGTGAAATATTTGCTTCGTAAATGTGAAGGGCGAATTTCATTTCACATCGAACGTAGTGAGATATTTCACAATTCACGCAGTGAATTATTTCACATTCGGCGTCAGCCGAATATTTCACTTTACAAGCGCCCCTAAGTATGCTATAATAAAATCAGAAAGGCGGTGGGGATGTGGAAATTGTTTTATATGAGTTCGGTTTTGACTATGTTAAAGCGCTCGGCTTTTTGCCAATATTGATAGTCGGATTGGCTTTTTTCTTTGCGGACAAATTGATAGGAAGATCTCATGCTCCCTTAAGCATCTCAAATATAAACACAAAAGAAATTTCACCAAAAATATTCAAGATGACAACTCGTTGCATAGGCGGATTTTGCGCAGTTGTCTTTTTGATCTTTTTTGCATTACATATTTCTGAATATAACGCGTACAAAGATATGTTGGAAACAGGTAGCGTTTCAACCGTGCAAGGATACGTTGAAAATTACTCACCGCTCCCCTCGGACGGAAAAGGAACCGAGAATTTTGAGATCAATGGAGTCTATTTTGCGTATAATGATGCTGACGGAACAAACGGTTATAAAAAAACAGCCGATCGCGGCGGTGTGATAACACACAACGGGCAACACTTGATAATTAGATATGTAACAAGAGAAGATGGCGAAAATGTTATTCTTTACATAGCAGAAATAGAGTAGGCATCTTTTTGGAACGATGTTTGCCCTTGCGGGCAAGAGATGTAGCCTCCGGCAGTGATGTTCACTGCGTGAGTGATGTTTCGGCTTGCGGCGAAGTGGGCAAACATTACATCACTTTGCGACCAAGGAGCAATACATCACTATGGCGAAGCCATAACATCACTTCGGCGTAGCCGATACATCACTCTTTACAAGCGCCCCAAAGTGTGCTATAATAAAATCAGAAAGGCGGTAGAGATATGAATTATTATACATACAATATAATATGCGCTATCTTTGCCGTGTTTCTTTATATATCATTTCGTTTTGGCGTGGATTCTTATCTTCGAATTAACAAAAACAGCAAGACTTTTATAAGAAAGAATAAAAAAGGGTTTCTAAATTATTGGTTCTACAAAAAGATACACTTGGAAATCGGATTAGGACATTTATATACACTGAATATTTCTTTGCTGATATTAACTGCAACATATTTTTGTTTAGCTATATGCTTAGGGTGGGCGAAGTTTTTGTCCTTACCCATAGCTATTTGTAATGCTCTGCTTTGCGCAGTTCAAATTCCTTCGATAATATTTTCTGATATCTATTGGAATCTTGAGCATTATAAAAAGAAGTTTGTGATATTGGACAAAAATCAATCCGGTCGTGGTTTTCACAGTTCTTTTTATGCGATAATCGAAGTGATTGGACTTTTGGTTTTTGCAATTTATAATATTTCATTGGCTTTGTGATAGCATATTTTTCGTAAAAACTTAGGTGGCAATCGGCATCCTTTTCGTAAAACCTTTGATTTTGCAACAAAAAAATTAATTTTTTTATCCAAGCTGCAGGCTTGGTATATTCATTAACGCCAAATATTATAGCTTTTTCGATGTGTTTTGGGTTCAATTATGTGGGCCTTGCGTTTATTTGCAAAACACACATATTAAATTCATTATTTGGAAACATTTTGGGACTATAATCAAAGTTCCAAAGTGTAATAAAAAAGGAATTATTTTTTTAGATGTTAAAAGCTTTGCTTTGAACATAAAAATTTCACCAAAAGGAGAAAACACTCATGAAGAAAAGAAGAATCACAATCGTTGCATTCGTTCTTTGCGCAGCTCTTGTCATGGGCATTGGTTACGCAGCGGTAACCGGTCAGCTTAACATAACAGGTACTGCAACCTTCAACGGTACAGGTGAGGTTTCCACAAACGTACACAACGCAGTTAAGTTTACCGACGCTAAAGTCGTTTCGACGTCTGCTGACAGTGTCACGGGAATCGCCACCAAGTCAAACGATGATAACTGCGACCTCGTTGTTACCATTCAGGACTCCGACGGAACAGCTGCATCCTTCTCACTCGTTGCTGAATTTACGATCAAATACGAGACAGAAGACACAACTCTTCCCGACATCACTTTTAGCAAGCCTGTAGTTACTCTCGGCAAGCCTGACGTAGGCTTCACCGTTGTAACAGCGTGGAAGGATATCGCAACCGAGACAGCAACACTCACTCCTGGTGATAGCGTAGTAATGACTGTTACTGTTACCTTCACTCCCGATACTGTACAGCGTGAGACAGATCAGGTCGTATCGACCATCACCATCCCGATGCCCTATGCTTCTGTTGCGGCATCGACAAATCCGTAATCTATTCTTATAATATTTGAACTTTGAAAGGAGGACTCATGAATGAAAGAAATGTCATACGATAAGAAAATTCTGTATGCAGTATCTCTTTCTGTTCTTGCGATCCTCCTTTCGATTCTTTTTATTCCCACAGATTACTTGCGTATAACCGCGGCGGCGATACTTACCGCTGCCGCCGTCGCGGTATACCTTTTAATTAAGAAAAGGATCACTTATTCACTCAACAAACGCCAGGTTACCATGCTTCTTGCGGTCATCGCGGCGCTTTATCTGACATTGTATTATATGTCGGGGATCTCTCTCGGCTTTATTGTTGCGCGAGCGAGCTTCAATGCTTCAATCTTTTTAAAAAATCTTTTACCAAGCGCAATTATTATCATTGCGACCGAAATCATAAGAACAGTACTTTTATCTCAGGAAGAAAAGCCTATAACGGTTCTGTCATATATTATTGCCGTTATCTCGGATCTGCTTCTTGGCGGTGGGATCGGACAGATATTCTCGATAAACCGTTTAATGAGCGTTGTTGGATCCACTTTGTTTACTGCTGTATCCTCAAACCTCTTGTATAATTATATCTCAAAGCGTTACGGTTATCTTCCTATAATAGTGTACAGACTCATATTAACAGTCCCGTTTTATTTTATCCCCTATTCACCTAACTTGTCTGATGCTATATATGCTTTTTGCAATATGCTTCTCCCTGTCGCTGCTTATCTTTTCATTGCCCTGCTATATGAAAAGCGACAAAAGCAAGCGACAAAACGAATAGGTAAATGGAGTTATATCGGAACGGGCGCAGTGCTTGCTGTTATGATTTCGGTTGTAATGCTGATAAGCTGTCATTTCAGATTTGGTCTCATTGTTATCGCCACACCGAGTATGTCCGGAGAGATAAACATCGGTGATGCCGTCGTTTATGAACAGTATGACGATCAGAGCATTGAGATCGGAGATGTTATAATATTCACAAAGGATGGCGGAAACGAAAAGATCGTTCACCGCGTTGTAGATATTGAAAACATCAACGGGCAGCATCGCTATTACACCAAGGGTGACGCCAATGAAGATCCGGACTTCGGTTATATTACCGAAGGTGATATATTCGGTGTCGTTAAACTCAAGGTAGCATATATCGGATATCCGAGCCTTTGGCTCAGAAGTATTTTCGAATAAAAAGACCTTATAATATTCACTAAAAGAATAATTGTCGCAGATATTGCGGCAGAATGGAGATTGCTATGTCTGAAGCTGAAAAACTTAGGCGATTAAATTATAAGCAAAACAGAAAAAAATGGCTGTGGATGCAAGCGCTGATATTAGCCATTCTTGTTCTTGCAACCATTTTATCATCCGTCGCTTATTTTACACTGAATAAAGCCACTTATATTTCTTATGCCGAAAAAAGTGATATAAAGTACGGTGTGTATTTATTCCAAAATGATTTTTATGATACTACATACAGTGACGATTCCGATAAAGCTTACGTTGCGGCTCTCGTTGATAAAATTTTTGCCGATTTTAGGTATGAGCTTGTTATGGATGCGAAAAATGTAGATTTCGAGTATGCTTACCGTATCGATGCCATCTTAAAGGTAAAGGATAGCACTTCCGGCTCGGTCCTTCTCGATAAGACAGATATGCTCGTTCCCGAAACTACCGTATCTGACACCGGAAACAGATTTACCATAGCAGAAACCGTTTCTGTGGATTTTAACAAGTATAATGATATTGCCGCGCAGTTTACCGATAGGTATAAGCTCAACACAAAGAGCGAGCTTATAATAAAGCTGAATGTAAATGTTATCGGCGAATGTGAGGACTTTTCGGAGAACTCAACAAACAACTATTCCACCGCTCTTTGTGTACCGCTCAATCAAAAAACAGTGAATATATCGACCTCTTCCGATATCGAGGAGGGCGTAAACCAGATACTTGCATGTGAGAACCAAACTCTTAAGACTGTCTTTATGATACTTATGTTTGTGTTCCTCGGTCTTTCGGTGATTTCCGCGATAGTTATGACTGTTTTTGCGTACCTTACGAGAAATACCGACATCAACTACGAGATACAGGTAAACAGAATAATTAAGAGCTATAAATCATTTATTCAAAAAATAACGAATCCTTTTGATACCGACGGATATCAGCTCCTCAACGTAGAGACCTTTACAGAAATGCTTGAGATCCGTGATACGATCCAGTCTCCCGTTCTTATGAACGAAAACGAGGATAAGACAAGAACATTGTTCCTTATCCCTACAGATACGAAGCTGCTTTACGTTTACGAGATCAAGGTGGACGACTACGATGAAATATATGCAGAAGAATCGGTCGAGGAAGTAATAATCCTTGACAACAAGGTCGAAACTTCCACGATCGAGGAAGCTATTCATACTCCCGACATTTCGCTTGCAAATATTGATTACGTTGAAGAGGAAACAGAACCGGAGGACGAAAACGGCGTTGAAGTTATTGAGGTCGTATGGCCGGAAAAGGAAAAGAATAATAAGCTTTACCGATATGACCCAAACGGAGAAATACTTAACGAGGGTGACGTTGTACTCGTTCCTTCAAGAGATGTAGCACAAAACAAAGATATAATCAGAAAAGCCGCCGTTGCTCATGCAAATCATAAGGTTGCCCCTGACCATATCAAGCATCCGCTCAAAAAAATAATAGCTATAATAAAGCGCAAAGCTGAGCATGCACTGACACCTAAGGATGATGAGTAAAATAAAATAAAAATTACAAAGGAGGATACCACACATGAAAAGAAGCTTACTTATATTATGTGTAACGGTATTCTCCTTTGCCTCTTTACTGTTGACTGTCGGATATGCCGCGATAAGCGGATCTCTAAACATTTCGGGAGACGCGGATTACAAATATGACCCTCCCCTAATACAAATAACAGAAGTTATAGCGCAAAGAGGTACTCTTGATCAAAATGTGGGTGTCTCGGGTAACGTACTTTCAAGTAAGATAACTCTTTCGGATAACAGTGCGGTTCTTGCTATTACAGTAAGAAACAACAGTGATAAAAAGCAAGATGTTGTAACAGAGACCTATGGATATAACTCGGTTACACGCTATGAGGTCGACGGAATAACATACAATAATAATATTGTGTATACGATCTACAGCGATGCCGAATGTACTACACCTATTGAAAAGGGCGGCGTTCTGATAGATAAAGGCACAAACGAAGAAACTAAATTTGGCTTCATAATTGAGCCGGGTAGTGGAAACGAAAAAACGTTTTACGTTAAGTTTATATTTGCCGAGGGCGCTGATACCTCTCAAAATGTACTTGAGTCCGTGCTTTCCTTCAACTTTATGCCGCTTGAGGAAATATATCAGGATTCCACAGAAGAGGCAATAGTTACGGCAATGCATCAATTCGATGCTATTCTTAACAACAAGATTGAAACAAAGACGGGCGAGAACAGCTTTGATTATCTTATCAACCAAATGGAAAAGGATTCTGAAAACGATCGCGTTTTAACAGACTATATCGGAAACGTTCAAGGCGCAAGTGCCGATGACAAGGAAATTATCGACGAGCTTTTCCAAGGCAGATTAAATGTTAATATTGACGGTGTGGATACTCCTGTTACCTTCCTTATCAAATATGAGGACGTTTATGCAGGTGCTTCCGGTAATGAAATGACAATTTATATGACCACAGAGGATCTTACTCAAAAGAAAAGTACACACTCTCTTTTCGGCGGTCACAAGCCTGCATACGCACAGGTTTTCGCGTGTACCTTTATAAAGCATACAGACACATCCGGAAATACAAAATGGATACAGCTCACAGATATGATAGAAGGAACAGCCGTTGTGTGTGATTATGACGGTGGTATGGCATGGGGACGATATCCGACAGGATCCGGATCTTTCAGAACCGATGACTGGAGAACAACAGACAACAAGACCATAACACAAGCTTTGAAGGGCTGAAAGCTATATTAAAATATTGAAAGTGATTTGAGTAATAAACGGACATAAACGCTATTTTTGTGCTGTAACCGAGTAAATACAATGAAATTTGTGAGGCTTTTTTATGCTTATTTTTTACGTTCGTCACGGAGATCCAATATACGATCCCGATCAGCTTACGCCTCTTGGCGAAAGACAGGCAGAGGCTGTTGCGCACCGTCTTGCGCTTTTCGGAATCGACGAAATATATGCTTCAACCTCAAATCGCGCGATGCAGACGGCGCAACCATTGTGTGAGATCACAGGCCTTAAGCTTAAAACCTTGGATTTTCTGAATGAAAATTATCTTGATGGGTTGAAGGTTCCGCTGAATGAAAAAAAGCTGGATTGGGTATGGTCTCATACTGATTACGTGCCGCTTCTGACGAGCCGTGAGGTTCGCGAGATGGGAGATCTTTGGTATACTCATCCAAAGCTTGAGCAGTATCATTTTGACAGAGTTCTTAACCCGATAAACGAGCAGCTCGATGCTTTTGTGGCCTCTTTCGGATACGGGCACGACACCGACAGGGGAATATACAAAATTGCCGATAACGCGAACGTTGAAAAAAGAATTGCGATATTTGCGCACGAATGTGTGGGAAAGATATTTATGAGTCATCTTCTCGACATTCCGTTTCCTTATTATTCGACGCATTTTGAAATGCACACTTCGGCGTTCAGTGTTCTCCGTATAGACAACAGGGGGGTGGACAAAAACGGTAAGCCTGCGTACGAGCACGCGCGCGCTCAGCTTCTGACGCTTTCGAACGATTCGCATCTCTACCGTGACGGTCTGCCGCTTATGCACCGTTTTACACGTATCAGAGAGCTGTATTGAAAAATGAGAAAAACTATGAAAAGATCACTTTTAATTTGTACGCTTGCCCTTATATTACTTGCGCTTTCATTTACATCCTGCGGCGGTAAAAAAATGTCTGCCGAGGACTGCGGAGAAGAAATTATTTATTTGCTTGATGAAATGGTAAACTCCGATGAGTATATTGAGATGTACGTTTCTTCCTCGGTATATCAGAATGAGCTTAAGGATACCGTAGACAAGCTGAGAAAAGGAGATTATTCAGATCCCCAAGCGATTTATGAATTATCTCTTGAAAATACCGATCTTGCCGATGAATTCGATGGGCTTCCGAAAGATCTTGAAAGCTATATGAATTCAAAATATGCGGTATCGTTCTCCTCTCAGATCAACGCGGCAGCGGGAACTACCGCTTTGATGGCATCATCCGTATTTACCGCAAGCAAAAGCTTTGTCTGTGACGAAATATATGAAAACACAGTTCTTTTGTACGTTTTTGAGGATGGCTGTCCTATAGTAGTATCATTTTCACCCGGAGAATCCGATGCTGTAAGTGTTAGCGCTACTTTTATACTTCACGAAGAATTTAATGCAGACAGCGAAAAGGATGTTGAACGCTCCTGCGAAGAGCTCGGCATCAAAGGTGTTGAAGCAAACAAAAAATAAGATTAAAATCAAAAACAGTTCTCACCGAGGATAAATTCCTCGGTGATTTTTATATATCGGGTTGAAAAGCGTTATGTTTTATGATATAATTTTACCGAGAAACCGAAAGGACAGCCAAGATGAAAAAAGAAGAACTGAAAATAGAAAACATAAGAAAAGATCTCTCCAAGGCCTCGTCTGAAAATCACGCAAGAGTATCGGACAAATGGTTCGCCGGTATAATTTTAACTCCAATCGCGGCAGTGCTGAGCTTCTTTTTTATAAATCGGTTGTTGGTCATACCTCTTGCGCTTATATTTGCGTACAGCCTGTATGGGTATATCTCCGAAATCAGAAAAATAATCAAAGATTCGGGCAATGTTTATAGCGTTGCCGACAGAGATGATATTTCGGTATCCGTGGAAAAGCTCAGTCACATAACGAATGAAACGGTACATGAGCCTCACAATGCGGGACTGCACCGACATGATACGAAAACGGTACGTATTTATTACTTTTATTCGGGTATAAGTTGGAGAGAGCCGGAAACGAATAAGCATTATGAATGGAGCAAGGAATATAACCTTACGCCGAGCGGACTTTACAATACTTCGGTGAAGGACAATGAATTTTATTATATAACTCTTAAGGGTGCGTCAAATTCGGCATATATCTACAACACGAAATTTTTTG
>JAZODV010000008.1:0-7168 GCA_045597185.1 Eubacteriales bacterium
ATTACAACGTAGACCTTATCAAAAAGTTTTGCGGCGCGTTTTACAATATCAAAATGTCCGAGTGTAAACGGATCAAAGCTACCGGGTATCACACAAGTTTTCATATTTGATTTTCCTCCTTGTTTGGCTTTACTATCGTTACGTATGCAACTCCGTATTTTGCGTTCTTTATTATTTCAAACTCTTTTCCAACGTCATTTGAAATATCATATCCCGATTCGCATATTACCGTGGAAGTCGGTTTCAAATAAGGCAAAAGCGCCGTCAGAATATCGGGTATGATTCGCATGGCGTACGGCGGATCAAGAAATACTATGTCAAATTTTTCGCCTTTTAGTCTACGCAAGCTTTCCTTCCAATCGGAAAGCAACACTCTGCAATCTGGAAGCTTTGTCTTTTCAATATTTTTATTGATGACTGCTACTGCCGCTTTGGAAGAATCCGCCACGACCGCACTTTTTGCGCCTCTGCTTAAGGCTTCAAGCGCAAGCTGTCCCGAGCCGCCGAACAGATCGAGCACAGTTCTGCCCTCTATTTCAAACTGAAGCATTGAAAAAACAGCTTCTTTTGCTCTTTCTGACGTAGGTCTTGTTGCGTCTCCTTCAAGAGTTAAAAGCTTTATTCCTCTTGCTTTTCCTGTAATAATTCTCATTGTATTTAGGTTTCTCCGTAAAAATATTTATAGATACTTTCTGCATCGGACTTGGATATTCCCTTGACGGTCAAAAGCTCTTCCTTCGTTGCCGCTTTTACGCCTCTGATACCGCCAAACGCTCCAAGAAGTCTCTTTGCTTTTGCAGGTCCTATACCCTCTATGGCTTCAAGAGATGAACGCTTTATGGTTTTACTTTTAGCGCTTTCCATTCTTGAAACGGTAAATCTGTGAACCTCTTCTTGAATTTTATATATCAGAATAAATATTTGCTTTTCTTTGGCAATATTTATCTCGCCATCCTCAGTGGTAAGCGCACGTGTCTTGTGGTGCTCGTCCTTAACCATTCCAAATACCGGAACATCTATTCCGAGTTCATTTAAAAGATTTTTAACTGTTGCAACGTGACCGCGACCACCGTCAAGCAGTATCAAGTCGGGATATTTTGAAAATGAGCCGTCCTTATCTTCAAGATGCGAAAACCGCCTTAAAAGCGCTTCTCTCATTGATGCATAGTCGTCTGTTCCGTCAACAGATTTTATTTTGAAAACTCTGTAATCACTCTTCAAGAATTTGCCGTTTTCACATACTATCATACCCGCAGTAAGCATTTCGCTTCCAAAATTCGAAATGTCGTATGCCTCTATTCTTTCGGGAAGCGACTCAAGCTTCAAAAGATTGGCAAGATCAAATAAGGTCTTGCTGTCCTTTTGAGAGTTATCTCTGTAACGTTTTGCACATTCTGCGGCATTTTCATCAGCCAAAGCTGAAAGCGCTTTGAATTTTCCTCTTTGAGGTGTATATACAGTTATTTTTCTTCCCGACATTTTTGAGAGCCAGTCTGAAAGTAGCTGTTCGTCTTCGGAGGGCAAAGCAACCGAGACACATACCGTTTTCGGTACGTATTCTCTTATCTGATAGTGTCGGCAAATAAAGGAAATAATATCCGATGATTCGGTCAATTCATCCGCACCGAAATTGAATTCGGATTTGTCTGTAAGTGCACCGTCACGAATATACAACACCGAAATTGACGATCCCATATCGTCTCCAAAGAATCCGATAACGTCCACCTCAGTACCGGGAGCTGATACGGCGTGCTGCTTTTGACTAAGCGCGGAAAGAGCGTTTATTGTGTCGCGTGTTCTTGCCGCAGATTCAAACTTTTCGGCATCCGCATAAGCGTACATTTCAGCCTCAAGCTTTTTGCGAGCCGCCGCCGTGTTTCCCCTCAAGATATCCGACGCAACGTGTATTAGCTCAGCGTATTCCTCTTTTGAAACACCGCTAACACAAACACCGCAGCACCTGCCCATCTGCCAATAAATACACGGTCTTTCCTTTCCTATATCCTTCGGGAATTTTCTTTTACAGGTTGGAAGTCCGAGTGCTTTTTCGAGCATATTCACAACAGAATAAGCTGTAGACGTACCCGAGTACGGACCAAAATATTGCCCCTTATCGGACGCGCGTTGTCTGGTTACCGTAAGCCTTGGATATTCTTCTGCGGTTATTTTTATATAAGGATAGGATTTTGCGTCCTTGAGTCTGATATTATATCTCGGAGAGTATTGCTTTATCAGTGTGTTTTCAAGAGTCAACGCCTCAATTTCTGTTTCGCAAAGTATATAATCAAAATCATAAACGGACGATACCATTTTTGCGGTTTTTATATTCTTTTCGCTGTTTTGGAAATATTGAGAAACTCTTGATTTAAGCTTTCTTGATTTTCCTACGTATATGACCCGTCCGTTTTTATCCTTCATAATATAAACCCCGGGAACAAGAGGCAATCCGTTTGCCTTGTTGAGCAGAAAATCAATACGCGTATTTACTTTTTCATTCATTCGTTTTACAAAAAAGCTGATGCAACCGCATCAGCTTTTCTCCTCATGTGTTTTATTGCGCCTGTTCTCCGATGCCTGAGTCGATCAGCGTTGAGAGGTCGTCAAGTGCCTCTTTTTCATCATATCCGTCGGCGATGAGAGTTACGGTCATTCCTTTTGCAATACCTAAAGACAGCACACCGAGAAGGCTTTTTGCATTTACTCTACGGTCTCCGCTTTCAACCCAAATACTACTTTTGAATTTGTGAGCGTTCTGCACAAAAAACGTAGCTGGTCTTGCGTGCAACCCCATGCTGTTTACTATTGTAACATCGCGGGAAATCATATGAGTCCTCCAAAATACTTTTTTGCATTTATCATCAGTATATAGTATATCAAAAAAAACTATTAAAATCAAGGGGTAAGGATTTGTGTTTTTTGATAAACTTTTAACACTATTGCAAGCAAAAAACGGTCATTTTACACATAAAACGACAATATTCGTCTTATTCCATCGATTTTTGAATGTCAATTATCGTCATATTGAATTCACAATATGCAGTTCTTACCGATATGTCTGTGTTTGCCGATATATAGTGTGTATTGTTAAGCAAAAATCCGTTGTTTTCGTTATACTTTCCAAGGCAAAGTATTTTTCCTGTAAGAGTCCAAGTAACATTTTCGTCCGGCTCACTTTCTGCATACGGTGCAAGTGTTATCGAACCGTCGGAATTTTGAAAGACAAGCGTTTCACGATTTTGTCCTTCTATTGCTGTCAAATCACCCATTTTGGTGTTTTCGTTAGTAAAGTATACCCAATTATCTCCTCTGTCCGATACGTCCGAATCTACTAAAGCCACTATTGATTCAAGCTGAGAATAACTTAGTGAGTCTGCTTTAAAAGTAATGTAATACTTCTCACCCGACGCATTTACCCAAACATCATCAACTATTGCAAACCTAAGTATAGCTACCGCAATACAAGCGACAACCAAAACAATTATAAAGGCATCTATTATATTAAAACGAAGTTTGCCTGCATTGTTTTCTTTCGATTTCATTTGTCTGTCTCCTTTCAGCTTTCACTCACAACGGTTAGAGAATTACAATACCCAACCGCTGAAAAATCAGGAAATCTCAGGTTCATTTCTTTTCCTACAGATATGCCATATCCGTCTACCGCATATCCTGTGCCCTCGCTGTAATTTGCCGTAGCAACGACTGTTACGGTTACATTGTGCCTTCCAAGCTCGTCATCTTTTCTTTGCGCCTGTATTTCCTTGGTTTCGGGATCGGTAACGAGAATGTACTTGTACGAAATTTCTGATTCCGGTGTGTCTTCTACAATTCCGAGAGAAATACCGCCTATATTATCTGTAACATTTACTCCGACCTCTATTTTATCATAAACAGTCTCATCAACGTTATAGAAGACAACTGTATACTGTATAGTAGCTTTGTTTTCCGATTGCACCGCTGTTCTAAACTTCGGAACGGTAAAAATAACAGCCAATGAAATTGCAAATATCAGAAAAACTATAATGATAATGTCAAGCACATTTAGCCTGCCGAGCTTATTTCGGCTATTCATTTTGTTTTCTTCCATAATAATCTCCATTCCGCCGCTAAATGAGCGGCAAAAACCTTTACATTAAAATAATTTTCGCACACTGACAGTAGCGGCATATTCGGTGTTGATCGTATACCCTGCATTCTTTTCTATTTCGGCTCGATCGCTTATTATTCCCGAGCAAACCACCGAAAGCAGTAGCCAAAACACATAATACATGCAGCTATTACTGAAAATATCACAGATAAACGATATTGCAATGAGAAAAATCACGCACGATAGACCTGTAGCAATCGACGCCTTGGATGCTGTTCCAAGCGGTTTCTTTAGATACTCGCAACAGTTTTGTATAAACAAAAATAATATCAGTATCAAAACTATCACGCCCGGGATACCCAACTCGCAAAGCATCCTTATCCATAGAGAACCACAATCCGAAACGCCTTCAGCACCTGCTATCGCATATATCGGATACAATAATCTAAAGCCACCGATGCCAACACCGACAAACAGTGTTGCTTTTAACAGTTCGACACTGCCGTCCCACACCTTGATGGTTGAGATAAGCGAAGCTATGTTGTCTTTTAATATAAATGAGGCAACCGCACTTTTTATGTTTTGTGGTATAAGAAGTACCCCGACAGCAGTAACAGCTGACCCCATAAGGACGACCGACAGAGTGTTATAACTCATAATAAAGAAAAAGATGAGTAATGCAAAAAGACCACAAATAATATAAAACATTGAACCTACCAAAACGAGAGCGCCCAGTAATATCATGGAGTTCAAAGCAATGACAATTTTTTGCTTGGTTCCCTTTGCAGAATAGAATGTTCCAATATTAAGTATAATGCAAACTACTAAAAAGCTAGAAATAATGTGTATATTACCTTTAAAGAAAGGTACGGTATCTCTTTCAAATATCAAGAACGAATATCCCAAAAAATCTCCAGCAAGCTCCGTGATCTTTTGCCAAATTATAAGCATAGACATTACTGTTCCGGATAGGATCGACGCTATCAAGCATCTTGATTGCCATATCTTTATTCTAAGAAGCTTTCCTGCTGCGAAAGCTCCAATCAAAAGGCCTATCATCTTGGCAATTTCCGCAGAGCTGCTTGCGTGTGATCCGTTAGCCAATATAATAAGTGCAAAGAATACCGCAAAAAGGTCAATTATCTCAAAGCTTATAACACGTTTTCCTCTAATAAGCTTAATAAAATATCCAAAAACGTATAAAGCTGTTAAGGATATTAACAGAAATTCAAATTTTTTTAAAGATAAAAGAGGCAGTAAAACTATTACCGTGACAACTCCGATTTCAGGGAAGGTCACTATCAACGCAATAATTGCAACTGTTGCAATTATTGCAACAATGTACGCAGGATCTATAAAATAGGTAAGAGTTCCGACGAACACACCCATAAATATAGCAAGGTTATAAACTCTCCCATGCTTTGTCGTAGCGACGTCGAGTTTTTCATCGGGGACGCCGAAAACATCACTTACAAGAAAGTACCCGGCTTTACTGGTCTTAAGTGCCTCGGCAAGATTTTTGTTTGTAAATAACAACGGGATAGAAATTATAACAGCAACACCGGCAAAAATCAATAGTGACTCGCTTGCATCCGATTGCATCATAACAAATCTTTTAAGGAAGTAAACAAGCCCTGTATATATACCAAATGTCAAGAAAAATGCAGAATATAATCTTAATTTACAAACGAGGAAAAATTTTGTAATATGATTCAAAAAGTTAAGTATTTTGCTTCTTTCAAATTGATCGGCTATGACAAGTCTCAATTTTTTCATAAGCCCTGAAATCTTTGAGCTTTTGCCCAATAAAGACGATGCAAATCCGGTGTGCATTTTTTCGTTTGCCTTTGTATAGCTTCCCAAAATGCTTCCGAACAAACCATTCTTTGCCTTTTTCGATACCCACGCTGAAAACCTGTTAAGAGAACTTAGAATAACGCTTCCCTTTTTGCTTCGTTCCGTACGCTGTTTCCTGCTTTCGGTCATGAATCTACCTCCTTTGTTCCTTTGATAAGATCGGGACGCTTTTTCATGGTCTCATCCAAAGCTTGTTCGTATCTCCATTTGTCAATATTCGCGTGATGCCCCGATAATAGAACATCTGGAACCTTCATTCCATGGTAATCATACGGCCTTGTATATTGTGGATATTCAAGGAGGCCGTCAGACAAACTTTCCTTTGAAAAGCATTCTGGATCGGACAGCACGCCATCGCAAAGTCTTGCAACGCAGTCAACAAGTATGCACGCAGGAATTTCACCGCCTGTCAGAACGTAATCTCCGATAGATATCTCCTCATCGACTATCTCCTCTATTATCCTGCTATCAACGCCCTCGTAATGACCGCAGAGTATTATAAGCTGGTCACATTCTTCTTTAAGTTCTTCGGCTTTCTTTTGCGTCAGAACCCTGCCCTTTGGTGACATATAAATAACTTTTTTTCGTGCGCCCTTATCGGAATCTGCAATGACAGCATCATAGCAATTTCTTATCGGAGGTGCCATCATAAGCATTCCAAAGCCTCCGCCGTAGGGAGTATCGTCAACTCTTCTGTGCTTGTTATCCGAATAATCGCGTATATTCCATTGCTTAACGGATATTGCACCAGAGGACACGGCACGTCCTATAATACTCTCCCCAAGAACCGTTGCAACAAGATCAGGAAAGAGCGTCATTATATCAAATCTCATTTCAGTCCAACATTCCTTCTATAAGCTTAACGAAAATTCCGCGCTCGGTATCGACCTCTTTTATAAATTCCTCGACAGCCGGGATGAGCTTTTTTCCGTCCGCAGTATCTATCTCGTAAAGATCGCTCGCTCCGAGATTGAACACGTCCGAGAGCTTACCTATCTCCTCACCGCTTTCGATATCTATAACGGGAAGCCCTATGATATCCGCGATAAAGAATCCGTCCTCGTCAATGGAAATATCATTCCTATCGGCATAAACGATCCTGCCGCGGAGCGCGTTTGCTGCATCGATATCGCCCACTCCTTCGATCTCAAGAAGCACGAATTGCTTGAAAACGGACGCTCTTTTTACCTTATGGCAAGCGTATTCCTTGCCCTCTTTAAGATAAAC
>JAZODV010000009.1:0-5398 GCA_045597185.1 Eubacteriales bacterium
TAAAATACTCTTCCCGGATCTCTTCTTGGAAGAGTAAAAAAATAATTTTTTTAGGAGGACATTAAAATGTCAAAAATCGTAGGATTCGAAATCGCAGAAAACAAAGCCTGGAAGATCACAAATGAGGATACCGGAGAGGTCAGAGAAGGAACCACTAACCGCGTAACCTTCTTCTGTAACGTTAAGCTTACAGGTGACGAAAAAGAGGTCGCCGGAGTTCGTGGAAAAACGTATGCCACTCCGATCGAACGTCTGCCTCAGGTGTTTGGTAGAGAACGCAAAATGGGTGAATCCCTGCTCGACTATTGTAAGAGCTTCCTTGATCGCGATTGCGCTCTCGAAACGTCGGCAAAAACATTCAGAGACAGTTTTGGCGGTGAAGAGCTCGTTGCGGTGTACTTCTTCGATGAACTGATCGCCACATCGGCAAAAGCGAACAAGTAAAAAACGGTAGTGCACGACCGTCAAAATAAAAGCAAAAGATTGGAGTTGGTTTAAAGATTTGAAAAATGATTGGAATAATATGTCCAAACCGGTAAAGGTGGTTCTTATCGTTGCCCTGTGTTTGTTTGCGCTGCTCCTTGCCGGATGTCTTTCCGAATTTCTCGATGATAGCAACTTGATTTTCGGTGGTGATCCGTCTGCAGACAGCACGTCTTCTGAAGACACTATAGCTCTTGTTAGTTTTTCTATTGACGGTAAAAAATACGTTGCCGAAAAAGGAATGCGATGGTATTCTTGGATAACAAGCGGCTATAATACCGATGGATACCTTCTGTTTGATATGGAGCATATAGTAAGCAAGGACGGGGCGAAATGTATCGTTTCTCAATCAGGAGACTGTGTTGCCATTAACGATTTTATTGAATCTGACGGAAATTATTCTGTAATTTCTGTATATTCTTTTCAAATTAATGGTGTACCGTATTTGAGTGATACTAACTTGTGGACGTGGTGGCTGCAAAGCGAACACAATACAGATGGATATAAAAATGTTTCGGGAAATATTACAACGGCGGATGGAACCATGTGCGTTGTTGACGAATCGGGTGTAGCGGTCAATTACGGTGACGCTATTAAAGAAGACGGAAGCTATTTTATAAGAGAGGTGTCTGCTGTATCTACAATAAGATTTGAATTTGTAGGTAGTAACGATACAAAGACTTATACTGCTGAACAAGATATGACCTGGGAAGAATTTGTAAATTCTTCTTATAACGATGAGCTTGGGTTTGAAATTTATAACGGCTATGTTATTCAATGCGTGGTCGATGAGGGATCCGGTGAATGTGAGGTCGTTTGGTATTCCGATCTTGGCGGCGATCTTGGCGATATCTCTGAAGTTGTCAAAAGTAATGAAAAGATCATTGCAGGTGCTACATATTTTCATGGAGTTATCAATCTTCCCGCCGCCTGATTTGCAACGTTATAAAGTAATAAAAATCGGTGCTGCAGAACCGTAAAAAATAAAAAATAAAAGATTGGAGTTGATTTTAAAACTTGAAAAAAATCTGGTATAACTGGAAAAAGCCTGTAAAGGTAATATCCATAATAAGTATCTGCCTTGCGCTTGTGCTTCTTGCCGGGTGCTTTGTAAATGCATTCGTTGATATCGAGAACGGTAAGCTGTCTTCAGATATCGGCGATAAGCTCGGAAGTGCTGTAGGCATATCTAAAACGCGAAACAGTCAGAATATTCTCGATCCCGAGTTTTACGAGAATATCGAAGGTGATCAAAACGGAGTTGATGTGACTGTAAATGACGATGGGTCAATTACTCTTGACGGAAAAGCGAAAGCTGCTTCGGATCTGGCACTTTACAAAGTGGTTGGTTATGAAGTGTGCGGCGTTGCTTATACGATAGGCGCTGTTGACTTTGGAGAGGATGCAGCTGAATCATATTTGCATTGGTCATTTGACGGTCTTATACTCTCTCAGCACTATCGTGTTTATTCAGGCGACTCTGTTACTTTTACCGTGCTGCAAGGTGATCGGTCTGATTTGAGTGAACATTACTTGTTTTTAAGTATTGCCGAAGGCGATTCGTTCGATAACGTCACAATTTATCCTACTCTGAATTACGGTTATGTTGCTCAACCTTTCTATGAAGCGTCCGAGGGATTTGGGGATAAAGTCGAAAATCTTTTCGGTAATAAGAAGGATCGCAATGATGCTAATATTCTCGATCCTGAGGTTTACGAGAATATCGACGGTGAGATCAACGGTGTTGAGGTTACCGTCAATGATGACGGTTCTATAACACTTGACGGTAAAGCAACTTCGAGCATTTGGCTTTCTCTTTGTACATTTGAGGATTCTATTGCTTTAGGCCGTTCTTTTGCAGTTGCAAGAGCTGACTTTGGTGAAGATGCTCCGGGCGCTTATTTCGAATTCAAGTCTTCAGATCCGACCGATTATGTCGGTCAGATGATAGTTCCTGCGGGGTATGATTTTTCGTATTCTTGCGTTCTTCCGGCTGGAATTTCTGTTTTTGAATTTGATCTTGATTTCGGTATTTCCATAAGTGCCGGGGATAAATTCGATAACGTAACAATATATCCAGTGCTTAATTACGGCGTTACCGCAGTTTCATATTTCGAGTAAATTTCAATGCGGACCCTGCGGAGCTTCTGCAGGGTCTGCTTTTTACTAACAAAAAAGATTGGAGTGATTTTTAATTAAAATATTTATTTCTATACTTTGCGCTGTGCTTGCTATAGCACTTGCAATAGGTCTTATATCCGCGCTGACCGGGAAAGACGTTATCGGAGATATTAACACCGGAACGATTATTGACGGTAACGGTCTTGGCGGTATCATCGGCGGCTCGGGAACGTCCACCGGAACAGGATCCTCTTCTGAGGCTCCGAGTACAACGACCGGGGGTGATTATGTGTATAAGCCGGATAATACGTACTATGAAGAGGATCTTGATATGTATTATTCTTACGTTTATTTGGAAAATGAATATACTGATTTGGGTCCTATGGATTTAGTTGTTGTTGATTTTTATGTTCCTTCTTCGGTAAGTCTTTATTGGAATATAGAATTTACTCGTTCATCTGAACTTTTTGATTCTGCTCCCGGTTGTTATTCTATTTATTGGGAAGAGGGAAAAGACGGTAATTTAACCTTTGGAAACGGTTTTTACAGATATTTGTCAAAGGGTGCTTCGTCTGGAATATTTGAAGGGGTTGGATGTGGATCGTTTGACAATGGAGTTCATAATAATGGCAGGCTTCGTTTTATTTTAGCTTCTTTTGATTCTTATTGTGTTACTGATGCACAAAAAACCAATCTTGTGAATAGCGTTATTAACTCTGGATTTACTTTGAAAGTATATCCCGCGGAAGCTTCTGGTGATGTTGATGCTTAAAAGAATAATCAGTATTATTCTCTGCGTTTTTATCTTGCTTTCCTGTTTTACACTCTTCGTCTCAGCTGAGGATGTTACGGATATATCAATATCTGACGTCATGTCAGATCTCAAGGTAATGACGATCGGTGGTGCCAAATTCTCAGAAGCTTTGTTCCCAGAAAACAAGCTTCTGACACACGTTCAGATTCTTTCCTTCCTCGAATACGGTTATGACTATTCCGGTGATCAGAGCGATTATGCGATATACGTGTACGTGTATAATCCTTCGTGCAAAAACATAGCGAAAAGCAACCGTAATACTATTCAGATCGGCGCCGTCAGAGACGAAAGCACAACGCCGATATACCGCAAGTATCAGCTGGATGAGGTTTCAAGGAGCTCGGATAACCGCTTTATAAAATACCGTCTGCGCGACGTTAAGATGCCGAATTCAACGGATTATCTTTACGATATTGTTGACAGCTTGCGACGTATATACAAGGTCTCCGGGATCGAGCTTGTGACCGAGGGGCAGTATCAGCCAACGGACTACGCTATATCCGGAACTTACGTCTATACCGGATACGGTAAAGGATATCGTAATAATAAAACTGCGGATTCAACACTTTACTGCAAAGTTGAAGAGCTGCTTACCATCCGCCTTGACCTTAAATCCACCGTTTACCGCACTCAGACAAGCTCTCTCGGCATCGGGCATCAGAATGAGGTCGCCAGCGTTTACTTTGCCATAGACGATCAGATCCTTAATACTTACGGCAACCTATATGCGATAACTGCCGAATGGTATGAGTATAAGGTTGAAAGTATTGTTTCGGAATATGAAGCAGCTGTTGAAGAGTATGGTTCATTTGTTGGGAAGCCTGTTTCAGATGTATCAACTGATTTAGGTTTTGCTGTAGATTATCGTATAAGTTCTATGGCTGGAGGTGTTTCTGCTCGTCTTGCTGACATTGAGATGAATTTTGATCATTTGGTTACATTGCTTGCTTCATCTGATTATGAGATTACTACAGTTCCGTATATGTATTACGTTAAAGAAATAAGTGATGATTACGGTGAGCTTGACGTTTTTTCTTCTGAGGTTCTTGACAATATAAAACTAAAGGGTCTTTATCCGCTCGATCATGTGGATGAGGGGCGCACTATGGGATATAACAGATATCATGCTGTTCTCGGTGATACTTTCAGCTTTCTTAACGATTCCTACAAAGCAGATAATACCTGGTGGGATTACGTGACCGAAAACGGCCTGTTCGGCTGGAGTGCGATCCCGGAAGAGACTTATTCTGACATTGAACCTATAGTCAAGGTAACAGCTGATGATCTTCGTGGATCCGATTCAACAGTTTCGCAGCATCTTCTTGTTCATCAATCCAACGTTGATGAACTTTCATCGTATTACAATGCTCAGACTGCCCTTAACAAGTCCGTGTTTCTGTTCCGCTTTGCCGCGACGGATTATTATCAATCAGATAATGGACTCTTTTATCTTTTGGGAGATTCTGCGTATGATTTTGAAGAGATTGAAGGATCTGATAGCTATTACGCCAAACAAACTATATACAAAGACTTCGATGTAATAGACCTTACCTTCAAGGATGATTACGGTGCACTTACGGTTATCCCGGTCGTGTCGGATCCTATAGATATTGGCGGTGGTCTTGGCGGAGCTCCGGATCCTTCGGATAAAGTGACGGCTGCCATTGATACTTCTTTTAAAGTTGTTTTCGGTATTCTCCTGGGGATTGCTCTGCTTCTCGGCGTTCTCTGGCTTATTAATTACTTCTTCAAGCTTATGAATAACGGTGTCTCTCTATATTCCAAGATAAAGAGTAGCTCAAGCAAACCAAAACGACGAAAACGCAGTAAAAAATAAATAAATCCCCGGGAGCTTCCCGGGGATAGAAAAATAAATTTTAAAGGAGATGTATGTCAAAGAGAAAAACAGGTAAGTGGAACAGACGTCACGAATTCAAGTGGAAAAAGGCAACAAAAAGCACAAAAGGCCATCCGGCGTAT
>JAZODV010000010.1:0-14397 GCA_045597185.1 Eubacteriales bacterium
AATTAATAAAAATCACCAAATTTACTTGACAAACAGATTTTTAGGGGGTACAATAAATCGATAGTTAAAAAAATTAAAATAAATAAAAAACGGAGGATTTTACTATGCTGAGAATTGGAGTACAGACAGGCGGCGGATGGTATAATAAGGAAGACCCCGACGCATCATTTGCATTTATCAAATCCTGTGGATTTGATGCGATTGATTTCAATATAGATCATTACCTTTCACCCAACGCTCTTGCAAAGAGCGAGGAAGCTCCCACATCGTTTTTTGACCAAAGTCTCGAGGAGATCCTCGATTACTTTACACCCGTAAAAAATGCGGCGGAAAAGTACGGAATTTATTTTTCGCAGATGCATGCACCGTTTCCGATCTGGATCAAGGACAGAGAGGATATAAATGAACATATAATTATGGCTGTTGAAAAGTGCTTGGCTGTTTGCGCGTTCGTCGGATGCCCTGCCATCGTAGTACATCCTATCGGACGCACGGACAAGAAGGACGAAATAGAGACCAACCTTATGCTCTACAGAAAGCTTATGCCTGCGGCAAAAAAGTATAAGGTAATCATATGTCTTGAAAACCTTTTTAAAACGGTAAATGCCATAACATATGAAGGACCTTGCGCGGACGCTGATGAAGCCTGTTGGTATATAGACAAGCTCAATGCTGAGGCGGGCGAGGAGATATTCGGATTTTGCTTTGATATAGGACACTCACTCCTGACAAAGAAGAACGTAAAGCAGTACCTTCTGACTATCGGAAAGCGTCTCACGATACTCCACCTTCACGATAATAACTCGATATTTGACTGCCATATGATGCCGTATTCCTATCTTGGAAGCGGAAAGGGAACGGTATGCGATTGGGAAGGCTTCGTTGAGGCACTTCGCGAGATCGGATACAGAGGAACGCTGTCATTCGAGACCTTTAGGGTGCTTCGCGTATTACCGGAGGCTCTTTGGAGCGATGCTCTTAAGTATATCAGTGCTATTGGACGCTATTGGTCAGACCGTATCGAAGCTCCCGCTGACACGGAATAATAAATAAAGAGAAAACTGTTTTATGTCTTGCTTGGAATATATCTGAGAACTTTTTGCATTGTCTGTAAGTAATTAATATAAAATGCGAAAATTGATATTTGTTTTCATTTTGCGCAGGTGAATAATACACTGTTTGGAGGTACGATGATAAGACTCAGCGCATTTGCGGACGAAGGCGGCGTGACACTTGCCGAACAGATAGACGCTCTGAATGCAAACGGTATTCGTTTTTCCGAGCTTCGTTCGATAAATAAGAAAAACATCAAAAAAATAACGGCAGAAGAGGCGAAGCTTTACAAATCCGAGCTTGACGCAGCGGGCATTGGCGTTTCCGCTATCGGCTCACCGCTCGGCAAGGTGAAGATTTCTGTCGATATGTCGGAATACGAGAAGGAAATACGCCACGTCTGCGAGCTTGCATTGATATTCGGGACAGATAAAGTAAGAATGTTCAGCTTTTTTGAGGCGTACGGAGAAAGAGAAACAGTTATTGAAAAGCTTTCGCGTATGGTTGAGATAGGAAAAGAGTACGGAATTATTATGTGTCACGAAAATGAAAAGAACATATACGGCGACACAGCAGAGAGGGTATTGGATATTTACAATAATGTGAAGGGACTCGGATTCGTTTATGACCCTGCCAACTATCTGCAGGTTGGTGAGCCTGCCGAGAAAACACTTGACGCCGCCTTCCCGATAAGTGATTATTTTCACATTAAGGACGTTATCACTAAAACGGGCGAGCTTGTACCTGCGGGGCAGGGTGACGGACAGATCGCAAAAATGCTCGGAATGATAAACACCGACACGGTTACAACACTCGAGCCGCATCTTAAGGTCTTTTCGGGATATTCCGAAATAGACGGGGAGGAAATGAAGCACAAATTTTCTTATAGTAGTAACCGTGAAGCGTTTGACGCGGCGGCAAAGGCGTTCCGTGAGCTTCTCGTTGTAAACGGATATACTGAAACCGAAGAAGGGGCGTTTGAAAGGCTGTGAAATGGGGTATCAATCTTTATTCAATAAGAAATTATCTTGACAGCGAGGCTCATTTTTCAGAAGCTGCGGAAAGACTTGCCGATATGGGATATTCTAACCTTCAATTTTCGGGCGCAGTGTTTCAGCCTGAAATGATAGGTCGTGTGTGTAAAAAATACGGACTTCAAACTGTACTTACGCACGTGCCGATCGACAGAATACTTAATGACACCGACAAGCTTATGAGCGAGCACGAATCTATAGGATGTCGATATATCGGTCTTGGCAGTATGAACGTAAACGATGCCGAAAAATGCACCGAAACGATCAAACAGCTTGATAAGGTCGGCGCATATATGGAAGAGCGGGGCTTTAAGTTCTTCTATCATCACCATCATTTTGAATTTTTTAAGCGTAACGGCAGAACGGTGTTTGATGAAATCGTCGAGGCTCCGCACGTTCATCTGACACTTGATACTTATTGGTTGCAATACGGCGGTGCTGATATAATCTCGACCATCGACAGACTTGCGGGAAGAGTGGAATGTCTGCATCTCAAGGATTATATGATTGAGAAGAAGGAAGAAAACGGCAAGGTAAAATACGTTCCGGCGTTTGCACCGGTCGGTGACGGTGTGCTTGATTTTCATAATATAATAGCTCACGCAAAGGCGGCTGGAACAGAATATTATCTTGTTGAGCAGGACAATGCCGCAGTACTTGACGACACACTCGGTCAGGTTGAACGAAGCATAAAGTATTTAAGCGAAAATTTTGGAGAATGAGTTATGAACCCTGTAAGGTACGGAATAATAGGACTTGGAAATCAAGGAACACATTACGCGGTCTCGATATTTGTAAAAGGACGCGCGAGCAATGCCCGTGTGACCGCACTATGCGATATTGACAAGGCTAAAATAGAAGCCATAAAGCCAAAACTTCCAGAGGAAGATGATATAAAGTTCTTCACAGATTACAGGGAGATGCTCGATAGCGGTTTGTGTGACGCCGTAATGATAGAGGTGCCGCACTATTTGCATCCGGAAATGGCAATCGAGGCATTCTCTCGCGGAATTCACGTTATCTGCGACAAGCCTGCGGGCGTGTACACAAATCAGGTAAAGGAAATGAACGCGGCGGCAGAGAAGAGCAAAGCTCTCTTTACTATGATGTTCAATCAGCGAACGAACTGTATTTACCGCAAGATGCGTGAGATGATCAGGGACGGCGCGATAGGTGAGCTTCAGCGCGTGAATTGGACAATAACGAATTGGTTCAGAACACAGAATTATTATGACAGCGGAAGCTGGAGGGCGACATGGGACGGCGAAGGCGGCGGTGTACTTATAAATCAGTGTCCTCACCAGATAGACCTTGTTCAATGGATAGTAGGTGAACTTCCGATATCGGTAAACGGATTCTGCGGATACGGAAAATGGCACGATATCGAGGTTGAGGACGAGGTAACTGCATTCTTCAGATACAAAAACGGCGCGACGGGAGTATTTATAACAACAACTGGTGAAGCACCGGGAGTTAACCGCCTTGAAATATCAGGTACTCGCGGCATGCTTGTGACCGAAAAGGATAAACTCATTTTCGTGGAGAACGAAGTGGATTCCACAGAACAGATAAGGTATGCGACGGGTGGATTTTCCGCACCGAAAAAGACAGTGATCGAGGTCGAGACTGACGGTGAAAATCCTCAGCATGCAGGTATTATAAATAATTTTACTGACGCAATTTTAGGAAAAGAGCCGCTTTTTGTGGACGGTCGAGAAGGAATTGCGGGCGTTGAGCTTATGAACGCCATAGAGCTTTCCGGATGGAAAAACGGAGAAACAGTAACTCTTCCGGTTGACGGTGAGCTTTATCTTTCCGAGCTTAATGCAAGACGTGCAACATCACGAGCAAAGACCGCAAAAGCTGTTGTTGCAGAGGATATGAGCGGCACGTTTTGATTTTGAAATTATGAAAACAGCTACGGTTGGATATGGAGTCATAGGTAAGCTCCATACAAAAATACAGGCAGAGCTTGGAACACTTGTTGCTGTCTGCGATACAGACGAAACAGCACTTGTGTCGGCACCTGATGTAAAAAAATATACCGATTATATAACTATGCTTGAAAGTGAAGAGCTTGACGCAGTGCATATCTGTACTCCGCATTATCTTCACTGTGAAATGATAGTTGAAGCACTGAGACGTAATATCAGCGTGCTTTGTGAAAAACCGATGTGCATAAGTCACGCAGAAATAGAAAAAATACTCGATTCCGAGAAAAAATCCGAAGCGATACTTGGCATTTGTCATCAAAATCGCTATAATCCCGCGAATGTGTTCGTAAAGGACTACATAAAGGACAAAGATACGGTCTCGGGTGTGGCGCACGTGAGCTGGCACCGTGACGAAAAGTATTTCGGAAGCGGCGCATGGCGTGGAAAAAAGGCAACGGAAGGTGGCGGCGTGCTTATAAATCAAGCACTGCACACGCTTGATCTTATGCAGTGGTTTCTCGGCATGCCGGATGAACTCACCGCACAGATATCAACGCTGGCTTTAGGCGATATTATTGAGACCGAGGACACGGCTACGCTTATTTGCTCCGGCGGCTCTGAGTTTGTGTTCTACGCAACCATCGTCTCGGCGGTTGACGCACCTGTTGAGATCAGCTTGAAGCTTGAAAAGGAATGGCTGAATATAAGGCAAAACGGTATCGTTATAAATGGTGAATATCAAAAAATAGACGGAAAACCGATCTCAAACGACCGAAAAGAGTGCTACGGAAACAGTCATGAGGCGCTCATCGCCGATTTTTACGATTGTGTGAAGAATAAAAAGCGTTTTGGAATAGACGGAGAAGAGGGAGCAAAGGTCATAAGGCTGATCCTCGCGGCATACGAAAGCGGAGAAAAACGCAAAAAGATCTCGGTTAAATAAGATAGAAAATATCACCGTTCAACGTCAATTTTTTATCAAACAACATATATCTCTAATTTTGCAAATTGCAAGATATAAATCAGAATATAGCATTAGTTTAATCTCAATAATCTAAAACATTGATACATAGTATTAAGTTTTTTGATCAAAGCGCTTAACTTTATAAGCGCGGTCGGACATTATTAGGCAGATCGCATCGAAGCGACTGAAACCAAGTAGTGATAAAAATATTTTGTTTTCGCATAAGGAGAAAGAGATGACAAAACTTTACGGACTTAAGGTAAATTCTGTGTCAAATCCGTTTGGACTTGACAGCGCACCGAGATTTTCATGGAAAATGAGCTCGGACATTGTCGGAGAAAAGCAGACAGCATACGAAGTAACCGTTTTTGAAAACAAAAAAGCGGTTTGGACCAGCGGAAAGGTAAACTCTTCAAAGCACAGCGGCATCGTTTGTGACGCAGAGCTTAAGCCTGCCACGTCGTATGAGTGGAGTGTCGTTGCATACGGTAAAGACGGTAACGCGACAGAGCCGGTAACCTCCGGATTTGTAACCGGTCTTATGGGCAGCGGCTGGAGCGATGCCAAGTGGATAACAGTTCCGCAAAAGGACGATGAGCTTATAAACGTAAAGAACTATACGTTAGATATTAAATGCGGATTCACCCGTGATATCAAGCTGTTGATCGCTAACGGCTCGCACAGACAGTACTACCGTTTTGATATCGGATGCTTCAAAGAAGGTTTTGCCGTACATCCCAGTTATTTTAACTGTGATGCGGAAAAAGATTATTTTCATCTGAAGTCAGGAAAAGCCGACATTGGTTCTATTCTCGGCATAACTCCCGAGGATGCTCCGAAAAAAAGATATAACGTAAAATTTAACGTAACACCCGATAAGATAGAGCTTTATATCGACGGTAAATATATCTCAACGGTCGAGATAACCGAGGATATGCCGAAGACTCTCTTCGGTAAGCCCGGATTCCATTGCGCGGGAAAAACAGGTACGTATCTTGAAACACTCACCGCAACAGACAACGATACAGGACGTGTTATTTATTCCTGCAACTATGCAAAGGATAAAGTATTTCCTTGCGGAGAGGTGATCGGTAACGAGCTTATGCTTGACGGTTCGGGTAAAATTTTCCCGAAAGCCGATTCCTTCGCGGTGAGAAAAGAATTTACTTGTAAGGAAAAGCCGATAGGAGCAAAGCTCTTTGTTTCGGGTCTTGGCGTATTTACTCCGTATATTAACGGAAAGCTTGCCGAAAATACGGTTGACGGTGAGAAATTTACTTATCAGCTGACTCCCGGAAGCACTGAGGCTCGTGTCAGACGCCACTATTACACCTATGATCTCGGCGACGGTCTTAATGAAGGGGTAAATACTCTTTCGGCTATCGTAACGAGTGGCTGGTGGTCGGATATGGTATGTACCTGCCACGGTATAAAGAACGGATTCCTAGCAAAGCTCGTTCTGACATATGCTGACGGAAGCGAGGAGACCGTTATTACCGATGAGGGCTGGAAGGTAGATGTAGATAACTGTCCCAACGGATATACGTCAATTTTCTATGGAGAGACCTATGACGCACGCATCGGTCTTGACTTCACAAATAACGGATACGACGACAGCTCATGGAAAAACGCCATTATCAATAACGAATTTATCGGAGATATCTCGACAGGCTTCAAGGGCGCGATATATGAAAGAACCGATCTTGAGCATGCCGCGACCGATCTTGTTGTGTTCAAGGAGATCACAGGCGCTACCGACACCGAGTACGGAACTATAAAGGTTGATCGCCATATCGAGCTTTCGGACGACAACAGCGAATTTACACTCCACGCAGGTGAGACGGCAGTTCTTGATTTCGGTATAAACATTTCGGGACGAGAATGTTTTACCGTCGTTGCAAAGGAAGGAACGCAGATCACATTCTGTCACGGTGAAGCACTCAACGACGGAAACGGTGCAAAGTCACGTAACTGCAGCGGGCCCGAAGGAAGCGTTTGGAGAAAAAATCTCATACACCTCTCGCCAGCAACGACACACTATACCTGCTGTGAAGGCGAACAGACCTTCACACCGAGACACACCTACTACGGATACCGCTACGGAGAAATAACAGTAAGTGATACCGTTGTGTTTAGGAAGGTCACGTCGCAGGTGCTGACGAGCGTGCTCCACGATAGCGGAAAGATAAAGACCTCAAACGAGCTTGTAAACAAGTTCTGCGACAACGTATACCGCGGACATCTTTCGAACTATCTCTCTGTACCGACAGACTGTCCTCAGAGAGCTGAGCGAGTAGGTTGGACGGCGGACACGCAGGTATTTACGCCTACAGCAGCATACTATAGCGTTGACACTCAGCCCTTCCTTGCAAAATGGCTTATGGATATGAGAGACTGTCAGGCAGCGGACGGACAGTATATGAACGGATGCCCCCGCGGACGATGCGGCGGCTCAAGGGGTACATTCGGTTGGGCAGACGCAGGTGTTTTCGTTCCTTATTATATTTACAGAATGTTTGGCGATGACGAAATAATTTACGACAACTACGAAGCTATGCAGAAGTACGTTGACGGATTCTTGGCATCAACCGACAAGGTAGGCGCAAACTGCCGTTACGGAGACTGGCTCAGTCCTCTCGGAAACGAGATGGAGATGAAAATTCTGCTCGCGGCAGCCTACTACGCTTGGGTCGCGAGATGTATGTCGGAGCTTGCGGCGGCTATCGGAAAGACAGACGACGCAAAGCGTTACGCCGAGCTTTATGAGGATGAGAAGAAATACTTTGTCGAAACCTATCTCGAACCCGACGGAAATCTTAAGTATATGACCTACACGACCGTTCTTGTGGCACTTCACGTTGATCTTATTGACGATAAAGCAATCATTGATAAGTACGTAAAGTTCCTTAAAGAAACTGTTGAAAAGGATGATTACAGAGTACAGACGGGATTCCTTGGAACATCCATCGTTCTTCCTGTACTCAGCAGATTTGGACTTACAGATATAGCTTACAAAAAACTGCTCTGCACAAAAAATCCGTCGTGGCTCTTTGAAGTGGTTGAGGGCGCAACAACGATTTGGGAGCATTGGGACGGATATACAAAGGAAAAGGGCTTTGCAACTGCAATGATCTCGCTCAATCACTATTCGTTCGGCGCTGCTGCGGAGTGGATATACTCGGTTGCGGCAGGAATCAAGCCGATAAAAGCATTTGATGAATTTGAGATTTCTCCCGAACCCAACAGAGCGATCGACAGCATAGCCGTTGAATATGAATCCGAGAGCGGAAAGGTCGCTTCGGCGTGGAAGTATGAGGGCGATAAGCTGATATTTGATATCGAGGTCCCCGCAAACACAAGTGCGAAGATAAAACTTCCTTGCGGTGCCGATAAGATAGTTTCCATTAGCGGAAAAGAGGGAATTATCTCTACAGAAAACGGAGAAGGACATACTGAGTTTTTTGCTGTTTGCGGAAAGTACACAATAATTACCGATACAGAATAAAAACATACCAAAAAGGAGAGCAAAATGACAAAACTTTACGGACTTAAGGTAAATTCGGTGTCAAATTCGTTTGGACTTGACAGCGCACCGAGATTTTCATGGAAAATGAGCTCGGATGTTGTTGGTGAGAAGCAGACTGCTTACCAAATTGCCGTATATGAAAAGATCGGTACAGAGAAAAAAGCTGTTTGGACAAGCGGCAAGGTAAACGGTTCGAAGCACAGCGGAATCGTATGTGACGCAGAACTTAAGCCTGCCACGTCTTACGAGTGGAGTGTTGTTGCATACGGTAAAGACGGAAACGCCACAGAGCCCGCAGTGTCCGGCTTTGTAACGGGACTTATGGACAGCGGCTGGAGCGGTGCCGAGTGGATAACTGCGAAGTGCGATGAGAATTTTGAAAACGTGAAAAATTATTCTGTGGAGGTTGTCGGAGGGTTTGACCGTCATCTCAAGATAATGCTTGCCGGCAACTCACACAGACAGTACTACCGTTTCGATATCGGATGTCATAAAGAAGGATTTTATGTGGTTCCTTACTATTTTGATTGCGATACCGAGCGGGAAGGCTTCAGATGCTCAACGGGAAAAGCGGATATCGGTGCTATTCTCGGCATAACTCCCGAGGATGCCCCGAAGCACAGATACAACGTAAAATTAAACGTAACGCCGGACAAGATAGAGCTTTATATTGACGGTAAGTATATCTCAACTGTTGAGATAACCGAGGATATGCCGAAGACGGTTTTGGGCAGACCGGGATTCCACGTTGACGGTGGAGCAAAAGTATGGCTGAAAAAGCTTAATATAACCGATAACGATACCGGGAAAGTCCTCTTCTCTCGCGATTTCTTGAAAGATAACGTATTCTACTGCGGAGAGATAGAGGGGGACGAACTACTGATATTCGGTAGCGGCAGACTTTTTATGGATGCTGAGTCGTTTGCCGCAAGAAAAGAATTTTTCTGTAAATCAAAGCCGGTCAGCGCAAAGCTTTACGTTTCAGGACTTGGCGTATTTACTTCGTATATTAATGGAAAGCTTACCGAAAACACGGTGGACGGTAAGTCGTTTGCGTATCAGCTTATGCCGGGAAGCACCGAGCCGCGCATCAGACGTCAATACTTCACTTATGAGATAAGCGACAGTCTTAACGAGGGGGTAAATACTCTTTCCGCTATCGTTACGAGCGGCTGGTGGTCCGATCTGATATGCAACTGTCACGGCAGCAAAAACGGTTTCCTTGCCAAGCTTGTACTGACCTACGGGGACGGAAGCGAAGATACCATTATTACCGATAATAGTTGGAAAGCCGATATAAAGAATTGCCCCAACGGATATACTTCAATATTCTCCGGCGAAATTTACGACGCGCGTATTGGACTTGACTTCACAAGGAACGGATACGACGACAGTGAGTGGCCAAATGCTTGTATCAATAACGAATTCGTGGGAGAAATAACGACAGGCATAAAGGGTGCGGTTTATGAAAGAACTGAGCTTGAGCATCCTGCAACAGATCTTGTCGTATATAGAGAAGTAACCGGCGCGACCGAAACAGAGTACGGAACAATAAAAGTTGACCGTCATGTTGAGTTGTCGGAAACATCGAGCGAATTTACGCTTCATGCGGGAGAAACTGCCGTGCTTGATTTCGGCGTAAACCTTACGGGACGTGAATGCTTCACTGTGGTCGCAAAGGAAGGAACGCTGATAACCTTCTGTCACGGTGAGGCGCTCAATGACTGTAACGGTTTGAAAGAACGTTTCTGCAGCGGCCCCGAAGGAAGCGTATGGAGAAAGAATCTTGTTCCGCTCTCTCCTGCGGTAACATACTATACATGCCGTGATGGAGAGCAAACGTTCATTCCGAGACACACGTTCTACGGATACCGTTACGGAGAGATTACGGTAAGTGATACCGTAGTATTCAAGAAAGTCACATCGCAGGTTATAACGAGCGTGCTTCATGACAGCGGAAAGATAAAGACCTCAAACGAGCTTGTAAACAAGTTCTGCGATAACGTATACCGCGGACAGCTTTCAAACTATCTCTCGGTCCCGACAGACTGTCCTCAGCGCGCAGAGCGAGTAGGTTGGACAGCGGATACTCAGGTTTTTGCACCCACAGCGTCATATTTCAGCGTTGATACGTATCCTTTCCTAACAAAATGGTTGGTGGACGCGAGAGACTGTCAGGCGCAGGACGGACGGTATATGAGCGGATCTCCGAGAGGACGTACAGGTGGCTCCTTGGGAACGTTCGGTTGGGCAGATGCGGGTGTTTTGGTGCCTTATTACCTTTATCGAATGTTTGGCGATGATGAAATAATTTACGAAAACTACGACGCAATGAAAAAATACGTTGATGTGTACCTTGCGTCAACCAATAAAAAAGGCGGAAACTGCCGTTACGGAGACTGGCTCAGCCCGCACGGAAATGATGTGGAGATGCGAGAAGAGCTTGCAGCCGCCTTCTATGCGTGGGTAGCAAGATGTATGTCCGAGCTTGCGGCGGCGATCGGAAAGAACGACGATGCAAAGCGTTACCTTGAGCTTTACGAGGACGAAAAGAAATACTTTGTTGAAACGTATGTGGAGCCTAACGGAGATCTTAAGTATATGACCTATACGGCAGTCCTATATGCGCTTCACGTGGACCTTATCGATGACAAAAAGATAGTTGATAAGTACGTAAAATACCTCAAAGAGACTGTTGAAAATGACGGATACAGAGTACAGACGGGCTTCCTCGGAACGTCTATCGTTCTTCCTGTTCTCAGTAGACTGGGACTTACCGACCTTGCATACAGAAAGCTTGTCTGCACAAAGAATCCTTCGTGGCTTTACGAGGTTCTTGAAGGCGCAACGACGATTTGGGAGTATTGGGACGCATATACTAAAGAAAAGGGATTTGCTCACGGGTTTATTTCGCTTAATCACTACTCGTTCGGCGCAGCGGCTGAGTGGATATACTCTGTAGCGGCGGGAATCAAGCCGAAAAAGGCTTTTGATGAATTTGAGATATCTCCCGAACCCAACAAAGCGATCGACAGCATTGCTGTTGAATACGAATCCGAGAGTGGTAAGATAGTTTCTGCGTGGAAGTATGAAGGCGATAATCTGATATTTGATATAGAGATACCAGCAAATACGGTTGCAACGGTAAAACTTCCTTGTTCGTCTGATAAGATGGTTTCTATCACTAATGAAAACGGCATTGCTTCGCAAAATGACTGCGACGGATATACCGAGCTGTCCGTACTCAGCGGAAAATACACAATAATCACAAAAGCTTAATATGTAAAATAAAAAGCACCCACCGTCAAGTAATTATACTTGACGGTGGGTGATTTTGCCAAACAAACTTAATATCACACGATTCGGTAAAATAACGACATATTTATTACAAATTGTGTATTATAATCTCAAAAATCAACAATATTTGAGATATAGATTTTATGCTTTTGAATCTTCTGCGTACTGTTCGGAATAGTCGTAAAGGTTGTTGTATATCGTGTTCAATGTGCGATAGAAAGAAATAAGCTCTGATTCGCGGATTCCCCTATTGGCTTCATTCTGTATTCCCATAGCCATTCCGGAAATTTTCTTTGCAACCTTAACTCCCTCGGGTGTAAGAGTGATGATACTGTTATAGCTTCTTCTTTTTCCAACGGACTTTTTATCAACCTGTATGTAGCCCTTGTCAAGAAGCTCATCTATCTCACGCGAAACAAGTGAACGATCTATCATTCTTTGAGCTGCGAGCTCCGCGGAGGTCATTCCCTCGGGCTGCGCGAGCAGACGGCAGAGCCAGAAAACGTGAACTCCCTTTATTCCGAATTCTTTTGAATGGTCGAGCTTGATTTTCTGAATCAGTTTGTGGGTTCCTTCGATGAGAAGTGTAAATTCGTTATATCTTTCGGGTTTCATTGTAATCTCCATTCCGCCGCCATGCGGCGGCACAAAAAATAATAAAATTTAAGCGTGTTTGCTTTGCAAACAAAAATGGGTTGGGCCCCCATTTTTAGTTTAAATTTGGTAGCGTGATCCGTGAACTTTTCTCAACATTATGATAAACTTTCACGCTAGTTCTCCTTATTATTAATCTATTGACATATCGATCTTAAAGCGCATAATTTTACGGAGTGTATTCTTCGGAAATTCCTCTTTTCTGACCTTGAGTAGTGATATCTTTTTATAAGTTACTGCATTTTTGTTGTACTCGTTTATAAACGGTCTGAAGTATTCCTTAACGTCGGTGATATTGTTTTTCTCAAGGAATTCTTTATCGGGGTATATTTCGGCGACTATCGCGTTATGCTCGATTCCTCTGCGGCTCTGTCCCTCGTATACCACGATATCAAGCACCCCGGGAACAGCTATCAGCTCGCTCTCGATCTCTTCGGGATAGACGTTCTTACCGTTAGAGAGAATAATGAGATTTTTCTTACGTCCTGTGATAGTAAGAATGTCGTTTTCAAGCTTACCGTAGTCGCCTGTCTTGAAATAACCGTTCTTGTCGAACGCCTCGGCTGTAGCTTCTTCGTCCTTAAAGTATCCAAGCATTACGTTAGGACCTTTGACTCGTATCTCACCCTCGCCAAGCTCGTTAGGTTTGTGAATTATGACCTTATCCTCGGGAACGACGTTGCCGACCGAGCCGTGATGATTGTCAAGATTTCTGTTTACCGCGACAACGGGAGAGCATTCAGTGATGCCGTAACCGTTGAGCACCGTGATACCCCATGCGTCATACGCTTCAAGTATTTCACGGCTGATAGGAGCGCCGCCGCAAATAATGAGTCTGACCTCTCCACCGAATGCCGCGAGGATAGATGAGAAGAGCGTACGTCTCATATCGACGCCGATCTTTCGCATTGCGTTTGAAGCCTTCATCATCTTTTTTACCAGCTCTTCCTTGCCTTCCTTCTTTATATTTGCCCAGATTTTTCTGTAGAAGGTCTCAAGGTAAAGCGGAACTAGCACGAGATGCGTCGGTTTTTCTTCTTTAAGCTCCTTTTGGATATATTTAAGACCGCCGGAGAGATATACCTCGCGTCCAAGAGTTACGTGGCCGAGGAAGTTGACGGTAGAGCCGAAGGTATGGTGCGGAGGAAGCGCTGCTACCGTCTTGTCTCCTACTGTAATAACCTTGATGAGATTTCGTACGTTTGATATGATATTTGTCTGGGAGAGCATAACACCCTTGCCTTTTCCTGTAGTTCCCGACGTGAAAACGAGCAGGGAAAGCTCATTCGGCTTAAGTCTGCAATCAAAATATGAGCTGTCGCCGTTTTTAAGGCATTCGTTTCCGTGAGCAATAATTCCGTTAAAGCTATTCTCACCGTCGCCGTCAAGTGTGAAGGCTGCTTTTGCGGATGTGCCGTCGTATGCAAGTATTGCTTCGATTTTATCCGCAATATCAGATTCATACAAAACATATTGACACTCGGCTCTTGCAACGGTTGCGGCAAGGTCTGCGGCGTTCCATTCGGGATCGAGCGGAACTATGACCGAGCCTGAAGCAAGCAGGGTGAAATATGCACATGCATAATTGTAGGATATCTTGCTGATAACGGCGATATGTTTACCGGACAACTGTTTTGAGTGAAGCCCTGTTGCGGCAGCGCGAACGTCTTCTCTAAGTTTATTGAAAGATACTCTTGTTACGTTGCTTGAACGCGGTCCTTTGTAAGAAAATGCGATCTTCTCACCGTAAAGCTTTGCCGAACCCTCAACAAGCTCTCTGACGTTTGCATAGTCAAACGTAGGATTGAAAGGATAGTTTTTCATAATCTTTTTTCCTTTGTAAATATTTTTGTTATTATATTTTACTTGTCAACATTGCATATTATAACACACAAACGTTGACTTGTCAACCACTTTTTTAAACTTTTTTCTTCT
>JAZODV010000011.1:0-11347 GCA_045597185.1 Eubacteriales bacterium
GTAAAGATTTACGAATACCTCACGAACCGCGCGAGAGAGTCCTTCGTCCATTGTAAAGCGCTCTCTCGACCAGTCGCACGAAGAACCGAGCTTTTTGAGCTGGCTGATGATGCGATTGCCGTACTGTGCCTTCCAATCCCAAACGCGCTCAAGGAATTTTTCACGTCCGAGATCGTAGCGTGTCAGTCCTTCGTTGACGCGAAGCTGCTCCTCGACCTTGATCTGAGTTGCGATTCCCGCGTGGTCTGTACCCGGGAGCCAGAGAGCCGCATAGCCCTCCATACGCTTATGACGGATAAGTATGTCCTGAAGAGTCTCGTCAAGCGCGTGACCCATGTGGAGCTGACCGGTTACGTTGGGAGGCGGAATAACTATTGAAAAGGGTTTCTTGGACTTGTCGTCCGACGGTGCGAAATAATTTTTGTCACACCAATTCTGATAAATACGGTCCTCAAATTCCTTGGGAGCGTATGTTTTGGGAAGCTCATGATTTTCCATAATTTATATCTCCAAAATTTTATTTTTATAATCGTTCCTTAACTTTTCACTATATAAAAATCCACGCCATGACACAGTCAGGGCGTGGATAATAAACGCGGTACCACCTGAATTCGCGGAAGATCATAAAAGACCTTCGCCTCAAAGCGTCTTAACGCGACGAAACGTTAACGGCTAATAAAACTTCACCGTCACCACTCGGCGGCGACTTCGGCGTGCATACGGTATGGGCTCTCAGCGTATCCCACTCTCTGTGACCTTAGCGTCGCGTACTACTCCGCGTCCTCGTGTTTGAATTACATTATATATTAACACACTTTTAAGCGTTTGTCAATAGGCAAAGAAAGAAACCGACGTCATTTTTCGCAAGCGTGGATTAACATTCTTGTGTGTATTGACGTAGATAGAATATTATGTTATAATTAGATCAAGGAGTGATGCGTTACTTTCGTACTGCTTCCCAAAAAACGCCTTAATAGGAGGACAAAAATGAAAAACAGACTGATAGCATTACGAGCGTGACTATCCCCGACAGAGCAACACTTCTAAGTTTACATCCCCCAAATAATTGTTGCACTCTTTGAAAATGCCGAGATTATTCATAGAGAAAGCGAAAATCCCCCAAAAAAGTTTATAGTTTCTATTTCTCCTAAAAAATAAAGCCGATGTGTCGTGAATGATACATCGGCAATTTTTATATAAACACAAAAGCCACCCTACATACAAGGCGGCTTTTACTGTTCTACCTCTAAATCTTCCGAACGGAAAATCTCGTCATCTAAAAACTCTGTAAGAGGCATATTGAAACCTCTTGCAAGCATAATCACGGTACTCAAAGTTACCGTTTTGTTTCGTCCATTCATTATACACTGCATACTTCCGTGTTGTATTCCCGATTCCTGCTCTAAGCGGTATTGGGACATATCTTTTTCATGCAACAGCTTTGAAATGCGCTTTGCAACTGCATCATTTACCGTCAAGTTGATACCCCCATAAGAAGATCTAACTTCCGTAGATTTACTCGTATATATTTTATCAAGAAACTTAAAAAAATATAAGAAGGTGTACCTACATACTCTTGATTTTTTCTCAAAAGTGTGATATAATATGTAGGTACACCTACACAAAGGGGAATTGGACTATGATTGTTACCTTCTGTGGACACGCTCATTTCTTTAAATCAGAGGAATATGAGCAACAAATATTTGCCTTTTTGGAAGAAAAGGTAGGAGATCAACCCGCCGATATGTATTTAGGCGGCTACGGCAGCTTTGATAGTTTTGCATACGACTGTTGCAAAAAATATAAGGAAACACACCCTAACGTATCTCTCATATTTGTTACGCCATATCTGACCGTAGAATATCAAAAAAATCACTTGAATTACCAACAGGCACGGTACGATTCAATCCTTTATCCTGAAATCGAAGATAAGCCACCGAGGTTTGCTATTTCCTATAGGAACAAATATATGGTAGAAAAGGCTGATTATGTGGTAGCTTACGTTTCGCACGATTGTGGCGGCGCGTACACCACATATAAACACGCAAAAAGAAAAGGCAAGGAGATTTTCAACCTTGCAGATTTTGAAAAATAGAATACCCAAGATGAGTGAATTTACTTCACCGTAACATAGGTATCCGCAACGCCAAACACTGATTTTTCTGTGAACAACGGTAGTGCGCCCGCAACATTGGCTTGCCAATGATAAAAGTCAGGACAACAATCTATCGTTTCAGCCACAGTACGAACTGAAAGAGTGGCGTTAGCTGATATAGGCGTGGGAAAAAACCTGCGCCTTTTTTTGATAAATCTTATTAACGTTCATACAAAGAACTTGAAAATTATGCGTTCTCTGGTTGCAAGAACCTCGCGAGCGTCACAAGTGTTGGAGCCCGTGCATTCTCAAATTGCAAAGCTCTTACGAGCGTGACTTTTGATGGAACAGAAGCGGAGTGGGGCTCGGTCTCAAAAGGACATGATTGGAAAGAAGACTCTCCCTTTCACGGCGTTCAATGCTCCGACGGCTATGCTTTCGATACTGATTGATTAAAAAATCAAATAACAAACACGGCTCTGCGCAAAAAGCGCAGAGCCGTTATTTTATGAGTGAACAAACTAAACTGTAGCGGTACTTATTCACTCGCGTCGGTGCCCTTACGAGTCAAGCTCGCTCTTTATGTCACGGTTCATAAGTCTTGTCATAGCAGAGTGGGGTTCTTCTCCTCTCTTTATAATAGAATACACCGCCTCAGTTATCGGTAGCTCGACCTGATACTTTTTCGCCATTTCGACCGCCGCCTCAAGCGCGTGATATCCCTCGACGACCATACCTATCTCTGCTTGTGCCTCTGCGTAGCTCTTTCCCTGCCCGATAAGCTCTCCGCATCGGTTGTTACGGCTGTGCCGCGACGTGCAGGTCACTATAAGGTCTCCCACCCCGGCAAGCCCCATAAACGTTCGCCTCTTGCATCCCATCGCAAGTCCGAGCCTCGTTATCTCCGCAACTCCTCGAGTCATCAGCATAGCGCCCGAATTATCTCCAAAGCCCATTCCGCGATTTATGCCCGCAGCAAGTGCGATAACATTTTTGAGCGCACCAGATATTTCAACTCCGCGAACGTCTGTGTTCGTGTAAACTCTCATACACGAATTAGCAAATACATTTGCTATTTTCATCGCGACATCCTCGTTTTCCGACGCAGCTACGATAGACGTTGGTAATCCCGCCGCTACCTCTTCCGCGTGTGTGGGACCCGACAGTGCCGCTATATTACATTGAAGCTGAGGTCTTTTCTTTGCAAAAGCGTCCGAAATAACCTCTGTCATTGTCATAAGGCTGTCACTTTCAATACCCTTTGAGGCATTCACCACGATTGCTCCGTCCCTTATATACGGCGCGGCTTTTTCAGCTGTCGAGCGTATAAACTGCGACGGAACTACAAAAAGCACAAGCTCTCCAAAAAAGCACGCACCCTCCATATCGTTTGTGTATTTTATATTGCCCGGCAATACGACACCCGGAAGATTATTATGTGTATTTGTGTTTTTAAGCTGTTCCACCTCGCTCTCAATAGGCGACCATACCGCTACGTCATGTCCGTTCTTTGAAAGCAACGCCGAAAGAGCAACGCCGAAAGAGCAACGCCCCACGTTCCGGCTCCAAGCACTGTTATTTTCATATTTTTGTCTCCGTTTCTTTTACCTATGGATTAATTATACCAAAGAGCAGAATTTTCGTCAAGTATATTTGTCCCCTGCGTATTTTATTATCTTGAATATCTTGTTTTTCGCTTGACAAGACTTTCTGTCAAGTGTATAATTATCGTATATTGTACTCATAGAGGTAGAAAGATGAAATTCATTGCAGTTAACAGCTACGATAGACTCAGCCGCGACGCCGCAAATATAATATCGGCTCAAGTTATTTTAAAGCCGGATTCGGTTCTCGGCCTTGCTACAGGCTCAAGCCCCGAGGGTACGTACGCTCAGCTAATCAAATGGTATCAAAAGGGAGATATTGATTTTTCCGAAGTCATCACCGTTAACCTTGACGAATACGTCGGACTTAAAGGTGACCATCCGCAGAGTTACCGACGTTTTATGCAGGAAAAGCTGTTTGACCATATTAATATAAAACCCGAAAACACCTTCGTTCCGAACGGAATTGCGGATGATCTCGGCAAAGAATGTGCCGAATATGATGCGTGCATCAAAAATCTCGGTGGCATCGATCTCCAGCTTCTCGGCATCGGTATTGACGGCCACATCGGATTTAATGAGCCGTCAGATGCATTCGATAAAAGCACCCACGTCGTAGACCTCCACGGCTCGACCATCAAGGCAAACGCTCGCTTCTTTGAAAGTGAGCTCGCCGTTCCGAAGCAGGCTATAACTATGGGTATGGTATCCATAATGCAAGCAAAGAAAATACTGCTCATTGCAAACGGCCAACAGAAAAAGGACATACTCAAAAAAGCCTTTGAAGGCCCTATCACGCCCACGCTTCCCGCATCTCTCCTCCAACTCCACCCCGACGTAACCGTTATTTACAGCGAAAACTAAACAGAAAAGGACGAAACCACAAGTGAACAAAGAAGTTAAAACGCCTTCCCTTCTCCGTCGTTTCATCTCGTATTATAAGCCCCACAGAAAAATGCTCGCACTCGATATGCTGGCGTCGCTCATCATCTCGGTGATAGGTATGACTTACCCTATCGTTACCAACAGAATGCTAAACGACCTCATACCAAACAAAAATACCCGTATGATTATAATATCGGGTGTATTTGTGCTTGTGCTTTACGTAATACGCTATTTTATGCGCTATTTCGTACAGTATTACGGTCACATCATCGGCGTTCGTATGCAAGCGGAGATGCGCCGCGATATGTTCTCGCATCTTGAAAAGCTACCGTATTCCTACTACGACGGTCAGGAGACGGGTAAGATAATGTCGCGTATGACGAACGACCTTATGAACGTCAGTGAGCTTGCCCACCACGGTCCTGAAAATCTGCTTATCAGCGGATTTATGGTCATTGCATCGTTCATTTATCTTTGGACTCTTGAGCCATACCTTACCCTGATAATTTTCGCCTGCGTTCCGATACTCGTGACGGTTTCACTTATCTGCCGCAAGCAGATGAACGAAGCGTTTACGGCACGAAGAACGAGTATTGCGTCGATAAACGCATCTCTTGAAAGCAGTATCAGCGGAATACGCGTGACAAAAGCCTTTACAAACTCCGACAAGGAGTGTGAAAAATTCGATAAAAGCAACGGCCTTTTCGTCTCGGCAAGCCGTAAGGCGTATCGCGCAATGGCGCAATTCTTTTCATCGACCTCGTTCGTAACAGATGTTTTCAACGTAATAATCCTTATAGCAGGCGGTCTGTTCCTTTATAACGGACGCATCTCGTTCGGTGATTATTCGACGTTTATAGTCTCGGTAAATCTCTTTATCTCTCCTGTTACGACGCTTATTCAGTTTGTCGAGCAGTATCAGGACGGTGTCACGGGATTTAGGCGTTTTATCGAAATAATAGACGCTGAACCCGAAACCGACAGACCCGACGCCGCGCCGCTTGAAAGCGTTATCGGTGAGATCACGCTTGAGAACGTCAGCTTCGCATACGACGAAAGTAAGGGCGTACTAAAAAACGTTTCTCTCACGATACGCCCGGGGGAAAAGGTCGCGCTGGTCGGCCCTTCGGGCGGAGGTAAGACCACACTTTGCCACCTGCTTCCGAGATTCTATCCGTTGACCGACGGCAGTATAAAAATTGACGGTCGCGACATAAACGGTATTACACTTGAGTCGCTCCGCAAAAATATCGGTATCGTTCAGCAGGACGTTTTTCTATTTAACGGCACGATACGCGACAATATTCTTTACGGTAAGCTTGACGCGACAGAGGAAGAGGTCATTGCCGCCGCAAAGCGAGCCAATATACATGACTACGTTATGACACTTGAAAAGGGATACGACACCGAGATCGGCGAACGCGGTGTCCGTCTTTCCGGTGGGCAGAAGCAGAGACTAAGTATCGCTCGGTTCTTCCTTAAAGACCCGAAAATACTTATACTCGACGAAGCCACGAGCGCGCTTGACAATACAACCGAAATACTTATTCAAGAAGCTCTTGACGAGCTTTGCCACGGACGCACGACTCTCGTCGTCGCGCATAGGCTTTCGACTATCAAAAATGCCGATTCCATAGTCGTTATCTCGGACGGACAGATACTCGAAAAGGGTGACCACAATGAGCTTATGGCACACGGCGGTCTCTACTCCGAGCTTTATAACCTGCAATTCAGGGATAAGGATATATGAGGTATCTGACCGATAAATTGGGATTTGTCGGTCAGTTGAGGTTTTATGCGGGGTTTCACCCCACACCCCACCAAAGGAACTTTTTAGAAAAAGTTCCTTTGGAATCTTCAAAAACTTTCAAAGAATAAATGGTTTATCTGATGTGATTATATATCTTTCACCGGCCGCTCGGGCGCGGTCGGGGAAGGAAAGCACGGTACTCATCACGTCGGGGCTGTTAGTCTTGCTAAAAGTGAGGTTCACCACGGCACCCCTCCTCGTCGCTGCCGCAGTCGCGGCTCGTGTGTTGCCATTCGGACACACTCACTACGCGACATTATAACAATATTAACCGTTTGAAATTTTAAAATTCACATTATTCTTTGGCGTCGCGCAGTGAGAACGCCACGAACGTGAGCGTTTGAGCAGCGACTGCGTGAGCGAGTAGGCGAGGCGCCGTGGTGAACCTCACTTTTAGCAAGACTTCCGACCTCGACGCGCAAAGAACCTTATAAAATCTCAACGGTTGCGCCCGAGCAACCGTTGAAAAATAAACAAAAACCTAAAACAATCCCCTTTTTTAAAGTTTTTGAAGATTCCTAAGAAACTTTTTGCAAAAAGTTTCTTAGGCAGAGCGCGAGACAGCGTCTCGCATATAATAATAACACACCGACAAATCAAAATTTGAATAAAAAACAATCCACATAAAAAAATCACCGAAAGAAGCGTTCTTCTGTCGGTGATTTTTATTTTCTATAATCAGTTGTAAAGCGGATACTTTGCGCAAAGCTTTGCGACCTCGGCACGGCAGTAATCTGCAGTGTTCTCGAAATCGGTTGCCGCAAGCTTGATAAGGTGTGCAACTACCTTCATATCCTCGGGACCAAATCCTCTTGTGGTAACAGCGGGAGTACCTACGCGGATACCGGATGTGATAAAGGGCGACTGAGGATCGTTCGGTATTGCATTCTTGTTGACTGTGATGTGGATCTCGTCAAGTCTGTGCTCAAGCTCCTTACCCGTGATGTTCATTGAACGGAGGTCAACAAGGCAAAGGTGATTATCCGTACCGCCCGAAACGAGACGGAAGCCCTCGGCGATAAGAGCCTCGGCAAACGCCTTCGAGTTCTCTACTATCTTCTTCTGATATTCCTTGAATTCGGGCTTAAGAGCCTCGCCGAAGCAAACAGCCTTTGCGGCGATGATGTGCATAAGAGGTCCGCCCTGGATTCCCGGGAATATTGCCTTGTCTATTGCCTTTGCAAGCTCTTCACGGCAGAGTATCAGACCGCCGCGAGGACCGCGGAGCGTCTTGTGTGTCGTTGTGGTCACAACGTCTGCGTAAGGAACGGGATTTGGATGAAGTCCTGCCGCGACAAGACCCGCAATGTGAGCCATATCGACCATAAAATATGCGCCGACCTTCTTGGCTATCTTCGAGATGCGCTCGAAATCTATGGTTCTCGGATATGCAGATGCACCTGCTACGATCAACTTCGGCTTGCACTCCTCGGCAGCCTTTTCCATTGCGTCGTAGTCTATCTGCTCGTTTTCGTCTGCAAGTCCGTAGGAAACAAAGTTGAAGTATTTACCCGAAAGATTTACAGGGCTTCCGTGTGTCAGATGTCCGCCGTGCGCAAGCGACATACCCATAATTGTATCGCCGGGATTGCAAAGCGCAAAGTAAACTGCGGTGTTAGCCTGAGAGCCGCTGTGAGGCTGAACGTTTGCGTGCTCTGCTCCAAAAAGCTCACATGCACGGTCGCGCGCAATGTTCTCGGCAACGTCAACACACTGACATCCGCCATAGTAACGCTTTGAAGGGTATCCCTCTGCGTATTTGTTGGTCATAATACAGCCTGCCGTAAGCATAACTGCCTCGGATACGAAGTTTTCGGACGCTATAAGCTCGATACCGTTGTTTTCTCTGTCATACTCGGCTTTTATAGCCTCGGCAACAGCGGGATCCTGTTTTGCAATGATCTCGGTAATTTCCTTTATCATGTTTTGTCTCCTTGTGTTTTTTAATATCAAGCTTATTATACACTATTTTATGTCTTTTTGCAAGTATGTTGCGAATAAAAATACAAAATTCGGCTATTTTATCAAAATCTTTGGGTGGGTTCGAATATTTTTTTCAAAAACCGATATATTTTAGGTTGACAAAACACGAAAAATACGATATAATAAACTAAAGTATTATCTGTTTTACCAACCCACCAACGGCTGAAAGGAGATCAACCAATGGAGATTGCCATAATCGCGCACGACCTTAAAAAAGAACTTATGACACAATTCTGTATCGCTTACTGCGGAATACTCAGCAAGCATAATCTTTGCGCCACAAGCATTACGGCAAAGTATATTTCCGAGGCGACCGGTCTCAATATTGAAAAGCTGCTCACCGGCGAGCAGGGTGGCGAGCAGCAGATCGCGTCTCGCATATCATATAATGAAATAGATATTCTTTTATTTTTCAGAGACACTCGCCCCGACGCTATGCCTGATGAAGGCGAGCTTGAGCTTCTCCGTCTTTGCGACAGATACAACGTACCCGTTGCAACCAATATAGCAACCGCAGAGGTGCTTGTTACTGCCCTTGACAGAGGCGACCTTGATTGGCGTGAGATAGTAAATCCTCGCTCGGCGATGAATAAAAATAATCAATAACTCAAAGCGAAAGAGATATGTCCTGTGTACGTGCGCCTCACAGAGAGAGAACGGTAGGTGAAAGTTCTCGGCAGCGGCACAAGGGTACCACTCTTTTGACAGCTTTAATACACATCTAAAAGCTAAAAATTCGGGTGGAACCGTGCAATTTATTCAACAATGCACCCCGAACACGCGCATGCGTGTTCGGGGGTTTATTTTATATAATGTTTAGGAGGAAAATATATGAAAGTAATCATCAATGCGGCAGAATACGAAGTAACGTCTCCCGCAACAGTCTTTGAGTCGGCAAAGGAAGTCGGTCTCATCAGCCGTCAGGTCATCGCAGCAGAGGTAAACGGCGAGCTTTCGGCACTTACAAGACCTCTCTCGGACGGCGACAGCGTTAAGCTTCTTACATTTGAGGACGAGGGCGGCAAACACGTTTTCCGTCACACAGCGTCACATATTCTCGCTCAGGCAGTAAAGCGTCTCTATCCCACAGCAAAGCTTACAATAGGGCCGGCTATCGATAACGGATTCTACTACGATATCGACAGCGAGGTCTCCTTCACTCCTGAGGCTCTTTCCGCAATAGAGAGCGAAATGAACAAAATAGTCAAGGAAAATCTCATAATCGAGCGCTTTGAACTTCCCCGTGACGAGGCTCTTAAGCTTATCGAAGAAAAGGACGAACCCTACAAGGTTCAGCTTATCAACGAGCTCCCAGAGGATGCGGTCATCAGCTTCTACCGTCAGGGAGAGTTCACAGACCTCTGTGCAGGTCCTCATCTTTTCGCGACAGGCGCTGTCAAGGCGTTAAAGCTTACGCAGTGCACAGGCGCATATTGGAAGGGTGATCAGAACAACAAGATGCTTCAGCGTATCTACGGTATCGCATACCCCGACAAAAAGGAAATGAACGCTTATCTTGCGGCTGTTGAAGAAGCAAAGAAGCGCGACCACAACAAGATAGGCCGTGAGCTGGAATATTTCACAACAGTCGATTGCATAGGTCAGGGACTTCCCATTATGCTCCCGAAGGGCGCGCGTACCATTCAGATACTCCAAAGATTCGTGGAGGACGAGGAGAGAAGACGCGGCTGTCAGCTTACAAAGACTCCTCTTATGGCAAAGAGAGATCTTTACCGTATTTCGGGGCACTGGGATCACTACCGTGACGGTATGTTCATTATGGGAGACCCCGATGACGAAACGAAGGAATGCTTTGCGCTCCGTCCTATGACCTGTCCTTTCCAATATCAGGTATTTCTCAACAAAAAGCGCTCCTACCGCGATCTTCCGATGCGTCTGACAGAGACCTCGACGCTCTTCCGTAACGAAGACAGCGGCGAGATGCACGGTCTAATCAGAGTTCGTCAGTTCACTATTTCGGAAGGTCACTATATTCTCTGCCCCGATCAGCTTGAAGAGGAATTCAGAGGATGTCTTGAGCTTGCCAACTATATGCTTAAGGCTGTCGGTCTGTCCGACGACGTAAGCTACCGGTTCTCACAGTGGGATCCTAACCGTACCGACAAGTACGAGGGCACACCCGAGCAATGGGAAGAGGCGCAGGGCGTTATGAAGCAGATACTTGACAATATCGGTCTCAAATACACCGTTGGTATTGACGAGGCGGCATTCTACGGACCGAAGCTCGACATTCAGATAAAGAATGTTCACGGTAAAGAGGATACGCTTATCACAATTCAGATAGATATGCTTCTCGCAAAGAAGTTCGGTATGGAATATACTGACTCGAACGACAAGCGCGTAACTCCTTACATCATACACAGAACCTCGCTCGGATGCTATGAGAGAACGCTTGCTCTCGTGCTTGAAAAGTTCGCGGGCGCGCTTCCGCTCTGGATGGCCCCCGAGCAGGTACGTATCCTTCCCATCGGCGTGGAGCACGTCGAGTACGCAAAGAAGGTTGCAGACGAGCTTGACAGAAAATATGACCTGCGCGTAAGCGTTGACGAGAGAAACGAAAAGATAGGATACAAGATCCGTGAAGCACAACTGGGAAAGGTACCTTATATGCTTGTCGTCGGTGACAACGAGGCTGCCGAAAACGCAGTTGCCGTACGCCGTCGCGGTGAGGGTGACCTCGGTCAGATGAGCATTGCCGACTTTGGTGCAAAAGCAGTCAAGGAAGTTAAAGACCTTGTTCTTAACTGATAAAACAACCGACACATCGAACATTCGGTGTGTCGGTTGTTTATATAGATTTTTGTTTTTACTTCAAATTTTGATTTATCGGTGTGTTTGATTCGAAGGGATCTGTAGGGGTCGACGTCCTCGACGACCCGTTTGAAATGATTTAATTAAAATATAATCTCTATAAAGACACGCACAAAATAAATTTATAAAATATTATGC
>JAZODV010000012.1:0-13141 GCA_045597185.1 Eubacteriales bacterium
AATAACCGTACGCGATGGCGAAAATCTTCTTATCAACAAGAAAAAGCAGAAGGTTGCTCCCGGCGAAATGGAGACAGTTACACTTACTGCTGATATGATCAAAAATCTGAGCGGAGATACACTCTCCTTCGCTATAGAAGACTAATAGGAGGATGTAATTATGGTACGCGAATTAACTTGTATAGTTTGCCCTAAGGGTTGTCAGCTCAAGGTCGAGCTTGACGGTAAAAAGGTCGTTTCTGTTACAGGATATACCTGTAAGAGAGGTCTCACCTATGCCGAGACAGAATTTACAGCTCCTATGAGAACACTCACGACAACAGCACCTGTTGAAGGTGGCGGTGTCGTTCCTGTCAAGACAGACAAGACAGTTCCGAAGGAACTTCTCTTTGACTGTATGAAGGAAGTAAATAAGGCGCGCGTTTCCCCCGATGCAAGGCTCGGAGATATCGTGATCGAGAACATTCTCGGCACAGGCGCAAACGTTGTTACAACAAGAAACGTAAAGCTCTGAAACAAATAAAACTAAAAAGCATCCTGCTCCACAATGAAGCGGGATGCTTTTTATATCACAAAAAATAAAATTAAACGATATAAAATAACACATCAGGAGTTTTAAATCGCAAATCATCTTGTTTTTGTGATTTGGAATCCGCGGTCAGGTTTGAATATTGTTTTTTTTCAAGGTAATCAACAATATCGCCGACGGTTTTAAAATCGACAATATCCTCGTCGGGAATTTTTATGCCATAGTCCTCTTCGATATTCATAAGCATTTCCATAATATCGAGAGAGTCTGCACCGAGATCCTCTTTTATTTTTGTTTCAAGGGTAATTTTAGCGGCGTCCTTTTTAAGCTGCTTTGCAAGCATATCTCTGACCTGTTCAAACATTTTCGGTGTCCTCCGTAATAGTTTTTGATATTTGTTCTTCTATAGCTTCGGGAAGTCTGCGTTTTGCCATGGCATATGCCTGTTCGATGCATTTTGTGATGCCCTTTGCTTTGCTGCTTCCGTGGCCCTTTACGATGACCTTACGAGTTCCGAGCATAACGCTTCCGCCGTAATTCTGGTAATTCATAAATTATTTCTTTTCATTGAGCGATTTCTTGAGGAAAAGCGCTCCGACCTTGTTTTTTGCCGATGACGTGACCATCTGTTTGATCATTTTGAGCATTTCAAGACATGCTCCCTCGGTGGATTTTATAAGCACGTTGCCCGAAAAACCGTCACACACAACAAGGTCGTAATTACCCGAAAGCAGATCGCGACTTTCCATATTTCCAACGAAATTGATGCTTTCCTCATTCTTTAGCAGGGAATATGCGGCAAGATGAAGCTCGTCTCCCTTGGTTTCCTCCGTTCCAACGTTGAGAAGCGCAACTCTTGGAGATTTTATACGGTATACCTCTTTCATATAAAGGCTTCCCATAATTGCAAACTGCAAAAGATATTCCGGTGTGCATTCAACGTTTGCGCCGCTGTCGCAAATACCGACAACACCACCGTTCATAGTGGGAAGGATAGGGCAGAAGGCGGGGCGCTTTATGCCGTTTATTCGTCCGACACGAAGAGTTGCACCGACGAGAACCACACCCGTTGAGCCGACACTTACCATACCGTCAATAGAATCGTCGGTACGAAGCATGGAAATTGCGCGGACAAGAGAGCTGTCTTTTTGCTGCCTTATTGCATCCGTCGGCTTTAAGGAATCCTTAACAACGTCAGGCGCATGCTCTATATCAAGTCTTGAGCTGTCGTATTTTTTACCGAAAAGCTCTGCCTCTATCATTTCGCGGTCGCCTGTTAGGATAAGATGCAGATCCTGTATTTTTGCAAGTGCGTAGAGTGCACCTTCAACGTTTGCGGATGGGCTGTTGTCACCGCCATAGCAATCGAGAATAATTTTAATCATAGCAGGTTACCTCAAATTTTCTTTATGTAGGCGCGTCTGCGCTTATGCTCGATCGAATCAAAACGTTTCCAATGATTTCTGATACTGTAATTTTCCTCGAGGTTGAGGTTCGTTTCGATGTATTTTACGTTTGGTTCTTCAAGCATTTCGAGTATTTTTGCCATAAATACTGTGGCAACGCCCTTGTTCATATATTCGGGAGTTACACCGATAAGCGCGAGGTCAATAATTTCAGGCTTTTTGAGTGCTTTGAGTATTTTTATAAGAGTCGGCACCGTCAGGCGACCTCCCGATTTCTGAACCGCCTTTGCTAGTGAGGGGAAGCAGATACCGAAGCACACGACCTTATCGCTTTTGTCGAGTATTACTGCAACGTGCTTTACGTCAACGATCAGTTTAAAATTGTTGATCATCATTTTGCGTGTCGCGTCGGTGAAGGGAACTGTGCCGTAAATGTCCTTGTACGATTCGTCAAGCACGTCAAACATCTCGTCGGCGTATTTTTTTATAAAATCGTTGATGTTTTTCGCTTCTCCGATATGAAGGTCATAACGCTTAAGCACGAATTCGGTAAGACTTTTGAGCTTTGCGTCGTTTTCCTTGGGCTTCATCAGCTTGGATTCTATCCAATCGACCTCTTTTTCATAGCCGCACATCTCGATCAGAGTCTGATAATAGTCGTAGTTGTACTGCTCCTCAAAGGTCGAGAGCTGGTCAAAACCTTCAATAAGCAGACCCTCACGCTCAAGATCGGAGTATCCGAGGGGGCCGCAGACGGTGTCCATACCTTTTTCCTTCGCCCAAGCCTCAGCCGCGTCGAAAAGAGCTTTAGCAACTTCAAAATCATTTACAGAATCGAAACGGGTAAAGCGAACACGCTTTTCACCTGTCTTTTTGTTTGATGCTTTTTGAAGTATTGCCGAAATTCGTCCGACGGTTTTGCCGTCCTTTTTTGCAAGGAAAAACACGTCCTCGCAGGTGTCGCGGTAAACGTAATTTTTCTTAAAAATATCCTTTTCCGAGCTGTAGAGCGGCGGCACAAAGTACGGACAGTCACGGTACATACGAAGTGGAAATTCAATAAATTCCTTTTGTTCTTTTTTTGTCTTTACTTTTATTATATCTGTCATAATTTTATCTGTGCTTTGCGTGGAAGGTTACGCCGATACATTTAGGACCGCAATGGCTTCCCGTTGTGGGATTTACGACGGCGTATTCGATGTCAAGACCGTCACCGAGGCTTTCTCTAAGTATTGCACCAAGCTCTTCTGCCATCTCAAGCTCGTCGGCGTGACCGATGATTATTTTATGGTCCCTTATGTCCTCGCCAAGCTCTTCTACATAGCTTACAAGTCTGCGCATTGCCTTGGCGCGTCCTACTTCCTTGCCGATGCTTGCCGTTTTTCCGTCAGCCCCCATATAGATTATGGGGCGAACACCGACAAGACCGCCCATAAGCGCAGCGATACCCGAAACGCGACCGCTTCTCTTAAAGAATTTTAGGTCCTCGGAGAAGAAGTAAACGGCAAATTTATCGACCTCTGTCTTTGCCCAGTCGAGTATTTCGTCTACAGTTTTTCCCGCCTTGTAAAGCTCACCGACTTCTTTGACAATATTAAGGCTTACGATCGATATACCCTTTGTGTCTATCTCGTAAAGCTTACGCTCGGGATAAAGCTCGTAAAGCTCTTTAAGAGCCATGTTCATAAAGTCAAACGTTGCGGTCATAGCAGCGGAAAAATGAACGTAGAGTATGTCGTCACCGTTTTTGAAAATCGGCTCGAAATATTTCTTGTATTTTGCAGGGCTGAGTGCCGAGGTTGACGGCATAGCGCCGTCTCTCATCATACCGTAAAAGGTTTTATGGTCAAAGGTTTCAAAATCTTCGTAAGGATAAACATCTTTTCCGTTAAGCGAATATGGCATACTGATGAGCTTATAGCCGTATTTTTTGGCAATTTCCGGAGTTATGTCGGTATCTGTATCTGTGAATAAAACAAGCATAAATATCTCCTTTTTCTTCGATAATTCTACAAAAAGTATTTTAACACAACAGCAACATATAGTCAAGACAAAAAAGTAAAAACTTATTGCATTTGTATTAAACATATAGTATAATTAATAAGAGAAATTTATCCAAAAAAGGGGGGAGCCTTCGGTGAATAAAAGTGATATTGAAAGCGCGGAATACAGACGAATGACCGAAGATCCTGTACCCTCTCTTGTTATTAAAATGTCTCTCCCGACAGTTCTCAGCATGCTCATAACCTCAATATACAATATGGCTGATACATTTTTTGTATCTATGCTTAAAAATTCGAGTGCCGTCGGTGCTATCGGTATCGTTATGTCTCTTCAGTCTATTATACAGACGATAGGCTACGGACTTGCTATGGGTGCGAGCAGTCTTGTATCACGTAAGCTCGGAGAAAGGGACTCAAAGAGTGCCGGAAGGTATACATCGAGTGCTTTTTTTGCGGGTATTATTTGCGGTGCGCTGCTGTCGTGTATCTGCTTTATAGATCTTGACGGTATGCTGTCACTCTTCGGATCGACCGATACTATGCTTCCGTACGCGGCAAAATACGCTACGGTAATTCTTATCGGTGCGCCGATGATGTGCGCGTCTTTTGTTCTCAATAGCTCGCTAAGAGCCGAAGGAAAAGCAACCTTTTCAATGATAGGAATGACACTTGGCGGAGTTATAAATATAATTCTTGATCCGATATTTATTTTTGCATTTAAGCTCGACATTACTGGTGCGGCTATCGCAACGGTAATAAGTCAGGCTATCAGCTTTCTTATACTTCTCAGTTTTTATCTTATGAAGAAGAGTCTTGTCACGCTGTCGTTCAGTCTTGTCAGCCGTGATATAAAGGACTACATACTGATAGTCAAGACAGGACTTCCCACGTTTTTCCGTCAGGGACTTGGAAGCCTTGCGACGACTTTACTTAATACACAGGTCAAGGTGTTTGATAACGATTCGATAGCTGCGGCAGTCAGCGTTTCGAACAAGATATATACGATAGTGCGAAGTCTTGTTATAGGTATAGGACAGGGCTTTCAACCTGTCGCGGGATACAATTACGGCGCGAAAAAGCTTGACAGAGTTAAAAGGTCGTTTAATTGCGCGGTGCTTTTCGGAAGCGCGGTGTCCTGCGCTTGCTCGGTAATACTTATGATATTTGCAGAGAATATAATCGGAATATTTGCGGCGGCGGATGAAACAACGGTCACGGTCGGAAGTACAATGCTTCGATTTATTGCGATCGCATTGCCTGTTCTCGGGTACTCGACATTTGTAAACCAGCTTTATCAATGTCTCGGATTTGTGAAGGGCGCGACCTTTCTCGCATCCTGCCGTCAGGGAATATTCTTTGTGCCTGCGATACTTGTACTGCCGTATTTTTTTAAGCTTACGGGTATACAGATGGCGCAGCCTGTTGCGGATATTCTGACCTTTGCGGTGTCGATACCGTTCCACATCGGTTTTATGAAAAACGTACTTAATAAAACTACGGATAATAAATTATGATAGACCTTGCTGAAAAACTGAAAAATGAAATTTATATCATATCGCCTCGCTGTGAAAGCATCGCGAAGCGTTCTCCTAGAGAAATTGATACAGATGAATTAAAAAGGATCATACGAAGCTTTCCAAAAATTCCGTCAAAAAATATTTTATTTGCAAAATATAAGAACGAACCATTGCTTATCTCGCTTTCGCTGTTTCGTTCGTCGGGAGTCTTGGTGGCGGTGATACCCTATTGCTTGTCGGAGGCTTTGCTTGGATATATTGAAGCGTCGGGGGACGATGATATTTTGGTATCTGACGAGTTAAAAAATAAGATTTTTGCAAAAAGAATTTCACAAGAAGAGCTTGACTCAATTACAGAGACGCTGTCATTTATTAGAATGCAGTTCTCCTCTTCTGGAATAATACCGAAGAGCAATGCGACCGAGCTTATGAGACGGGTGTCTTCGTGCTCTGAAAGCATATCAGAGTATGTTGGATGTAGACTTAACGTCACAAAAAGCTCGATGTTTTGTGATTGTGAAAATTTTGATATCTGCTTTTTCAAAGCCTTTATGCTCTGTTTTTCAATGCTTGTGCGTCGGGCATCTGTTGACCGTGCGGCAGAGCTTGGATTCTATATGACGAAGAGAGGTCTTGCTATAAGAGTAGAGACACAATGCTTACCAAACACAGTAGCCTATGAGCTTGATGAAATAATGTCCTTTGCAGAAAACAATGAAATGTATTTTTCAGTTTCCGAAAAAAAGGGGATGCTTTGCGTTGAGCTTTGTCCTCACCGCCCCGATCCTTCAAAACTTGGACTTAAAAACAACGATATTTTTCTTCAATAAAAAATGAACCCGCACGTTAAAAGTGCGGGTTCGTTTTTACCTGTTTTACCTGATCTTAATAGTAGAGATCTTCGTTGAAGTACATGTCTACGTATGCATAGGGCATGCAACTGTAGTATTCCTCTTCTGTCTCAAAGGCCTCTTTGCCGTTCATCTTAAGGAACATGTATACTCCCTCATCATCTCTTGCCATAACGTATCCGTCGTCGGTTACCATTCCGATCTCAAAGTCATCTGTGAAATCGATCTTGATCTTACCCTTGCTCGTGATAAGAGCATTTTCATCCTCATCGGTTGCTATGAGATAATCACCCTCGTATGTCGCCTGGCTGATGCTGTCATAGGATTCGATCTCTTTACCGGACAGGGAGAAGAGTACGTCTGAATCATCGTCTTCTGCGATAATGCAGGTCTTAAGGATCTCGATATCCTCATAATCAGTGTCTATAATAAGCTTACCGCTCTTGTTGATAACGCCGTATTTCGTGTTGCCATCCTTATCGTCTTCGCCAACGATTGCAAGATTCTGCTCGTCGTCGAATGAATAAGCGGTGTCAAATTCGGGATCAATGGCAAACTTGCCGTTCTTCTTTATGTAACCCCACTCGCCGTCCTCGCAAACAGCGGCAAGACCGTTCTTCGCAAAGGATTTTACCGCTTCGAATTCGGGCTTGATAACGTAGTCACCCGATTTGTCGATGAAGCCCCATTCTGCTTCTTCTACTATATCAAAGATATCATCGATATCTTCAACGTCTTTTGCTTCTCCAACAGCGGCAAGACCGTTGTCTGCAAAGCTGTATGCATAATCAAAATCAAAGTCTATCTTCTTCTCGCCCTTCTTATCAAGGAAGCCGTATTTGCCTTTCTCGTTTTTTGCGAGAACGAGACCGTTCTTTGCAAACAGATCGTCGCCTGCTGCCGAGATGGAAGCGTATTTTTCTTTTATAACGGTTTCACCCTTTTTGTCAACGACACCGCAAAGTCCTTCTGCGTTCTGGACGACCACGTAACCGTCGTCTTTGAATTCATTGATTCTTATATAGTCGAAATCAACGACCTTTTCGCCCTTACGGTCGATAACACCGTAAAGACCGTCTTTTTTAGCAATAGCAAGATCGAATTCATTGAATACCTCAATATCATCGTACTTTGCCTTGATCACGAATTCGCCCTTCTTGTTAATGACTCCGTAGTCTCCGTCATCACAAACGATCGCGTGACCTTTCTTGTCAAATGGATTAGCTTCGTCGTACTCACACTTTATGATCTCTTTGCCCTTTGTGTTGATGTAGCCCCACTCACCGTCGTCACAGACAGCGGCAAGACCCTCTGTAAAGGGAAGAGCTGCGTCATACTCACACTTGATAACTTCTTTACCCTTCTTGTTGATGTAACCCCATTCACCGTCTTCATTTTCTACGGGAAGCAGGTTCTTTTCGTCGAAGAGGTCATACTGAGGCTTGTCAGCAAACAGACCGCATGACGCAAGGCTTGCGAGCATAGAAAAAACCAACACGAGAACAAGAGCTTTTGTAATGACTTTTGCTATTTTGCGATTCATGGAAAAATCCTCCTTAAATTGATATACTGTCATTATAGCGTTTTTTTCGAATTTTGTCAATATATTAGTAAAAAAACATCACGATTCGTTAAAACTTTTGAAGAATTTTAACTTTGCGCAATATGCGACATGTTTTGCAAGGACGGCAGTGTATAATGTTTTTACCGAGGGGGGATGACACAAATGGAACAAACGGTATACGCCGACATTTTGTTTTTGATAAATTTCAGTATGGATTTTCTTTGCTTTTACATAACTTCCGTCTTACTCCACCGACCGTTTTCAAAGCTGCGTGCGTTGCTTTCATCGGCGGTTGGCGGAGTATATTCGGTAGCGATACTTTTTTCGGGATTTCTCCCGTTTCTTGAGCTTGTTTGCGACATAGGTATGTGGTTTATAATGTGTATCTTTGTGTTTTGGACAAAAAACGTGAGATTTGGAAAATTTATGCTTTCGTCTGCGGCTTACGTAGGCGTTGCTGTGGCGCTCGGCGGAATTATGACTGCGGTAATGAACATGATGAATCTGCTTGGGTTTTCGGGCATATCGGAAAATAGCGGAGAGGGAATGCCCGTCTGGCTTTTTGCTCTTATAGCTGTTATATCGGGTGCGGCAACACTTGGCGGCGGTAAATTCTTCAGAGAAAAGCAGAGTGAACGTACAGCGGATATTGAGATAACTTATTTTGGGAAAAGCGTAAGGCTTACCGCAGTATGCGACAGCGGAAATTTTGTGCGAGACCCGATAAGTGGAAAAAGCGTAGTTGTTGCCGACCTTGCTCCTCTTCGGTTTGCGTTGCCTGAGCCTGTGATAAGGGCTGTAAAAAATAACGATGCATCGGTGCTGTCAGAGCTGTCACACGAATCTGCAAGAAAGCTGCGGCTCGTTCCTACAAGAACTGCGACCGGCGGCGGAATGCTTTTTGCGCTTACGCCGGACAGACTTACAGTGACTCTTCCGGGAGGCGACACACATGAGGTGGATGCATTATTTGCCCCGATAAAGCTCGGTGGAGATGCAAAGGGCTTTCAGGCATTGATACCGCCTGAGCTTTTGGTTTGATTATCAGAAAGGTTATACATATATTATGAATATTTTTACAAAAATAAAGCACATTTTTTTATTTCGGCGTTCAAAAAACAAGGGAATATTTTACGTAAACGGACCGGACGTGCTTCCTGCTCCGCTATCCCATGAGGAAGAGGCAGAAATACTTGCGCGTATAGGAGAGGACGAAAATGCAAGACCCCTTCTTGTGGAGCATAATCTGCGTCTTGTCGTATATATAGCAAAACGCTTTGAAAATACGGGTATCGGCATTGAGGATCTCGTGTCTATCGGTACCGTCGGACTTATAAAAGCGATAAACACGTTCCACCCCGAAAAGAATATCAAGCTTGCGACGTATGCATCAAGGTGTATAGAAAATGAGATACTTATGTATATAAGGAAACGAAACGGTTCGCGTTGCGAGGTTTCGATAGACGAGCCGCTTAATGTTGATTTCGATGGCAATGAGCTTCTTTTGTCGGATATTCTTGGAAATGACGAGGACAACGTATCCTATGAGCTTGAGCAAAGAGAGGAAAAGCGTGTAATACGTGAAGCTGTAGACGGTCTTTGCGAGAGGGAAAGACTAATAATCGGACTGCGCTTCGGACTTGACGGAAGTCGCGAGATGACGCAAAAAGAGGTAGCAGACCTTCTCGGTATCTCGCAGTCGTATATTTCGAGACTTGAAAAGAAGATAATTTCAAAGTTGAAACGCGAGATAGCGGGGAAAATTTAGAAAATGTAAAAAAAATTGAAAAAAACTATTGCAAAATAAAAAGAAGTGTGATATAATCTCATTAATTACGGTTAGACAGCCACAATATGTGAGCGAGGGGACCGTTGACGGAGGTGAAAAAAATGAAAGAGGGAATCCATCCCAACTACGAAACTTGCAAGATCATTTGTGCTTGCGGCGAGGTCGTTGAGACCAAGTCCACCAAGGGCGGCGAGATTCGCGTTGAAATTTGTTCCAAGTGCCATCCTTTCTACACCGGCAAACAGAAGCTGGTTGACACGGGCGGACGTGTAGACAAATTCAAGAAGCGTCTTGAAGCAAACAAGTAATTTTCGTAAGCGGGCAGAAAAGGTGTTTTTCTGCCCGCTTTACTTTTTCAGGAGCATTTATGGATATAAATAATGAAAAAAACGAATACAGCAAGACCGCGATAGTCGGCGTTATCACGGGAGGGAAGAGTGAGACCGAGGTACACATATCGCTTGACGAGCTGACGCGTCTTGTAGATACAGCGGGCGGCGAAGTCATTTTCAGAATGACTCAAAATCTTCATTCGCCGAATCCTGCAACTCTTATAGGAGAGGGAAAGCTTGGGGAGCTTTATTGGTTATGCCGCGACCACGAGATAGAGCTTGTCGTGTTTGACGCTGAGCTGTCGCCGTCGCAGATAAGAAATATTGAGGACGCACTAGGGAACGTGAGGGTTATAGACAGAACCATACTGATACTCGATATTTTTGCGCTTCACGCAAAGACGGGCGAAGGTAAACTGCAGGTCGAGCTTGCACAGCTCAGATATACTTCACCAAGACTTACGGGACACGGGCATGAAATGTCAAGACTTGGCGGCGGTATCGGAACAAGAGGGCCGGGTGAATCGAAGCTCGAAAGTGACAGGCGACACATACAAAGACGCATCCGCGCGCTTGAGGAGGAACTCGAAGGACTTGAACGCACGAGAATGACGATGCGCGCCTCACGTGACAGAAGCGGCATTCCGAAGGTCGCGATAGTAGGCTATACGAACGCTGGAAAATCCACACTGCTTAACCGACTGACCGACGCGGGCATACTTGCGGAGGACAAGCTCTTTGCAACACTTGACCCTACAACGAGAAAGTTTACGCTGCCGGGCGGCTCTCAGATACTTCTTACAGATACCGTTGGCTTTATCAGAAATCTGCCACATCAGGTCGTCAGAGCTTTTAAATCAACGCTTGACGAAGCGGTTTACGCAGATATTCTCGTAATAATCTGCGACGCGTCTGATCCCGAGTATCTCACACAGCTTGAGGTGACCGAAAATACGCTTGCAGAGCTTGGTGCGGGAGATAAACCGACGCTCGTTGTGTTCAATAAGTGCGATCTCGGTGCATCGGGTCTGTCAAGGTACGGTTCGGTACGTCCCGAAAATATATGCTATATCTCTGCGAAAACAGGGCAGGGTATCGAAAGCTTTACAGAAAAGCTTGAAAATATAATACTGAACGGAAAAACACGCGAGACCTTTATAATTCCAAATGCCGAGGCAGGCGCGCTGAATATTCTTTATAAGAATGCGGCAACTGTAGATTCGGTCGAATACGGCAACGAAAATATAACGGCGATCGCAACCGTCGACGCAAAAACCAAAGGAATGCTTGCAAGATTCCTTGAGGGAGGGCTGCCCGATGAGTGCGAATGAGGTGTACGTAACCGTTGCCGGAGAAGCAACGGCTGAGTTTGAGGAAAAGCGGTCGGTGTTTTTTGGTCACGCCTGTCACGCGACAGACGAGGAAACTGCTATGGCTTTCGTGAAGTCAAAACAGAAGGAATACAGCGACGCCACACATAACGTCTGGGCGTATTATATGAAAAACGGAATACTCGCTCGTTATTCGGATGACGGAGAGCCCACGGGGACTGCAGGACTTCCGACGCTTGAAGCGATCAGAAAAAGCGGAGTCAACGACGTATGCGTTGTCGTGACGCGATATTTCGGTGGAATACTTCTCGGCGCGGGAGGACTTGTGCGCGCTTATTCAAAAGCGGCGGCGATGGCTGTCGAGGCTGCGGGTATCGTAACGTATGAGACCTTCACCGAGTTTTCTGTCACGTGCAATTATTCTGATTATCAGAAAATACTCAACGAATTGCCGAAATTCGGCGTTATAACGGACGGTTCAGACTATACCGACAGCGTTGTTTTGAGACTTGCGGTCAAAAAGACGCTCGGTGAAGAGCTTTTTGCAAGGCTTTCGGAGCTTACAGCGGACAGAGCCTGCGTTAATATAAAAGGCGAGCGGCTTGATAAGTGAAAATTTAAAAAATGTTTTTGTGCAAATGTAACAAAGTTCAAAAAAAGTATTGACTGTCGCAGAATTTTTTTGTATAATAATGACATGTATTTCAGGCGTATAATTATGCTGTGCGCCGAAATATAACTTTTAATTATGAGAAGGAGAGAAACTCATGAAAAAACTGACAGCACTTTTGCTTTGTCTTGTTCTCTGCGTATCAATGTTCGCCGCATGCGGCGGAGATGAGCCCGCAGATACGACAAAGTCCTCGACGCCTTCCACAACAGAAGGAACGCCGAGCACAACCAAGCCCGTGGACACAGATCCTGTGACTCCCCCGGAAACAGATCCCAGTTCATCCGAGAATGTTGGACCTGAATTCGAGCCTATAGACCTTTCGGACTACATACCGGATTATCCCGAAACCGAGAAGCTCGCTCTTGAAGCTCTCGGCGCAAAGGATGCAGGCGTAGTTGAAGCAGGCTATACCACCGTTCTTGAGAACGCAACAGGTATCGCAACGCTCGAAGAGATCACAGATCCCTACGGTGTATACTATCTTACAGCCGACATTTCCGCAAATGCGCACACAGTTCCCGAGTTCTACGGCGCGCTTGACGCATGCGGACACAGCATTACGACCTCAGAGCCTCTCTTTGACAAGCTCGGCGGCGGAATCCTTAACCTCAACCTTGCGGGTGATATCACCTATTCAGCTGAGGCAAAGGGAACTCTTGCAAACACAATTCTTTCTTACACGACCATTCTTAACGTAAAGAATACCTGTAATGTAACTGTCAACGCAGACAGCACAGAGGTTGGTGTCTTGGCAGGCGGATTTGCGTTGAACGTATACGGTGAATACGTTGTATTTGGAAACTGCGAGTTCGCAGGTGAGATCAAAAACGTATATAATGAAGCAGAAAACGGCAGAAAGTCTGGCGGATTTGTTGCAGTGATCACTGCAGATCCTTCTTCCGAGGATGCAGTTGCTCCCGTAGTTGATTTCATCAACTGCACGTTCTCCGGAAAGCTTACCGCTTCCTCGCACTGCGCAGGTCTTGTCGGTGAGGCTGTAACAAGCTGCACGATCAGCATTGCAGGATGTGTCAATACCGGTACGGTTGCAAATACAAAAGAAGGCTACGCAGGCGGACTTCTCGCATATTTGAACGGCGCAGCTCCCGGTATTCTCAGTGTTATCAACTGCGCAAACAACGGAAC
>JAZODV010000013.1:0-2007 GCA_045597185.1 Eubacteriales bacterium
TCGGATGATATCGCCCATCTTGGTAAGGTCGTTCACCGCAATGTAGCCAACAACTGAAGTAGCCTTAATAAGACCGATAATCTCGGAAGAATATACCGGAATAAACATCTTCATAGCCTGCGGAAGAACGATACGGAAGAAGGTCTTGTTTCTACTGTATCCGAGAGCGTATGCCGCCTCGGTCTGTCCCTTATCCACTCCGTCCACTGTCAGTTCAAGCTGTCCGTAAACAAAAGCGCCGAAAATGAAGGCAAAGCCCACAGTTGCTACGATAATTCCGTCAACGTCAATCTGACCGAACACCACGTAGAATAGCAGCATCAGTATAACCAAGGTTGGCGTTCCCGCAATCAGCTTGGAATATATCCTTGCGAAAATCCTTGTGGTCTTTGACAGTGCCTTGTATTTCGATCTTGCGGCAAGGTAAAGCGCAAATCCAAGCACCGTACCGCCAAGAACGGCAAACACGCTGATAATTACCGTTGTCACAACGCCCTCAAGAATCAGCTTCCAGCGTCCCTCTCGTATAAATGTCTTTTCAAAGCTCTCTCCAAGGTTTGAGAAGAAGCTTTCCATACCGTCCTTTTCGTAATAAGCCATAACTACGTCAGCGTTCATATAAGGATCGGAGAAGTTTACGCTTTCCTTGCGTTCAGGTGTCATATAGAGTCCGCCGCAGACAAGATCGTATTTGCCTACCGCAAGTCCCGCAAGACTTGAGGCAAATGATATATCGGATAACTCAATCGTATATCCGTACTTTTGGCAAAACAGGTATAGAACTTCAACCTCAAAGCCAACCGGTTCTCCCTCATACATATACACAAACGGTTTTCTTGTCGAATCAATCGATACTCTAAGCTTTTTTCCGTTACCGTTCAGTGTGTTCAGCGGAATCTTTTCCTGCGGTTCGGTCTCACCGTACCATTTGTCGATCAAACGATCTATCTCTCCCGCAGCTCGAAGCTCGGCAAGAAATTCATTCATTTCTCCCTGCAGCTCATATCCTTCGTCACTCTTTTGGAAACCAAAACCAATCTCTACGGAATATGCAGGAACTGTAATACAAGACAAGCCGCTGTCATCTCTCTTGAACGAGTTGAAATTCGGGCGGTCAAACATAGCTCCGTCCGCTTTGCCCTGCTTAAGAGCCATCAAAACGTCTGCAAAGTTGTTGAATTCCTTGATCGTGGCATTGGGAAATTGCTCTCTCGAATAGCCTCCGTAAAGAGAGCCTGTCACAACACCGAGATTGGCGTTTGTAAATTGTTCAAGCCCGAGATCTTTTCCTTTTACGAGAGCAACTAAATTTTCTGTGTGATATACATCCGAGAAATCAACGTTTTCCGCTCGTTCTTCGGTAATGCAAAAACCTGATGCTCCTATATCGTATGTTCCCAACGACACGCCCGTAAGTACGCTCGCAAATAAGGTATCCTCAAAATCAAGCTTGTACCCATACTCGCGTGCAAACGATATAAGAATTTCAATATCATATCCCGTAAGTCTACTGTCTTTCATATAGACAAACGGCTTTACCGAGCTACATACTCCGATGCGCAGGGTTCCGTTTTCGCCCGTAAGATCGTCATACGACATAAATTCGGTTGGCTCCTGCTCGGAAAACCATTTTTTCTCAAGTGCCGTAACCGTTTCCTTGTTATCCGCAAGGAACGCATTCAACTCTGCGCGAAGTCCCTGATTGGTACCCTTTCCGAAAATCATTCCGTATGTACTCGTAGCCATCGGTTCTTCAACGATGGAATAATTTTTTCCTTCCCAGCGCATCGCATAATAAAGCGATTCATCGGCAGGAAAAGCATCGATCTTACCGTTATCAAGAGCCATCAATGCATCTGATGCGGAGTTAAATTCTATTTTTTCTGCTTTGGGGATCAACTCATCAGCAAGCACACTGAAAACCGTACCCGTTACAACTCCGATTTTTGCATCGTTCAACTCATCAAGCGTTGTATAAGTTTTATCGTCATTTCCTGTTCCGCATCC
>JAZODV010000014.1:0-4652 GCA_045597185.1 Eubacteriales bacterium
TTGTTGACAAACAGTATCAACGAATCGCAAAGCTGTGCGATACTGAAGGTGTAACGGAAAACGTTGCGCGGCTTGTCCTCGTCCTTCATTTTTGCTCTGATGAAGGCGTTGCCGTACATACGCTTTGCGTACAGCTTTTCAATGTCGGAGAAATTTATTCTCTCGACGTTGTCGCCGCTGTTATCAAGATCGAAGACTATGATCTCCGATGAGGTTACAGCGATCGTTGAACGGGAATACTTGCCCTCCGCGGAAACGTCGCCGACAATGGCAAATATAACAGGGGCTTCTTCCGAGCCAAACGACTTGATGATGTCAAGCTCGGCATTGGTCAGATGTTTGTTGACATGAAGTTCGGTACACATAATAAGCGTCCTCCCGTATATTTTTTTGTCGGTTCATTTTAACACATTAAAGCGGTTAAGTCAACACAAATTTTGCGTTTATTTCGACAAAAAACAGAAAAGTGCACAATAATTTTGTGCACTTTCTCCATAAAATATTAATTGAAGAAATTGATCATAAGATCAGATAAAGCGGCAAAATCCGAAATGCCGAGCTTTTCTCCGCGAACGTCGGATCTGAATCCGAGAGACTCAAACATAGACGAAAATTCTTCCTTCGAAATGTTCGGATACGCCGAGGAAAGCGCGTTTGAAAGAGTCTTTCTTCGCTGTGCAAACGCCGCTTTTATGACGCTGAACATCAAGTCCTCGTTCTTTGGAACAACTGGCTTGTTTTTATAAAGTTTTATGCGAACGACCGCCGAATCGACCTTAGGAGCGGGCAGGAAACGGTCTGCTGGCACGTTAAAGAGCAGTTCAGCCTCACCGCGATAGGCAACGGCAAGAGTGATAGCACCGCAATCGCGTCCGCCGGGCTTTGCACAGAGACGGTCGGCAACCTCCTTTTGAACCATAACCGTTATATAGTCGAAGGGAAGTCCCGATTCGAGCAGCTTCATAAGTATCGGACTCGTAATATAATAGGGAAGATTGGCACAGACCGAGACACCGCCTCTCTCAAAATCGCGGGAGAGAAGAGCGTCAAGATCGGTCTTCATAACGTCGGTATTTATAACAGAAACATTGTCGAATTCACCAAGAGTATAGCCGAGAACGGGTATCAGCTTTTCATCTATCTCAAGGGCGATGACCTTGTCATAGCGTTGCGCGAGCTCGTACGTAAGAACACCCATACCGGGACCTATTTCAAGTACGGTTTTCGTGTTTCCGTCACAGCATTCGTCGGCAATACCCATAACGACGGAGCTGTCGGTAAGAAAGTTCTGACCGTACTCTTTCTGTGTACGGATACCGTACGCCTGCATTATATTTTTAACGGTTCTGATGTCGCAAAGATTCATAAAAGCTCCAAAACAAAAAATCATTTGACTTATTCTATCACAAAAATAAAATAAATTCAATAAAAAATGAAAAAAAGCACTTAAAAAAGTGCTTTTGGAGCTGGTGGAGGGATTCGAACCCTCGACCTGCTGATTACGAATCAGCTGCTCTACCCCTGAGCCACACCAGCAAATATTCGATTATCGCAACGCGATATATTATAACACATTATAAAATAAAAAGCAAGAGCTTTTTGAGAAATTTTTGCTTTTTTATTTTTTTCTTGCAATAAAGAGCCATATATGATATAATCGTTATAGTTAGACAAATCAAATGTAGGAGGTGAGTGGTATAAAAAAACTAAAGAAAATTTTGAAGCCTGTCTTTAGATTTTTTAAGGATAATTTTGTCGTTACTCTCTCATACGTTTTGTTTTTTATAATGTTCAGAGTTTTTGTCGGTGGTTATGCGGCTCTTGTCGTTACGGTGACCTTGCTTATATACTCAACTTCAATGGTTGCGTGCGAATACGGTATGCTAAAGCTCAATTATTATGAGAGGTTTGGAACTGTTACCCGTAAAAGATTGTTCTTTTATTCAATTTTGATCGCAACTCCCATTTATTTTGTTTGGCTTCTTATATCTGTGATTCCCATTCCGCAATATGAGGTTTGGTTAATAACAGCATTTCCTGCCTGCTTTTTTTGCTTTATTCCACTTCAGACCTTGTCGGAGCACTGGAACAGGGAACTAAAAAAATGGTTTTGGATAATTCAACTTGTTGCATATGTTTTTTGCTTTGCTGTCGGTCAACTTGTATGTCACTTTGCTTTTCGGTTTTAGGAGCTTTTTAACTTGCGATAAACAAGCTTTTTGAAAGGAAATATGATAAATGATTTCAATGAGAGGAAACCTTATAACGCTTGAGCCGTTGAACGTTGAAAAACACGCAAAAGGTTATTTTGAAGTATCTAAAGACGAAAATATTCATAAATACGTGGGAAATACCGTTCCTCAAAGCATTGATGAGGTAATATGCTTGCTTAAGGAATATGAAAAACATTTTATAAATTGGATGATAATTTCGAATGAGACGGACTCTGTAATCGGTATAATTCGTCTTGGCAAACCTCAAACGGAAAACGGAATTTTGGTAGCAGGAGAATCACAAAGACTTTCTTCAAAATATTGGAGAAAAGGTTATATGAAAGAAGCAAAGAAGCTGTTTTACCGCTATGTTTTTGATGAATTATCGGTTGAAATACTCTATGCAGACGTTTGGGAGGGAAACGTAAACTCGATGAAGTCTCTTGAGTACTATGGATATAAATTGACTGATACCGTAAATGATATTTTTTCAAAAACAGGGAAGCAAACAAAAAGATATATATATGCTTTAACAAGATCCGATTATAAGCTCAAAACACAGAATAATTTTAATTGATAAAACACCCGACAGACCTGAAATCTGTCGGGATTTATTGTTTTTGTGAAAGTAGTTTATAATATTTTCTTCTTAAACACCTCGGCAAGCGCATTGAAGGCCGTTCCTATGATGATACTTATAACCACTATAGCAACAGTCCAGGCGAATTGATCGACCGTTTCGATAAACGTCTTTGCCTGTGACAGCTCTGTTCCAACGGAAATAAGTGACGGCGATGCGGCAAGTGCTTCTGCGGCGATTCCCGCCTTCCAGCCGAGTCCGAGTGAGGTATAGGACGAGGTTATAAACGCGCGTGAAACGCAGGGGATCCATAAGTATCTGAGACGCTCAAACCACGTAGCACCGAAAACCTGCGACACCTCGACAAGCTCCTTATCAACGTTCTGTATCGCGTCAAGTATCGACGCATAGACAACGGGAAAAACGAGAAGCGTTACGATGAACACCGGAAGCCACCATATGTTCTTTTGAAAAACGATGTACGCAATAAATATAAACGACACTATAGGAGTAGCCTTTACGACCTCGTTGAGCGGTGTGAACAGATAGTGTATTGCCTTGATATTAGACGCTCCGACAGCCGCAAGTGTTGCCGAGACTATGCCGATAGCCACACCCGTGACTACACGAAGAAGTGATGTAAGTATTGCGTCCCAGAATTCTTTTTTTGTCTCAGGTGAGGTGGCAAGAATGAAAAGTCTCTTAAACACAACGTCGGGGGCGGGAAGTATGACTTCCTTATTTACGACAGATGCGATAAGTAGCCACAAAGCAAGCCAGAACAGCCCAGAAAGGCTGTATCCGACTGCTTTTTTTAGTATTTTCATTTTGCGACTGCCGCTTTGATCTGAGCCTTGACGGCAGTTACCTTGGGTTCGGGAAGAAGCGCGATGTCAACAAGTCCTGCGACAACTGCGTTTGACAGCTCATCGGGCGATGCGTAGGTGTAATCGAACTTAACATCGGTACCGACCTTAAGACCGTTTTTCTCGATTATATATTTGAGAATATACTCAGGGTTAGTGCCCTGACCGGGAACGTATACTGTTTTACCCTTGAGAGACGCTACGTCCGTGATCGTATTTCCTTTTTCAAGAACGTAAAGCACACCGAGAGTATTGAGCGCGAGAACGTTTACGTTACCTGAGGTCTTCTTGTAAAGTGTGGACGCAAGGTTTGTCGGAACTGCGGCAATATCAATGCTTTCACCAACGATGCCCGCCGCGATCTGTGTCGGGTCGGAAACTACGGTGAAGTTATAGTCAAGTGCGGCATTGCCCGCTTTTTCCTCGGACATAAGCTTAGCCATGCCCATACCGGTCGTGCCCGAAAGAACGGTGACATTTACTTTAAGAGTGCTGTCGGGTGTAGCGGTGGTTTCGGGAGCAGTGTAGTAAAGACCGTCGTTTGGAACAGCGCCGCCGATAGAAGTGGGCTCTACGGAATAAAGAATATTATAGAACGCGGAAAGTGCTGCTTTCATATCTGCACCGTCAACGTAAACGATATTGCAGTTCGGTATAGCGGCCTTTGCGATAGCGGCTTTGGGGAGAATTCCGGCTTCTGCGATGAGATTCGACGCAGTATCAATATCGGACGAAATGAACTCAACCGAGGACTTGTATTCTGCGAGAAATGCCTTGACCTCTGCGGGATGCGCGTCGGCAAATTCTTTTCTTATTATTATGCAACCCTGCGCGAGAGAGTTCTGCGCTTCTGTGACCTTGTTCCATTCGGCTGTGAGGTCAAGTGCGGTTCGGAGCTCATTTGAGACTGACGGGTTTTTATTCCCTGCGTCAGTACCCGTCGTATCCTTCGTATCGTCAGATGTACAGGCGACAAGACCGAGAGCAAGAATG
>JAZODV010000015.1:0-16903 GCA_045597185.1 Eubacteriales bacterium
ATCGTGCTTGTGGGAATTGCGTGTATATTTATTCCGTTCCACACTGCGTTCGCGCTTGTCGGATTTATCATAGCAGGGCTCGGATGCGCTCCGATATATCCCTGCATCATACATATGACACCCGACGTTTTCGGCAAGGACAAATCGCAGGCAATGATAGGAATACAGATGGCGTTCGCCTATACGGGCTTCTGCATTATGCCGCCGCTGCTCGGCTTTATAGTGGATATGACCACTGTCGCGCTTCTGCCGGTATTTATGCTCGCGCTTCTGATACTTACATCAGTTATGCACGAGGTTATGGTACACAAGACGAAGAAAAAATAAAAAATCTCTTGACATAAGTTTATTAAAATGGTACAATAACAGTGTTATCAAAATATATCAAAGGCTGTGACGAAGAATGGTCAATGTGATAACGCAGCTCAGAGAACCGGTGGTCGGTGCGAATCGGTATGCAAAAGCTTTGTCCTCTCACTTCTGAGCCGGAACGCCCAAAGGAGCTTTCTCGGTAGGTGTTTCCCGCGAATGCTGTGTAAATGCATAGAGATTATATGATCTCGAAGAGGTGGCGAGCTTATAAACGTTCGCAATTTGAGTGGTACCGCGAGTGTAAAGAATTTTCACCCGTCTCAAAGCTTTTGCTTTGGGATGGGTTTTTATATTATCAAAAAAGGGAGACGTATTTTTATGAAACAGAAAAAAATAAGCACAGATAAAGCACCGTCTGCAATAGGTCCATATTCTCAGGCGGTCGTTGCAGGCGATCTCATATTCACGTCGGGTCAGATCCCGCTTGATCCCGAAACCGGACTTATGACGGGAAATAATATTACGGAACAGACGCACAGAGTTTGCAAAAATCTTGAAGCCGTGCTTGAAGCTGCGGGAGGCTCTCTTAAAAGTGCCGTCAAGACTGTATGCTTCCTTTCGGACATGGCGGATTTTGCCGCGTTCAATGATGTATATGCAGAGTATTTTACCGAGAAGCCGGCAAGAAGCTGTGTCGCTGTCAAGGCTCTTCCGAAGGGCGCACTTGTTGAGATCGAAGTAATTGCAGAAAAGGATTGACGATATGATGGATTCAACAAAATACCGAGTGAGATATTTCCCTGTTGAAAGCAAATACAATAAATGGGTAAAAAAAGACCGAGTAGACAAGGCGCCCGTGTGGTGCTCCGTCGATATGCGCGACGGAAATCAGAGTCTTGTTATTCCCATGAGCCTTGAAGAAAAGCTTGAATACTATAAGGTCTTACTTGAGGTCGGATTTAAGGAGATCGAGGTCGGTTTTCCTGCGGCGAGCGAGACCGAATATGAATTTCTTCGAACGCTTATAGATAAAAATATGATACCCGATGACGTGACCGTTCAGGTCCTGACACAGTGCCGCGAGCATATTATCAGAAAAACTTTTGAAGCCTGTAAGGGTGCGCCAAACGCGATAATTCATTTTTATAATTCAGTAAGCGTTGCGCAGCGCGAGCAAGTATTTAAAAAATCGAAAGAAGAGATCAAGCAGATCGCAATAGACGGCGCAAAGCTTGTAAAAAAACTTTCAAAAGAATACGAGGGCAATTTCAGATTTGAATATTCTCCCGAATCGTTTACCGGTACCGAGCCCGAATATGCCCTTGAGGTCTGTAACGCCGTGCTTGACGTGCTTGAGCCGAGCGAAAACAATAATGTTATTATAAATCTGCCGGTAACAGTTGAGATGAGTATGCCTCACGTTTACGCTTCGCAAGTGGTGTATTTGAGTGAAAATCTCAAATACCGTGAGTTTGTAACGCTTTCGCTTCATCCTCATAACGACAGAGGTACGGGTGTTGCCGACACGGAGCTTGCGCTTCTCGCTGGAGCGGAGCGTGTCGAGGGCACACTTTTCGGCAACGGCGAGAGAACCGGAAATGTTGACATAATCACACTTGCTATGAATATGTATTCTCACGGAATTGACCCGAAGCTTGACCTTTCAAATATGAACTATCTCGTTGAAAAATACGAAAAATGCACACGTATGCACGTGCATGAAAGAGCCCCATATGCAGGTGCGCTCGTTTTTGCCGCTTTCTCGGGAAGCCATCAGGACGCAATTGCAAAGGGAATGAAATACCGAACGAAAATGGGGCTTCACGAATGGAGCGTTCCGTATATTCCTATCGACCCACAGGACATAGGACGTACCTACGACGCTGATGTTATCCGTGTAAACTCGCAGTCTGGAAAGGGCGGTATCGGATATCTTCTGGAGCGCAGCTTTGGATACAGCCTACCGACAAAAATGCGAGAGCATTTCAGCTATCTTTGCAAGGTTATTTCAGACCGAGAGCATAAAGAGCTTAAGCCCGAGGACGTACTGGGTATTTTTACAGAGCACTATCTCAATCTTGAAAGCGGCATTGAGGTTACTGACTATGACTTTATGCGTGAAAACGACGTGGTAAAGATAAATATTACATTCAAACGTGACGGTATTGAGACCGAGATGGAAGCCGAGGGTAACGGTTCGCTTAGTGCAATAAACAATGCTCTCAGCGAATACACGAAGGAGAAATATACCCTTCAGGTGTTCACGCAGCACAGTATGCAGGGGCATGGCTCGCGAAGCGTTGCCGCGTCTTATATCGGACTTGAGCGTGATGACGGCAGAATGTTCTGGGGCGCGGGTACAGATACGGACGTTGTTACTGCGAGTACGAAAGCACTTCTCAGCGCATTCTGTAATATGACCAAATGAGAAATGTTTTTTGGGAGGTAATCTAATGCTTAAAATTCTGATAGCAGAGGACGACAGAGAGCTACGTCAGCTTTTTTCTCACGTTCTTATAAAAAACGGATATAACGTCAAGGGCGTTTCAAACGGCAAGGAAGCGCTTGAAGCTCTTGACAGAGAATATTACGATCTTATAATTTCCGATATAATGATGCCTGTTATGGACGGTTATGAATTCGTCCGTCTTTTGCGCGATACAGGCAGCACGACACCCGTTATGATGATAACCGCCAAGGATGCCTTTGACGACATGAGAAAGGGTTTTTTGTCGGGAACAGACGATTATATGGTAAAGCCTGTAAACGTAAACGAAATGGTGCTTCGTGTTGGCGCGCTGCTTCGTCGCTCGCAGATGATAAATGACAGACGGCAGGTAATGGGAAACACGGTGCTTGAATGCGACTCGCTAACGGTAATAACCGATACCGAGTCGGTAGTGCTTCCTCAAAAGGAGTTCATGTTGCTTTATAAAATGGTGTCCTACCCGGGAAAAATATTCACAAGGCATCAGCTGATGGACGAGATCTGGGGATACGATAGCGAAAGCGATACCCACACGATAGACGTTCACATAGGAAGACTGCGCGACCGTTTCCGTGAGAACCCCGATTTCAGTATCGTTACTATACGCGGAGTCGGATATAAGGTGGTCAAGCGATGAAAAAAAGAGTCAATGAAAAAATGGCTAAAGCGAGAAGTAAATTCAGTTTGAAATTCAGGTTGACACTTCTCGTATCGGCGGAGATAATGGTTGCCATATTGCTGGCGTTCGGTATCGATGCTGTTGTAAACAACGTGATCTTTAAGGACGGTACGGTGTTCAAAGACAGCACGATAACGTTTGTCGTTGAGCTTATCATAATAGGTCTGCTGATAGGAATTTTTGTCACGTACTTTATGTCAAGGTTGTTTTTCGACCCGATAAAAAAGCTCGGCGCGGCAATGGAAAAGGTGTCGCACGGCGATTTCTCGGTTCGGGTAAAAACAAAATCGACGGCGAAAGAAATAAACGAAATATATTCGGGCTTTAATATGATGGTTGAAGAGCTTAACGCGACCGAAATACTTCAAACCGATTTTGTATCAAATGTTTCCCATGAATTTAAAACGCCGATAAACGCGATAGAGGGTTACTCAATGCTGCTTCAGAACTGTGAAAATCTTGACGAGGAGCAGAGAGAATATATTGATAAGATAGTACACAATACAAAACGTTTGTCCTCTCTCACCGGAAGTATACTTCTTCTGTCAAAGCTCGAAAACCAGTCGATACCGACGAACCAGATAAGCTTCTCGCTTGACGAACAGATAAGAGAATCAATAGTTGCGCTTGAACCACTGTGGGAACCAAAGGAGATAGAATTTGATGTGGATATGGAGAGAGCGGAATATTACGGTAACGAGATACTTATGCGTCACGTATGGGATAACCTTATCGGAAACGCAATAAAATTCGGACCTTACGGCGGTACTGTAAGAATACGTTTAAATAAGCATATAGGAAAAATAGTATTTTCTGTTGAGGATGAAGGCCCCGGAATATCGGAAGAGGCGCAAAATCATATATTTGATAAATTTTATCAGGCAGATAATTCACATAAGCAAAGCGGAAACGGACTTGGTCTGCCGCTTGCGAAAAAGATACTATCGCTTGAAAGCGGTGACGTAACGGTTGAAAACACCGAAAAAGGTTGTCGATTCACCGTTACTTTAAAAATAAAACTTTTTGCTAAAAATCAATAAACAAACACGGCTCTGCTAAAAACCGATGCAGAGCCGTCATTTTATTGATGAACCTCAACAATTGTTGAGGTTGAATTGATGTTCGGTTGTGTTTTGTGCTTTATAATAATGACAATATAAGCAAAAAAGGGAGGAACATACAAAAAATGAGTGAAGCTCTTAAACAGGAAAAACGCAAAAGTGGTTTTTTTACAGTACCAAACATACTGACAATTGTGAGATTTTGCCTGATACCCGTAATTGTATACGTATATTGCTTTAAGGAAAATTATCGTCTTGCACTTATTCTCGTCATACTTTCGGCGGCGACCGACGTAATAGACGGTATCATAGCAAGACGCTTTAACCTTGTGAGCGATGTCGGAAAAATAATCGACCCTATAGCAGACAAGCTCACTCAACTTGCAGTACTTGTGTGTCTTGTAACAAAATTCGGATGGTATATGCTGTTTCCGGCAACGCTGCTTGTTATAAAAGAAGTTTTTTCGGGCATCGTTGTGCTTGTTGCAATAAACAAGACAGGTGAGGTCACGTCGTCGGTTTGGCACGGAAAGCTGACCACAGTGCTTTTGTACGGTGTTATGGCGCTTCATATAATCTGGCCCGAGATCCCGCAGGCTCTGTCGTATGTACTTGTGTTTGCCTGTACTGGCGTTATGATAATGTCGGCGATCCTTTATGCAATACAGATGTTCGGTCGCATAAAAAAAGCAAAAAACAGCGAAAAGATTGATTCTTGAGAGGTAGAGAAATGGCTAAAGCATATATTTTTTATAATCCCTTGGCGGGTCACGGCAAGGGTAAAGACGCGGTTGAATCGGTAAAAGAATTTGTCAATGACGATATCGTCGCCTGTGATATGACAAGATCTGATACATACGAAGAGCAACTGTTTTCCATGAAGGACGACGACTATATGATACTCTGCGGTGGAGACGGAACTCTTAACCGCTTTATAAATCTGACTGAGGATATAAATATAAAAAATGATATTTTGTACTATCCTACGGGAAGCGGAAACGATTTTGCATGCGATCTTGGAAAAAAATACGGAGACGAGCCTTTTGCAATAAAGGAGTATATGCAGGATCTCCCCAAGGTAACGATAAACAATAAAACGTACAGCTTCATAAACGGGGTCGGATACGGCATAGACGGATATTGCTGTGAGGAAGGTGACCGTCTTAAGTCAATTTCCGATAAGCCGGTAAATTACACTGCGATAGCTATTAAGGGACTTCTTTTCAAATATAAGCCGACGTCTGCGAAGATAACGGTTGACGGTGAAACACACAGCTACAAAAAGGTCTGGATAGCTCCTACAATGAACGGACGCTACTACGGAGGCGGAATGATGCCTACACCCGACCAAAACAGAAAGGACAGCGAAAAGGCTCTGTCAGTAATGGTATTTCACGATACAGGCAAGCTGAAAACCCTTATGATATTCCCTAAGATATTTAAGGGTGAACACGTAAATCATAAGAAGGCCATCGATGTTTTCAAGGGTCACGAGATAACCGTCGAATTTGACAGCCCGAGATCGCTTCAGATAGACGGAGAGACAATACTCGGTGTAACCTCTTACACAGCGAAGTCGGAACTTCACGTTGCGTCAAATGTATAAAAGAGACATAAAATGCAATAAGTATTTAAAAGCTCCTCCGAAATAGAGTTAAGACCGTCTTTTGTGAAAATGTACAAAAAACTGAAAAAGGTATTGACAGCTTTGTAATAATTATGATATAATGCAGGGTGTAATATGTAATATGTTACGAATACAAGGAGGATTATATGAAAAAAGTAATTGCACTTGTACTTTGCGTGGTGATGTGCATTCCGTTGTTCATGTCCTGCGGCTCCGATGAACCGAAGGATACGTCAACAGCAAACACGCCAACGACGACAGGTCCCGTAAGCACAGGAGATGAGACCACAAAGGAATCCGTGTACAAGGATATTGTCAAAAACGATTGGGGCGGACATCAGTTCAAAATAATGTATTGTGATGACCATACCAATTCTGTACAAAAAGATTTTGTTTGCGATGAGCCTAACGGAGATACCTTGAACGATCAGGTGTATAAGCGTAACACTATGGTTGAAACAGACTACAACATCAGCCTTTATGTTGAACCCTACCAAGGCAATGCATATCAGCAGGTGCTTCAGGCGCAGTATGATTCGGGTTGGTCAGAATTTGATTATAATATGTTCGGTCTAGCCGGAAGAGCTGCTATGGGATTCAGCCTGAAGGGCTATATGGCAGATCTCGGAACATATGATGAGATCAATCTGTACCGTGATTATTGGGAGCAGAGCTTTATTGAGCAAATAATGTTGGATGACTCAATATACGGAATCATTGGTGACATAAGCGCAACCGCGCAGACCTCGCAACAGGTCATTTGCTTCAATAAAAATCTGTTCAGACAGGAAGGCTACGAAGAGCCGTATGATCTTGTAAGAACATACGAATGGACTGTTGATAAGCTCCTTGAGTATATGGAAGGATTTCCACGGGATTATGACAATAACGGATACGATTGGACGGCCGACCGCTTTGCTATGTCAGGCTGGGGAACAGAATGCGCATACGGTCTGTTCTATGCGTCGGGATTCATGTATTGCAAAAACGACGGCGAAACCATCACGTTAGACTTTGACCGAGATGAGCTTGATGACGTTATCGAAAAGACGCTCTCTGTTTGGAGTAAAGCGGGTACGTATTTCATAGATACCGGAAAGGTAGAGGATCACAACAAGCCTCACGACGTATTCTCCGAAGGACGCGGACTTTTCTGCGATATTATGCTTAACAAGATACAAATCTTCTTTACTAACATGGAAGACGATTACGGAATTGTCCCTGAACCGATGCATAGTGTAGACCAGAAAGTATATTATTCATATACGGGATACGGAACTCCGACGATGGTCGTTCCCGCAACCGACCCTAATCCAGAACGTACGGGAAATATTATCGAGGCGTTGTGTACTGCATCAAGTGACGTTGTTATCCCTAAGATGTATGAGATAGTAACGAAAATACAGCACGCGCGAGATGAGGACTCCGCCGAGATGATAGAGATAGCGTTGAACAGTCAGGTGTTTGATGCATGTCAGTGGCTCGGACTTACAGGAATTGAAAGTATGATCCGTTCGCTTATCAAGGCGGGAGGCAACTATTCTGCCAGCTATATTAGGATACATTATGATACGGCGGAAGGCGTACTTAAAAATTATATTGATTCCTACGCAAAATTAAAAGACAAATAAGATAAAGAAAACATTTGATTCCGACAGTCAGGTTAATGACTGTCGGAATTTTTTGATTACAATACATTGTTTTTTTCTTAATTCTGTTGACATATGTGTTTTCTTATGGTAAACTTTACAAAGTAGATGTTTTCTGCGTTTTTATTGGTGATGAAAAAAACAAGAAAAGAGGTAAAGCTATGCATTTTAAGAAAGCATTGCCGATCTGGCCCGAAGGTCACAGCAAGGAAATGAACTCACAGGCAACCTTTCGCACAACCGTTTCGGATCTGACAGGAACGTCACTGTACATAACGGCGGCAACCTATTTTCAGTTGTTTGTAAACGGTAAATTTGTACATTACGGCCCTGCTCGTACCGCAAAAGCACATGCCCGAGTGGATGTGCTCGACCTTAGTAAATATAATGAAGAAAACGGCAACGAGATAGTCATTCACGTCGCGGGATATTACAACAACTGTCTCTCACTAGTCAGAATGCCGTCATTCCTTCGAGCCGAGCTTCGTGATGCAAACGATAACGTTATCGTAGCCACAGGTGAGCATGCATTTAAGGCGTTTATCAGAAACACACGTGTACAGAAAGTCATGCGTTATTCAAGACAGAGAAACTTCAGCGAGGTGTATGATTTCGGTCAAACAGATGTACTGTGCAAGGTCGAAGCCGTAAATTACCCCACGACACTTCTTCCTCGCAGATCTCCGATGCCTTTGTATGAAGAGTTTAAGCTCGACGAAGCAACGGTATACGGTAAATATGAATATGATGAAAAGGCAAAGATAAGGAAATCTCCATATAATGAAAAAGAGGTTCTTCGCGGTCCTCTCGGTGGATTCCTTTATGAAGAGATGGAATATTTGCCGTATCAGTATATTCAAAAGTGTAAAATAAAAATGAGCGGCGACTCAGCAAAGCTTCCCATATCGCTTTCTGCCGGAGAATACGTTGTGCTTGATTACAAACAGGTACAGGCGGGATTCTTTAAGAATTTTATGGAGGCTGCAGAGGATTCTGACGTTATTCTTGTTCACTCCGAGTACAATGATGCCGAGTATTTTGCGCCTCAAAGACAGACGAGCTTAAATGCGATGGAATATATTCTTCCCGCAGGTAAAGAATACGAGCTTCTTTCGTTTGAGCCGTACGTTTTCAGATATGTCATAATTGCGGTCAAAAAGGGAAGCATTAAGCTGAATTATGCAGGATTCGTTTCGTTTGAGTATCCCGACGTCGGACTTCGTGAAGAAAAATTTGACGATCCCGAGCTCGACCTTATATGGAATGCTGCAAAGCGCTCGTTTATTCACAATGCGGTCGATATTTATATGGACTGTCCCTCGCGTGAGCGTGCCGGTTGGCTTTGCGACAGTTACTTCACCGGTAAATCTGAATATTATTTTACCGGTAAAACTCTTGTTGAGGACGATTTTGTTGAAAACTTCGTGCTTCGTCCCGACGATGACCCTGCAAATGATCCCGAGGACTATACCCGCGGAATTATGCCTAAGGGAATGATTCCTATGACTTATCCTACAAGTGATCCGCAATTCATTCCGCAGTGGGCTATGTGGTACGTTCTTGAGGTGGACGAATATCTTAGAATCAGAAACCGGGAAGCTGACCCCAAGAAGTTCCACAAGATAGTTGGCGGACTTCTTGATTTCCTTAAGAAATACGAAAACGAGAACGGAATGCTTGAAAAGCTCCCTGGTTGGAACTTCGTTGAGTGGTCCAAGTGTAACGATTGGGTTCAGGACGTGAACTATCCGACAAACTTCCTTTACGCAGAAACACTTGAAGCTGCCGGAAGAATCTTTGGTGAGGCTGAAGCGTATAAGCAGAGAGCAGACGCACTTCGTGCAAAGACTGCAGGGCTGGGCTTTAACGGAGACTTCTTCGTTGATCACGCTATTAGAAACAAGGAAACGGGACTTCTTGAAAACTGCAAGGATATTTCGGAGACATGCCAGTATTATGCGCTTCGTTTCGGTAACGTAGATCTTGAGGATCCTAAGTACGCAACGCTTAAGAACGCAATATATAACGTATTTGGTCCGAATCGAGCTGACGATCAGTATCCCGAAATCGAAAGGGCTCAGCCGTTTATCGGTATGTATGTAAGAATGGAGACATTGCTCCGACTTGGCCTTTACGATATGCTTATTGATAATATAAGAGGGTATTTCGGATACATGTCTGAGACCACCGGAACTCTTTGGGAGTATCCGACCTTAAAGGGCTCACAGGATCACGGATTTGCATCTTACGCCGCGTACGTAATGGCAAAGGCTACAGGAAAAATAAAAGACTGACTATAATAAAAAGCGAAAAAACGTTCTCCTATGGCAGAATATAAACATCTGTCATAGGAGAATTTGTTTGTAATACAGAATAATACAGAATAATTTATTTTTCTATTGAAATAAGCAGATATTTATGATATAATAATAAAGATATATAAAAAGATCTCCCGCGTCTTTCGGGAGATCTCCTGCGTCAGCAGTCTTCGCAGTTCTGACAGTCTTTGATTTTTTCTGAAGCCTTCTCTACTTTTCTTGCGACCTTGACAGCGCTTTTTTCAGCTCTGTGTGATGCAAGCTCAACACGCGCGACAGCTTTTGCGTTTTTGACAAGCGCTTTTTCAGCTTTTATAAGTGCACGTTGGCTTTTTATGCAATTTTTTGCGGACTTTATATCACATCTTGCTTGGTCGATGCTTCTTTTTGTATCTTCAATAGTGTTTTTTGCGACTTTTATTCTTGCTTTGGATTCTGCCTTGACTCGTTCGGCTATTTGTCTTTTTGTGGGAGAACCGTATCGTTCTGTCATTGTATTTTCCTCTCATCCTACTTTATTTTTGGGGAATATCCCTTCATTTTTGTAGTATGTGACAAAAGCGGGAAAAATATTTATAAAAATTTATTTCATACAACTATTGCATTTTTATAAAAAATAATGTATAATTATTCATATAATTTTTTGCGGAGGATGAATGATCGGAAAAACGGTCGTGTTGACGTAAATTATGAAAAAAGTATTTATTGACGGAAGTGCCGGAACGACAGGACTTCGAATAAACGAAAGACTTTCCGAAAGAAACGACATAAAGGTTGTCGTTTTGCCGGATGAAATAAGAAAAAATGCCGATGCAAGACGTGAGGCGCTCAATTCCTGCGACGTTGCATTTTTGTGCCTGCCTGACGATGCGGCACGAGAAGCGGTGGCAATGATAGAAAATCCGAACGTAACCGTAATAGATACGTCAACGGCACACAGAACTCTTGACGGATGGGCATACGGCTTTCCGGAGCTTTCGGATGAATACAGAATGAATATATGCAGCTCAAAACGTATAGCTGTCACAGGATGTCACGCAAGCGGATTTATCGCGCTTGTTTATCCCTTGATAGAAGCAGGTGTTTTGTCGAAGGAAGCATTGCTTAGTTGTTTTTCTCTTACTGGATACAGCGGCGGCGGCAAAAAAATGATTGCAGATTACGAAAGTACAGAACGAAATAAACGTCTCGATGCGCCGTGTCAGTACAGTCTTGCTCAGACACACAAGCATCTTCCGGAAATGAAAAAAATATCTGGACTTGCAAAGGAACCGATATTTTGTCCGATAGTTGCGGATTATTATTCCGGAATGGAAGTAACAGTTCCGCTGTTTTCCGAGCAGGTGTCGGTCGGAATAGATGCTATTCGTGATATATACAGAGAAAAATATAATGGAAGAATAGTCAAATATTTTGACACAATGGACGAGAATGGACAGCTTTCGGCAAATATAATGTCGGGCAAGGACGGAATGCAGATAACAGTCTGCGGAAATAAAGACCGAATACTCCTCGTATCACGTTTTGACAATCTCGGTAAAGGCGCATCGGGCGCGGCAATACAGTGTATGAATCTTTCATTCGGTATTGAAGAAACGACGGGACTCGACCTTTAAAAATAAAAATTCACATAAAACGATTAAGAAAGAAGGACGAACAAATGAATTACATAGAAGGCGGCGTTTGTGCCGCGAAGGGTTATATCGCGAACGGACTTCACTGCGGAATAAGAAAAAATCATTCGAAAAAGGACGTAGCACTTGTTGTCAGCGAGGTAAGAGCAAGTGCGGCGGCGGTATATACGCAAAATCTTGTTAAGGGCGCACCTCTCACGGTTACAAAAAAACACCTTGAGGACGGTTACGCAAGAGCTGTAATTTGTAACAGCGGAAATGCAAACACCTGTAACGCGAACGGAATCGAGATAGCTGAGGGAATGAGCGCGCTCGTTTCAAAGGCTACGGGAATTTCTGCAAGTGATGTTATCGTTGCGTCAACAGGCGTTATAGGACAGCCTATGACTCTTACTCCGTTTGAAAACAGCATAGACGCGCTTTGCGGCGGGCTGTCAGCGGATAACGGAAAAGCAGCGGCTGAGGCTATTATGACGACCGACACAAAGGCAAAAGAGGTCGCCGTAAGCTTTAATATCGGTGGCGTTGAGTGTAAGATAGGCGGAATTGCCAAGGGCTCAGGTATGATACATCCGAATATGGCGACGATGCTTGTGTTCGTTACGTCGGACGTCGCTATCAGCAGTAAATTACTTCAGAAGGCTCTGTCCGAGGACGTAAAGAATACCTTCAATATGATAAGTGTTGACGGAGACACATCCACAAACGATATGGTTACGGTTATGGCAAACGGACTTGCCGGTAGCAAGGAGATAAAAGAGGAAGGCGCAGACTTTGATGCGTTCTGCAAGGCTCTTAATATGGTAACGCGTAAGCTCTGCCGTATGATAGCTGCAGACGGTGAAGGCGCTACAAAGCTTCTTGAATGTAAGCTGAACGGAGCCGTTGACGAAAAGACTGCAAAGATCGTTGCAAAGTCGGTTATATGCTCGTCACTTGTAAAGGCAGCTATGTTTGGCTCTGACGCAAACTGGGGACGTGTGCTTTGCGCTATCGGATACAGCGGAGCTGACGTTGATGTGACAAAAGTAGATGTCGCGTTCGCATCTGCCGCAGGAAAGATAGACGTTTGCAAAAACGGTGCAGGCGTTGATTTTTCCGAGGATATAGCCAAGAAGATACTGCTTGAGAACGAAGTACAGATATGCGTTGATCTAAATTCGGGTGATTTCTCGGCCGAGGCTTGGGGCTGTGACCTGACTTACGATTACGTAAAAATAAACGGCGATTACCGCACTTAATTACAGTAAGGGAAAAACGAACAATGAATAACGAATTTACCAATATAGAACGTGCAGAGGTGCTGACTCAGGCGCTTCCTTATATAAGACGTTATACCGGTAAGACCGTCGTTGTGAAATACGGCGGCAATGCAATGATAAACGAGGACCTAAAGCTTCAGGTCATGGAGGATATCGTTCTTCTGTGGCTTATCGGTATCAAGGTAGTGCTTGTTCACGGCGGCGGTCCCGAGATAAACGAAATGATGTCAAAGCTTGGCAAAAAGCCCGAATTTGTTGACGGTCTTCGTGTTACAGACAAGGAGACAGTCGATATCGTTCAGATGGTTCTTGCGGGAAAGGTCAATAAGACACTTGTCAATCTTATCGAAAAGAAGGGCGGAAAGGCTGTTGGAATTTCGGGTATGGACGGTCAGCTTATCAAGGCTGAAACCAAGGACGAGCGTCTCGGATACGTCGGAAAGATTACAAAAATAAATATTTCCCCTGTGACAGATCTGCTTGATATGGGTTATATTCCGGTAGTTTCAACTCTCGGATGTGACTCTGACGGAAACGCATACAATATAAACGGTGACACCGCTGCGGCTCATATCGCAGGTGCGCTTGAAGCAGAAAGACTCATAATGATGACCGATATCGCAGGCATACTTGAAAACAAGGACGACCCCTCGACGCTTATTCCCGAGGTAACTGTCAGCGAAGCTAAAGAGCTTTATAAAAAGGGAATAATTTCGGGTGGAATGATACCGAAGGTAGAATGCTGTATTGAGGCTATAAACAAAGGTGTAAAGAACGTTATTATAATGGACGGCAGAGTGTCGCACTCCATACTTATGGAGCTTTTGACAGACGAAGGTGCCGGTACTATGGTTACACGAGGTTAATATGAACGTAAAAGAATTAGATTCAAAATATGTAGCTGGTACCTACGGAAGATTTCAGGTTGAGATAGTTTCGGGTAAAGGCTCAATCGTTTATGATGAAAATGGAAAAGAATATATAGATATGGGCTCGGGCATCGGCGTTACGGCGTTCGGCCTTTGTGACGACGAATGGGTTGCGGCGGTAACGGCACAGCTAAATAAGCTTCAACATATGTCAAATCTGTACTATACTGAGCCGTGCGCGAAACTTGCACAGCTTCTTTGTGAAAAGAGCGGAATGAGTAAGGTGTTTTTCGGCAATTCCGGAGCGGAAGCTAACGAATGTGCGATAAAGGTAGCGAGAAAGTATGCCGCAGAGAAAAAAGGCGAGGAATACTATAAAATAATCACACTCGAAAACAGCTTCCACGGCAGAACGCTTACAACACTTGCCGCAACGGGTCAGGAGCATTTTCATAAGCTCTTCACACCGCTGACCGACGGATTTATACATACCCCTGCAAACGATATAGATGCGCTGAAAAAAGCGGTTGCCGAAAATAAAGTTGCCGCTATAATGATGGAATGCGTTCAGGGTGAGGGCGGAGTGCTTCCCGTAAACGAGGATTTTGTGAAAGCTGCGGCAGAGATCGCTGAAAAGGAAGATATACTCATAATAATTGACGAGGTTCAAACGGGTAACGGCAGAACCGGTAAAATGTATGCATATATGCACTACGGAATCAAGCCCGATGTTGTAACCACCGCAAAGGGACTTGGTGGAGGTCTGCCTATCGGAGCGTGTATGATGAGCGAGAAGGTTGAAAATGTTCTCGGAAAGGGCGACCACGGATCGACCTACGGCGGCAATCCCGTATGCTCGGCAGGCGCAGTAAGTATTATAGAAAGAATAGACGACAAGCTTCTCTCGGAAGTAGTAGCCAAGAGCAAGTACGTTTTTGATGCGTTCCGCAATGCAGAGGGTGTTGAGTCTGTCAGCGGAAAGGGTCTTATGATAGGTATAAAGACGGCAAAGCCTGCCGCAGAGGTGCTTAAGATCTGTATGGAAAACGGGGTTCTTTGTCTTACGGCAAAGGATAAGATACGTCTGCTTCCCGCGCTCAATATTCCCATGGACGTTCTTAAACGTGCGGTTGACGTTATAAAAAAAGCTTGTATCTAAAAAAGGAGTTATACAAATGAATCTCAAAGGAAGAAATTTTTTGAAATTGCTCGACTATACTCCCGAGGAGATAGCATATCTTATAGACCTTGCCGCAGAGCTTAAGGCAAAAAAGAAAGCAGGAATACCGCACAGACTTTGCGAAGGGAAGAGCATAGCTCTCATTTTTGAAAAGACAAGCACTCGTACCCGTTGTGCTTTTGAGGTCGCGGCGGCTGATCTTGGAATGCACCCCACGTATCTCGATCCGTCGGGCTCGCAGATAGGTAAAAAGGAATCTATAGCCGACACCGCAAGAGTGCTTGGAAGAATGTATGACGGTATCGAATACAGAGGCTTTGAGCAGACGATAGTTGAGAATCTTGCAAAATACGCGGGCGTTCCTGTCTGGAACGGTCTTACCAATGAATTCCACCCCACACAAATACTTGCCGATTTTCTCACTATAAAAGAGCATTTCGGCAAGCTTAATGGAATAAAGTTCGTTTATATGGGCGATTCGCGTTACAATATGGGCAACTCTCTTATGGTCGGTTGCGCAAAAATGGGTATGCATTTTGTCTCCTGTGCGCCAAAGGAATATTTTCCCGCAAAAGAGCTTATCGAAGAATGCCGTAGCATAGCAAAAGAGACGGGAGCGACGCTTGAATTTATCACAGACCCGATGGTCGCAACCAAGAACGCAGACGTTATCTACACAGACGTTTGGGTCTCTATGGGTGAGCCTGCCGAGGTATGGAAGGAAAGAATAGACGCGCTGTATCCTTATCAGGTAAACGCAAAAGTTATGGAAAACGCAGGTGCAAAATGCCGCTTCATGCACTGTCTGCCGGCATTCCACGACCTCAATACCACAACGGGAATGGAGATATACAGACGCTTTGGTATCGACGCAATGGAGGTCACCGACGAGGTCTTTGAGAGTGAGCAATCGATAGTTTTTGACGAAGCCGAGAACCGTATGCACACGATAAAAGCCGTAATGGCGGCAACTCTTTAACAATTATGGAACAAAATATAAAATTACAGGCGGCGGATGCCGTCAAAGAGCTTATCGAGATCTGTAAGCTTGCCGACGGAGAGATACTTGTCATCGGTTGCTCAAGCTCCGAAATAGTCGGTGAAAACATAGGTCACGGCTCGAGCCTTGAATCCGCAGAGGCGGTTTTTGAGGGAATAATGTCGGTGCTTAGTGAAAGAGGAATATTTCTTGCGGCTCAGTGCTGTGAGCATCTTAACCGTGCGCTTGTTGTTGAACGCGCGTGTGCTGAGCGTTACGGACTTACCGAGGTCTGCGTTATGCCGCAGCCGAAGGCGGGCGGCTCATTTGCGACAACTGCGTATAAAAACTTTAAGTGTCCTGTGGTCGTTGAGAATATTTCGGCTCACGCAGGCATTGACATAGGAAATACACTTATCGGTATGCATCTGCGTGCCGTTGCCGTTCCTGTCAGACTTTCGGTTAAGAAAATAGGTGAAGCTCCTATAGTCTGCGCAAGAACACGTCCGAAGCTCATAGGAGGCTCAAGAGCCGAATATCCGTCGGATATTCGCTGATTTACAGAATCAAAATATATTTTACGGCATATTATTAAAACAGATAAATATTTTTTCTGGGGGTAATATGCTGCTAACAAGACCTTATTTTCCCGAACGCGCCGTTGAATATGCAAGACGCTGGGCTCTCTCAAGAAATCCGCTTTTCGTTGATTTTACGGGGATCGGCGGAGACTGCACGAGCTTTGTGTCTCAGTGTATTCTGGCGGGGTGCTGTACTCAAAACTTTGACCCGACGTACGGCTGGTACTACATAGACCCAAACGACCGTGCTCCTGCCTGGAGCGG
>JAZODV010000016.1:0-1988 GCA_045597185.1 Eubacteriales bacterium
AAATATTATGCTCAATAAATCAACGTATCGGGTCGTCGAGGACGTCGACCCCTACAATTTTTAAGGTTTATTCGGTTTATAGAAATATTATTTGCGGTAGATTTTTGTTGAGGTTTCGTCTCACCGATAAATCCCAATTTACCGCAAATAATATTTCTATCAAAAAACCGCCTGTGATCTTCGGTGTCACAGGCGGTTCCGATATTTTAAATCTTACAGATTATAATACTTTTCAAATTCAGCAGGGTGCGGGATCTTCGACATTTCCGAGCATTCCTCACGTTTTGTCTTTATAAAGTTCTTTATCAGCTCCTCAGGGAATACGCCGCCTGCTGTTAGGTAGTCATGGTCGGCTTCGAGGGCGTCGAGAGCTTCGGGAAGTGACGTCGGAAGTCCCTTAAGCTTCTTCTTTTCCTCCTCGGGAAGATGGAAGAGGTTAAAGTCATACGGTCCCCAGCCGTTTTCATGCGGGTCTATCTCGTTCTTGATGCCGTCAAGTCCTGCCATAAGTATTGCAGCGTAGCAGAAATACGGATTGCAGGTCGCGTCGGGGTTGCGAAGCTCGAAGCGACGCTTGTCCGGGCTCTTTGCATATGCCGGAATACGGATAACGGCGCTTCTGTTTGAGGTCGCGTATCCTACTGTTACGGGTGCTTCAAATCCGGGAACGAGACGCTTGAATGAATTTGTGCTGGGATTTGTCAACGCGCAGAGTGATGAAATGTGCTTGAGAAGACCGCCCATAAAGTAATGCGCTGTCTTTGAAAGGTGTGCGTATCCGTTATCGTCCGAGAATACAGGCTCGCCGTCCTTAAACAGCTGCATATGCACGTGCATTCCCGAGCCTGCCTCACCGTATATCGGCTTCGGCATAAAGGTTGCGGTCTTGCCGTATTTGAGCGCGGTATTGTGAATGATATATTTTATCATCATTGTAGCGTCCGCCATATGAACGACCTCGCCGAGCTGAGGCTCGATCTCAAACTGACCTGACGCCGCTACCTCGGGGTGATGGTAGTTTATCTCGATTCCCGCATCCTTCATGTGCATACACATTTCGCTACGACACTCGTAGGAAACATCGAAGGGTTTTGCTATGTGGTAGTTTTTCTGCTTCGGAACGACAACACCTCTGCCCTCTACAGTGCTGTTCCAATACGATTGCTTTGCATCGACAGATGCGCCTATGTAGTTCGGTTCAACACCCCAGCTTACGTTATCAAAGAGATAAAACTCGAATTCGGGGAGTATCTTCATAACGTCTGCAACCCCGCGCTTCTTCATTTCCTCGACTGCGGCGCGTACTATATTACGCGGATACTGCGGAAGCGGACGGTTTTCGGGTGTGTCGATTATCATGGCATTACCCGTCATCGACAGCGTGGGTATCTCACAGAATGGATCTACGACCGCCGTATCGGGATCGGGAATAAATACCATGTCGCTTTTTTCAACGACGGCGTAACCGTAGTTGGAGGCATCAAAGCCTATGCCGCTCTTCATCGTGTCCTCAGAAAAGTTTTCTGCGGGAATGGTGACGTGACGGTACTGACCGTTGATGTCGACCATCTTGAAATCGACCATTTTAATGCCATTTTCTTTAATAAAATTAAGAATTTCCTTGATAGTTTTTGCCATAGCAACCTCCGAGCATTATTTGTTTTGTTGTACGTTTCTTATTATACCAATTTTTTACCGCGCCGTCAAGAGTTTTTTACAGACTGAAGAGGGGCAAAACACAAAAATGCGTTTACTTCACTTATTTTATCTTTATGGGAAAATCTTCAAATTTTGATTTATCGAACTGTTAAGTGCGAAGCGTTTGAAGGTTTTTGCGTCGCTTTTTGCAAAAAGCGACCGCTGCTCCAGCGCGCGTGCGCTGGTCGCCTCCGCAGAGGCGAAACTCCCCCACGGCGTGTTCTTTTTTGCCAAGCTTTTTTCTTTGCGCCTTCTGCCACAAAGAAAAAAGCGGGTGAAAACAGCGGAAA
>JAZODV010000017.1:0-1965 GCA_045597185.1 Eubacteriales bacterium
TGCAAAGCATGAAACGTCAACCTCGGCAGACGGTTCTGTGAACGGGAAGTGGTGAGGTCTGAAGCGTATTTTTGTCTCCTCACCGAACGTCTGTTTTGCGAAAAGCTCAAGAATACCCTTGAGATCGCCCATTGTAACGCCTTTGTCAACAACAAGACCCTCAAGCTGATGGAAAAGGGGAGAGTGTGTTGCGTCAACTGCGTCTGAGCGGTAAACTCGTCCCGGAGAGATTATGCGGAGCGGAACGCTCTGAGCTTCCATCGCGCGAACCTGAACGGGAGAGGTCTGCGAACGGAGCAGCACCTTATCTGTGATGTAGAATGTGTCCTGTGTGTCACGTGCGGGGTGATTTTCGGGAATGTTGAGAGCCTGGAAATTGTAATAGTCAAGTTCGACTTCGGGACCTTCAACGATCGAAAATCCCATTCCGATAAAGATGTCCTCAAGCTCACGCTGAACGAGAGTCAGGGGATGAAGGTGACCGAGTGTCGCGTCGGTCGGAAGTGTTACGTCTATACGCTCACTCTTCAGCTGTGCCTCAAGCTTTTTTGCCTTGAGCTCGGCTGTTTTTGCTTCGATCGCAGCTTCAATATCTGCGCGAACCTCATTTGCGAGCTGACCGACGATAGGTCTTTCTTCGGGCGAGAGCTGTCCCATTCCGCGCAGAACGGCGGTGAGCTCACCCTTTTTTCCGAGATAACGAATACGAAGAGCCTCGATATCGGCATCGTCTGCCGCAAGCTGCTCTTTTGCTTCGATTCGGATCTTGTTAAGCAGTTCTTTCATAATATATCCTCCATTTATTATTTTCAAAATAAAAAACTTCCGTCCTGCGTAAACAGGACGGAAGATTAATTTCCGCGGTACCACCTGAATTTCGGTACAAAGCCGACACTTTGTGAGAAGGATAACGGTATCTCACACCGAACAGAGCTAAAACATAGGCTTCACCCTGTCTGCTCCGAAGCGAAAGGCGCAACCTAATACGTAACCGCTTTCAGCCTTGGCGGTCTCTCTGTGACGTACTTTTCGGAATTGCCGACTTCATCATAGCATTTATACCAGAAAATTATAACACATCTTTTTTGTTTTTTCAAGAGGGAAAACGCAGAAAAAGTAAAAATTATCCCAAAATATTCGGAAATTTTAAGATTATCACGACAACAGCCGCGATCTGAAGGGCAATGATCAGCGGAATACCGAGCATAAATTTCGCGTGCTTGGTCTTGTGTCTGATTATCAGCATCGTGATAAACATGGCGACAGAGCCTCCGAGAGCCGAGATGCCGAGAAGTGATGCTTCGGGAACTCTCCATTTGTGGCGCTTTGCCTTGGATTTATCAGCGATAGTTACGACTATTGCGATAAATGATATTACGGCAAGGTAAATATAAATATACTTGTCCATAGCTTATTTCTTCGGGAAGCTGTCTTTAAGACTTACAACACGGTTGAACGTATTTGTCATCTTTGTATCAAGACAGAAGTAGCCTGTACGTACGAATTGGAATTTGTCACCGGGCTTTGCGTCAGCGAGAGACGGCTCGAGCATAATATTCTCAAGCTTTACAGCCGATGTGGGATTCAGATAATCGATATAAGTCTTGCCTTCGGGAAGGTCATTCATATTTTCTTCGGTAAAGAGTCGGTCGTAAAGTATGGCATCGGCACTCTTTGCGTATTTTGCAGAAAGCCAGTGGATAGTACCCTTGACCTTATGGCCGTCCGCAGGCATTCCGCAACCTGTTTCAAGATCGGCGGTGCAGTGGATAGCCGCGATGCTTCCGTCCGGATTTTTGTCAAGTCCCGCATATTTTACGATATACGAGCCCATAAGTCTGACCTCACCGTCGGGCTTCATGCGGAAGAACTTGGGAGGCGGAACCTCTGCAAAGTCGTCTGCGTCGATATAAAGCTCCTTGGTGAAGGGAACCTCACGCGTACCTGTTTCGGGTGCGTTCGGGT
>JAZODV010000018.1:0-29095 GCA_045597185.1 Eubacteriales bacterium
TTCAAATCGTCACCTTCAAACGTAAACACACGGCGACAAACGTATTCCGAAATATCGGCAATATCATTTTTATCTGCGCGTCTCCATTCGAGCTTCTTGATACGGTCGCCCTTTGCGGCAATATCAAGTATGTCCGCAACGACCGCTCCAGCCGTGGGCAATTTACCTGCTCCGCGTCCGTAGAACATCGTATCACCGAGCATATCGGAAGAAACAAGAATACCGTTGAACACGTCGTTTACCGTGCTTAGCGGATTGTTCGCAGGAACAAATCTTGGACTGACCATACAAATGATCTTTCCGTCATCCGTCTTTGAATAATATCCGATAAGCTTTATGGCATAACCAAGGCTTTCCGCGATCTGCGTATCAAGCTCAGTTATTTTTGTAATACCTTCACAGCATATAGAATCGGGGTCTAGCAACACACCCGACGCAAGAGCCGCAAGAATAACTATTTTTCTTGCCGCGTCAAGTCCTTCATCGTCAGCAGCAGGATTTCTCTCCGCATATCCCTTTGCCTGAGCGTCGGCAAGTGTCTCGTCAAAGCTTGCCCCTTCGTTCAGCATCTTTGTCAAAATATAGTTCGTAGTACCATTAAGGATTCCCGAAATAGAATTTATACGAACCGGCTCAAGATCGTTCATTATAGGACGTATTACCGGAATGCCTCCGCCAACACTCGCTTCAAACAGATAACAGCAGTTATTCTTTGCTGCGATAGACAGAAGCTCTTCACCAAACTTTGCAACACATTCCTTATTAGAGGTTACAACACTCTTACCCTTTTCGAGTGCCGCCTTCGCAAACTCGTATGCAGGGTGTGAGCCTCCCATCATTTCGGCAATTATGCTGACCTCGGGGTCATTAAGTATAGTATCAAAATCGTGTACTATAAGACCTCCGAACGGGCTGTCGGGAAAATCTCTGAGATCAAGTATATATTTTATTCGAACCTCAGTTCCAAGTCGTTTTTCAAGCAGATCACGGTTTTCAGTGATCACTTCGGCAGCTCCGCTACCTACCACTCCGAAACCGAGCAAAGCTATGTTTAGCATAAAAATACATCTCCCAATGAAAAATATAAGAAATTATATCACACTTTGCAAAAAAATGCAATTACATATTGAAAAAAATTTAAAAAAATGTTAGAATGTATAGCGAGATATTTATTTTTAGGGGGAAAATACCATGCGCTCACCTGTAGGTAGTAAAAATAACGTCAAAATTTTCGTTCTTTACCTTATGTCCAACATAAACTATCCGTTGGATTTTATAACACTCAATGACATAGTCATGCAGACCGACTTTGTTATGTATCTTGATTTTGCCGAAAGCTTCCACGAAATGCTTGACGATAATCTTATTGCTCATGTCGGAGAAAACGAAGAAGGCGATAAGATCTTTGCCGTTACTGACAGAGGTACTATAGTCGCGTCCGAGCTTAAAAGCGACATTTTGCCGTCAATACTCGACCAAAGCCTTGCCTGCGCGCTTCGCTATCTAGATTTCAAGAGGAGAAATGTCGAAATAAAATGCACTATAGAAAAGCAACACGACGGCCGTTGTCTGCTTCACTGCGCCTTTATCGAAAAAGAAGTCGTGCTTTTCAGCGCAGACCTGCTTGTTGACAGTATAAACCGTGCCGAGCGAATGAGAGAAAACTTCAGAGATAAACCCGAAGCGGTATACCGCGGTTTCAATGCACTTCTTGCAGGAAACGTAAATTTTCTTTTCGATTAAATCTTTTTTACAATTTTGCAAAATTTTTTTAAAAATCTCTTGACAGATTAAAAATTGATGATATAATAGGACTATAGTCTGATATTTGTGTAAATGTATCATTGTATTTCGCTTTTTAAGGATTTTTATTGTAGATTATAACTGATTTTAAGGATGATCGTATGAGCAGTGTGAACAAGTCCGAACTCAAAAAAATGATCGTTGCGGCTCGTTTGGGAAGTGAAGATGCTCTTAAAGAACTTATAGTTTTGTACGATCCGCTTATAACCTCTCTTCTATCAAGATTTTCGTCTGCAGCTATCTCAAGGAACGATATTGAGGATCTGCGCCAAGAACTGCTTATCATATTCTGCAATGCGGTTATGAAGTATAATCTTGAACAGAACGATGTAGATTTCGGTCTTTATGCTAAGATATGTATGGAGCGCGGAATGGTATCACAGCTTCGTGCCGCCAAACGCAGAGCAACTATCGAGCAAATGCCTGATGAACGTCTATATTCCTTCGATCTTGACGAAAGTGACGTTGATGCCCATATTATCGAATATGAATCTGTTCGTGAAATGTGGAAGCTTATAAATGAAAATCTTTCCGCATACGAAAATACAGTATGGAACATGCATCTTTCAGGGCACAGCTCGGCAACTATCGCAAAAGAGCTGTCTCGAGACGTGAAATCCATAGACAATGCTCTCTGCCGCATACGGACGAAGCTCCGTCGGGCATTAAAAAGAGAGAATAATTAAGTTATACGTCCTGCTTAGCTCAATAAGAGCGCCGAAAAAACGGAGATGACGGTAAAATCCGTTGGCGGGCAAAAATACCTATTTTACAAAGCGAGGAAAAGCAATGTACGACGAGACCATGGCAGCAACCACAGAAGAGTTTCAGGATGAAACTCTGACCTGCAGAGAGTGCGGAAACGAATTCGTTTTCACCGCAGGCGAACAGGCATTCTACAAGCAGAAAGGCTTCCTTAACAAGCCTAAGATGTGCAAAGCTTGCAGAGATGCAAAGAAAAATGCGGGCAGACCTCCCCGCGAATACTTCGAGACCACCTGTGCGGATTGCGGCGGTGTTGCAAAGGTTACATTCCAGCCTTCAAGCGACAGACCCGTATACTGTAGCGAGTGCTTCGAGAAGAGAAAGAACGCACAGCAGGACTAATGACCGATATAAATCAAACAGATACATATTAGTCACCGACAACACACGCTCGGCAAAAACCGACGTGTGTTGTCGTTTTTATTTTAAGAAAGTAAAAACATCAGTGCAACGCTGCCTCCCCCTACAAGCGCACCAAAAGCACAAGAAAGCATTAAAACGAGTGTACGTTTTAGCTTTGCTTTCTTTTTTTGTTTTCTATTTTCTTCAGGCAGCCGTTCATTTATAATGAGATCTGCAGCGCGCACTATATCGTCTCCTCCACTTCCTGCATCAAAATCTTTTTTTATTACGAAATACGCCGTTTCAAACGGACTGTTCTCATTTCCCTCAACAAATAATATTTTCTTCTCGCAACCCTTTATCATTTTTCAGCTCCCTTTCCCATATTTTTCGTTTGCTTTATTATTTGCCAAAAATTTTCATATTAAACAAAAAGGCTTTTTTTCGATAATAAAATTGTAAATAATCATTAAATAAACAAAAAAAGCCATTGACAGACATTTTTTTACATTGTATAATATATTTGTAAGTATTTACAATTATTCTTACAATTTCTACAAATATCAGGAGAAAAGGAGCAAATTATGAAAGCTACCGGAATTGTCAGACAGGTCGACCAGCTTGGAAGAATAGTACTTCCTATCGAAATAAGAAGAGCTATGGACATAAGCGTTCAAGACCCTCTCGAAATATTTACCGATGATGGCAAGATAATACTTATGAAATATCAGCCGTCGTGCATATTTTGCAACAATGCCGACAATATTATATATTTTGCCGGTAAACGTGTATGCGCCGACTGTCTCAAAAAAATAAAAGAAGAGCTCTGAGTGGCTGAGTCATTGACAAAGCCCCACGCAACATTAGACTTTTTTGTCGCTCGAAGTTTGCATTTTTTGCATTTACAAATGCAAAAATGACGGTGTTTAACCGTCAAGCAAAAACGTTGAGGGTGATTCAAATGCATTTTTTTGCATTTGAGTCACCCTCTTATTCATTCGTTTATGTAAGGGAGCTCAAACCAGAACGTGCTTCCCTTTCCTTGCTCGGATATGACGCCGTATTCGGCTTCATGGTTTTCCAGGATCTCCTTTACTATCGAAAGCCCAAGTCCCGTTCCGACCATGGCTCGCTTATGTACTTTATCTATCTTGTAGTATCTGTCCCATATCTGCGGCAGATTTTCTTCAGAGATCCCCTCGCCGTAATCGGTAACCGAGATACGCACCTTTTTGCCGCAAACTGTTTGATAAACGTGTACGAGCTTACTGTCTCCCGAATAGTTCAGCGCGTTATTTATAAGGTTATATATAACCTGAAGTATTCGTTTGCGGTCTGCCTTCACCGTAACGTCGTCCTCAGCAAAAAATTCTATCTTTATTCCCTCGTGCTTAGTTAAAGCGCTATAACGGTACATAGTAGATCTGACCGTGTCGGTTATATTAAATACCGACCGTTCAAGTTGGGCAGTTCCCGATTGAAGCTTGGAGAGATCAAGCAGATCGTTTACAAGCTCGGTAAGTCGTTTTGACTCGTCTATTATGACTTGTACGTTCTCGGGACTGTTCTCTCCGGGAATATCGCGCATTACTTCACTATAACCTGTTATCATCGTAAGTGGGGTTCGTAGGTCGTGCGATATGTTTGCCAACAGGTCCTGTCTAAGCTTATCGGTTTTTGAAAGCTCCATAGCCGCGTAATTCAGCGTTTCTCCGAGTTCCTTCATTTCCTTAAAGCCCTCACCCGAAAAATCAGCGTCATAATTTCCTTTAGCGAGTTTTTTTGCCGATTCGTTCATCTTGACAAGAGGTGACGATATCTTATATGACAAAACACCGCTGAGCGCGCCCGCACCGCACAAAAGTATGACCGCTATCCACAAAAACTGTATATTGAGCGTTCTTACCATAGAATTAAGCGGAGTGTATATCATATTCATCATTATGATATACATTTTTTCATTTGATTCCGTAAATTTAACGTATACAAGTTCTTTGTGTGTATCGGGATTTATTTTGAATTTAGAGGTATTCTCAGTTGGAGTATTAACGTCATCGGCATCTACCGTACGTCTAAAATAATATACTCCACCATTTTCATACGCCTTGTTTGCAAGCTCTTGAAGCTGTTCGTTAGTGGCGTGATTTAAATAACAGTGTCCCGCCCACGGCTGTTGATTATCTACGCGCACGGCGATCCCATCTTCTTTTACGGTATATACTCTTGTATATATCATAGAATCCACAACTATCTCGTTTATCTCATCGTTCAGCTTTTCAGGCTCGTTAAGAAATTTGGTTATTGAATCTGCAGCGCTATACAGCTCGTCCTGTTTTGTCTTTTCAAAAAACATGCTAAGCAAAAAGACCTGAAAAACCCATATTACTACCAACAAAAAAATGACAAACAGAGCAAGATAAGCAAACAACTTGGCGCGAAGTGTTCTTACATTTCTTTTTACGTGCTTTTTCATATTTCTTCGAACCGATAACCAAGCCCTCTAAGCGTAACGATGCACGCCGCGTAGCGTCCGAGTGATTTACGAAGCAACTTTATATGTGTGTCAAGTGTTCTTGCGTCTCCAAAAAAATCGTATCCCCATACCTCTGTCAAAAGCATCTCTCGGGTAAGCGCAATGTTTCTGTTTGAAAGCATATAGAAAAACAGATCGTATTCTTTTGGTGACATATCCACTCTTTCGCCATCTATGTATACTAGTCTTGCGGTAAGGTCTGCTTTAAGTCCTCCGCCATCAAGCTCAACTATCTGATTTTGTACCTTTTCTTCGGCAAAAGATCTTTTTGTCCGCTTTAAAACGGCGTCTATTCTGAGCATAAGCTCTTTGGGAGAAAAGGGCTTTACAACGTAATCGTCGATACCGATACTGAATCCGTTTATCTTATCGTATTCCTCTCCGCGAGCCGACAGTATTATTATCGGTGTCTGTGTTATCTTTCTTATCTCTCGGCAAGCAGAGAAGCCGTCAAGCTCTGGCATCATTATATCCATAATGATTATGTCAAACTGCAAAGATCGACACAGACGTATCGCTTCCATGCCGTCTCCTGCTTCGGTTATTGTATGTCCTTCAAATTCCGCATATTTTTTTATTATGGATCTTATTCTCGCTTCATCGTCAACTACCAAAATATTATACATAGTTTTTTCCTCCAAAGTTATAGCTCAACTGTTATTCGTATTTATTCAACTAGTGCGCTCGGAACGTACTCTGTGAGCTTCACAGTCACGTTGTAGCTTTCCCATGTATAGGAATAGCGCCCGCTTATCTTCTTACGGTTTACCTTAACTGTCACCGATTCACCTATCTCATATTCGCTCAGCACACTCTGCATCTCTGCTATTGAATTAACAGTCTCTCCTCCAACAGCTATTATAACATCGTCGGTTGCAAACGCAAAATCCTGTTGCTTACCGTCGCCGTCAGTGTAAACACCGACAACTCCGTTTCCGTCAAGTACGGTAGGATATATAACTGTAGAAGTATTTGAAAGATATGCTTCTTCTGCAGCAGAAACGCCAATACTCGCCCTGCCCTTTACGTATCCGTACTCCGCAAGCTGTGTAACCACCTTTTTCACCGTATTTATCGGAATTGCAAAGCCCAGTCCTTCAATTCCCTCTTCGGAATATTTTGCGTTGACTACACCTATAAGCTTACCGTCCATATCGAAAAGCGCACCACCCGAATTTCCCGGATTAACAGCCGCGTCTATCTGCATAAGCTCCATTTTTATCCCACCGATCACAATGTTTCTCGCAGTCTTGCTTATTATTCCCTTTGAGACAGAGCCACCAAGCTCACCGAGTGGATTTCCTATAACGTATATATCCTGTCCGTTGTAAAGCTTATCGTCAGAGTGAGCCATAACAGCTACCTCAAGCGCAGGCGTATCCTCTGTTACATTTATTGATAGAAGCGCCACGTCTGTAAGCACGTCGGTCGCAATAAGAGCTGCGTCAAATTCAAGACCGTCATACAGTCTGACGGTTATCGTTTCGGCAGAATCAATAACGTGATTATTTGTTACTATGTAATATTTGTTGGGATATTTAGAATCTCTCGATATTATAACGCCCGAGCCTGCACCCTCTACTATATACTGACCGCTCCACTGTGAGTACATTGCCGTCTCGGTATTTATTTCAACTACACTCTTTTCGGTCTTTGCAACTATCTTTGTAAATTCGGTCTCATTTGAAGAAACAGACTCCTCCTCGGCAACCGAAAACCCACTGTTATCCGAAGGGACCGACAATATATCGTTACTTGACGTCGTTTCCGAAGGATCCTTTGTTGAGCCTGCCTCACTGGTGTCTATCATTGACGGCGGTCTTTTGGTTTCGTCCGTATCGTCTATAATATTGCCCGTGTCGGTATCCTCAAGCTTAATATCGTTAGTTATCTCAAACTCAACATCATCAAGCAGGTCTATCTCATCAAGATCCTTACCAAGAATAAGCGCGCAGCTTCCAAGAGATGTCACCGACACACAGATCACAAAAGCAAGTATCAAAAAGCGCAGTAAGCATTCGGAAATTCTTTTATTATCTTTCACTTTAACCTCCTATACGCCATATCGGCAAAACAGTTTTTGTAAAACAAAATTGAAAGACCTCTCATTCACTATCTTATATTATACACTTTTAATGTGATTAAATTTTGAAGATGTATCAAAAAATCCTTGAATAAAATATATCTTTCATTAAATAAAGTTGATTTTTTTCGTGAAATTTGATATACTAATGTACAAGCGCAATGTTGATAGGAGGATTTACTGTCTTGGAGCTTTTCGAAAAAATATATGAATATTTGCGCTCTCGCAAAATAGAGCTTTTTAAGCCAATTTCACTCGAAAGTTGTATAATAAACAAAAAATATCTGCTTGACCGAGTTGGAATACAAAAAGGTACTGCAGTTATTTGCGCTGTTCCGTATTTTCCCAAAGAGTGTACAGAGCCGAAAAACATTTCGGTGTATGCGTCGGTCAAAAATTATCACAGCTTTTTCGAAAAATTGTTTAAGGAAATGAGTGAATATTTTTCGTCTTTATTTCCCGAGTACAAATTTGCGGGTTTTGCCGACCATTCGCCAATAGACGAGCGTGACGCCGCGCTTCGTTCGGGCCTTGGTATATTGGGCGAAAACGGACTTATAATCACAGAACCCTATTCGTCATTCGTTTTTCTCGGAGAATTTATCACCAATGCCGAGATCGACTGCACAACCGCCGAGGTCAAGCACTGCATAGGCTGCGGAAGATGCAGATCGGCCTGTCCGTCAAAACAATCTTGCCTATCGGCAATAACACAGAAAAAAGGCGAGCTTACGGAAAGCGAAACAGAGCTTATGAGAGAGTATAATACCGCATGGGGATGCGATATCTGCCAAAGAGTTTGTCCGTACACCGAAAAGGCTCTCGCATCGGGCAGCATTTTTTCAAACATAGATTATTTTACAGACAGTGTGATACCTGAGCTTAACACAGAGATACTTAACGCACTCGACGAAAAATCCTTCGAAGAACGCGCTTTTTCTTGGAGAGGAAGGAATACCGTCCTGCGTAATCTTGCTATTATGGAGAAAAAACAATAAAACACAACCCCTCACACTTTAAATTTAAGCAGCGAGCCGAAAACGCAGATGCTTTTTTGGCAGGCAGCTTTACCGCGTGGCTCGGTCACATTTTTAAATCCGCCACACCTGTAAAAATATTCAAACGGATTTATAGGTATTTCAGAAGATTTACTCTTATACGCACGGTATTTCTCGTTTCATCTTATATTCTCACTTTTCTTGGAACAGGAATTGCGTTCATTATTATTACGGCACTTTTTCTTGTAATAATGCCGATTTTTGCGCTTATTTGCTTTGCACTCATATTCGCCTCCCTTCTCGATAGAAAAAAGATATACAAAAAAATGTCGGAGGCTCTCAGTGCAAAAAACATTTTTGTGTTTCTGCCTGCACGAAACGACAGATTCGAAGAAAGTAGTTTTTTCAGAGGTAACTGTCTCGAGTTTGCATCAAAAAAGGACTGTGCAGTCTTGATAGTTTCACCCTATTATATTTTTAAAAAAGGGCTTGGAGGAAAAAAATTTTTCTTTTCGTTAAGAGAAGACTCAAAAAACGTCTACATCGTAAGACGGTATGCATTTTTCTATTTAAGAAATCGCCTGCTTGACAAGGCGGACAGACAAACAGTATATTTTTATTAAAACAACTTGTGAGGTAAATAAATCAATGATCACCTTCGTTTACGGTACGCACGGTACGGGAAAAACACATTATGTTTTTGATCGTCTGCGTGAAAATTTCAAGGACTCGTTCCTCATAGTTCCCGAACAAATGACGGTAACTGCGGAAAGACAAGTTCTGATGTCTCTTCCGTCCGAGGCGCAGCTTGATTTTGAGGCTCTCAATTTTACAAGACTCTGCAACCGTATCTTCCGCACTTACGGCGGACTTTCCTACCATTATATAAATCCTACGGTCCGTTCACTTTTTATGTGGCGTACTCTGCGCGAGCTTGCGCCCATGCTTGAGGAATACTCTGCTTCAGGAAAGGAGCTTGCGCTCACGTCTGTAATGCTTAACGCAACGGGCGAGCTGAACTCGTCGGGAATAACTCCGATAATACTTGAAAATGCGGCCGAAAAGCTTTCAAGCGTCAGTCTTCGTGCAAAGCTTCGTGATATTGCTTTGATATCGGCTACGTACAATAATCTTGTATCCGAAAATTACGACGATAAATCGGACGACCTTATAAAACTATCCGAGCTATTAAAAAAGCACCGTTTCTTTGCAGGTCGCAAGGTATATATAGATGCTTTTACAAGTTTTACGTATCCCGAATACGCTGTAATTGAACAGATATTCAAGCAGGCAGACGACGTCACGGTCACTCTTGCCTGTGAGTCTCCCAACTCGCGACTTATTTCGTGTGAAAGCATCTGTGATACGGCTAAAAAGCTTTTATCCATCGCCGAAGCTCTCGGCAAAAAGACAGATAAAATATACCTCACCGAGAATTTCAGGGCGAAAAACGCAGAGCTTCGTCTTATATCCTCGGAGCTTTGGCGTCCTTCAAAGAGTGAAAAATCCGACGATATTCCCGAATCCGAAAGAGGAAACATAAAAATATATTCCTGCAAAGACCCTTACGATGAAGCTGATGCCGTAGTCTCTGTTATAAGACGCGAGCTTGATCGAGGTCTTCGTTACCGTGATATCGCCGTTATTGCGAGGGATATTTCAAAATACGACGGTATACTTGACACGTCGCTTGAATCATCGGGTATTCCCTGCTATATGTCAAAAAAGACCGACCTTACAGCTACGCCGACCGTCACGTTTATTTTATCGGCTCTCCGTATAAAATATCTCGGTTACCGCTCGGAGGATGTAATTTCCCATCTTCGCACGGGACTTTCAACATGTTCGATGCGCGATATAGACCGTTTTGAAGAATACATCTATACGTGGAAGCTCTCGGGAAAACGTTTTCTTGACGACGGCTGGAGTATGAATCCCGACGGCTACACCGACCTGCTCACCGAACGCGGCAAAAGGATACTTGAATCGGCAAACAAGGTCAGAGTCTCCCTTGTGTCCGAGACCGAGGGCTTTTTTATAAGACTCGACGCCGCGGAAAACGCAAGAGATATGTGTTCCGCGCTATACGGCTATATATGCTCTGTAGGTCTTTCGGATTCCCTTCGTAAGCTTTCAGAAAAAGAGCTTGAAAACGGCAATAAACGAGCCGCGAGAGATATTCTCGGTATTTGGAACGTTATTATTGATATGCTTGACGATATTGCAGTTTCTGTGGGCGATGAAAAATTATCCGTAGAGGAATTTTATCACGCAATACTTCTCTGCATAGATTCTGCCTCCGTCGGCTCGATTCCCACAGGTGTTGACGAGGTGACTCTCGGCTCAGCTTCGCTTCTCAGAACCGAGAATATACGTACCGCTATACTCATCGGCATGAATGAAGGTGAATTTCCGGGCAATGTCACGGAAAAAGGAATCTTTACCGATTCAGACAGGCTGTCACTTAAGGAGCTCGGCATAAATATGAGCTCCGACACGAGGAGCCGTTCCTCTGAAGAGTTGCTTTTTGTCAACAGAGCGATGACGCTTCCGTCCGAGCATCTTTATCTTATGCACTGCGCACGCTCGGCAGACGGAGCGGCTCTCCGCCCTTCAATGCCTATAAACCGTGTAAAAAATCTGCTCCGTTATATAAAAGAAGAAAATTTTAACGGCGACGACCTGTTTGATTCGATATGGACTACAGAAGCAGCTCAAAGACGTATCGTATCTACAAACGATCCTATCGCTAAAGAGGCTCTTAAAGAAGAACTTCGGGTAAGAGGCGCTTACATAAAAGATGCTGTCATAACAAACGCAGACCTATCTGTCTCAAAGGATTCGGCAGACCTTATCTTCGGAGACCGTATCCAGCTCTCTCAAACTAAAATAGAAAAATTCATAAAGTGTCATCTCGGATATTATTGCTCGACCGTACTTTTGCTAAGACCCGAGGAACGAGCAGAGCTTGATTCGCGTGTCTCTGGTACCCTTATACACTCGGTTCTTGAAAAGTTTTTAATGATGACAGTAAACGAAAACGGTATAGACACAGATTCTGTGGAATCTGCAGTCGATACCCTTATAAATGAGCTTATAAAAGAAATATGTCACGACAGCAAGAAGGATTCCAACCGTTTTAAGCACCTTTTTACAAGACTTCGCAGAATTTCAATGCTTCTTATAAGGTCTCTGTCAAAGGAATTTGAAGAGACAAGCTTCAGACCTAAATTTTTTGAGCTTGAAATAGGCAAAAACGGTGTATATCCTCTCACGGTCACGCTTAATGACGGTACTGTGATTTCACTTACGGGTAAGATAGACCGAGTTGACATATGGAAAAACGACGGAACAGTATATATAAAAATAGTTGACTATAAAACGGGCAGCGCACAGTTTAGTCTTTCGGATATAAAGGAAGGTCTTGGCTTACAGCTTATTATTTATCTCTTTACCGTTACCGACGCAAAAAACAGATTCGCAAAAGAGCTCGGATGCAGGCAGGGTGAGCAGCCTGTTCCCGCAGGGGCAAACTATCTATCCTCAAAAATAGATATGACAAGCTACTCATATCTGCCGAGCGAAGAAAAAGCTATAGACGACGCCGAAAAAGCGTTAAATCGAAGCGGTTTTATTTTAAATGACCCTAACGTTCGTTCCGCAGTAGGCGATTACGTCGATCAGGTTATGGAATCCGAAGAACTAGAAACGTTAAGAAAAGATCTCGAAGACACCGTCAAAGAAATAGGAACAGCTATGAAAAGCGGAGATGCCTCTGCAATACCGCTTATAAAATCGGGAAAAAGCCCTTGTAACTATTGCGATATGGCGTCCTTCTGCCGTAACGCAAAAAAGACACGACAATTCTCGTAATTCCGAGGTAAAATATATGGCATTTAAACCTACAAAATCACAAGAGCTTGCAATAAATACGCGAGATAGGTCTATTCTTCTGTCCGCCGCCGCGGGCTCGGGAAAAACAGCTACGCTTACTGCACGGATAATAGCGTCGCTTACAGACCCCGTGTCTCCTATCGAGCTATCAAATATGCTCATAGTAACCTTTACCAGAGCCGCCGCGTCCGAGATGCGTGAAAGAATATCAAAGGCGCTGAACGACGCGCTCGCAGATGACCCGTCAAACGAATTTCTCAACCGTCAGACAGTTATGATAGCAAGCGCCGACATCTGCACGATAGACTCCTTTTGTCTTAATACTGTAGAATCAAATTTTGAAAAAGCCAGATTTGCAGACGGTTCTCCCCTTCCTCCCGATTTCAGACTTGCTGACGAGACCGAGCTTAAAACTCTTTCGCTTGAAGTTATGAATTCCGTTATAGAGAAGTGGTACGACAAAGAAGACGAAGACTTGAATTTTCCTAAGTTTATCGAAAACTTCTCCAACACACGCGGCGAAGGAAGTCTTATTGATTCCCTTCTCAAATGTGTGTCCGCGCTTGAATCCGTTTCTGACCCCGATGCGTACTTAAAAAATCTTCACGAAACTGTACTTGCCGAGGCAAACAATGATTTCCTTTCGACCTACTTCGGAAAAATGCTTAAAGAGTTTACCGAAGAATCGCTGAAATACTATATTTCAACATTAAATGACCTGATATCTTCGCTTGTTGGAAACGATAAATTTGACACGAATTACCTTCCGGCATTAGAAAACGACATAAAGACCTGCGAAGAGCTGCTTTCAGCTTTAAACATTTCATATGATGCCGCAAAGAAGGTCCTTTCAAACTATTCGGCAATAGATATGAAGGCTCTCGGGAAGGCAAAGACCGAGCTTACCGATGCCTGCAAGGCAATGCGAGACACCGTCAAGAAAGAGCTTATAAATCTTAAAGATAAATATTTCTCTTTCCCGACCGAAAGCATACCCAAAATTTCTGTGCGCCTATCCGGTGAGCTTAAAACGCTTGCCGCCATCATTTCCGACTACAACAAAGCCTACACGAGAGAAAAGTCACTACGCAGAATTTGCAGCTTTTATGATATAAAAAGGCTTGCTCATAAGCTCCTTGTTGATCCTGACGGCAAACCGACAGATATTGCAATGTCAATGAGAAACTGCTACAAAGCCGTGTACATAGACGAATATCAGGACGTTGACCCTGTTCAGGACGAAATATTTAAGGCGGTATCAGCGCCCGGAACACGTTTCACCGTAGGAGATATCAAGCAAAGCATTTATTCCTTCAGGGGTGCTGAGCCGTCAATTTTTGGGAATATGCGAAAATCAATGCCCGATTTCGGCACTAAAGCTTCCGACGAACAGCTTGCTTGCTCGCTCTTTATGTCGGAAAACTTCAGGTGTGACAAGCCCATAATAGATTTTGTAAATCTTGTTTCTGCTCATACTCTCGTACCCGTCGGCGGTAACGTCGCATACCGAAAGGAAGACGACCTCGGATATGGAAAAAGCGAAAACTTCGGTAATACACCCGTAAAATTCTGCGTCTTTACGAGCAAAGAGGACGACGGTACAACCGAGATAGAATATATCGCGAATGAGATAGCGCGGCTTTTGAAGAAAGGCAAAAATAATAACGGAAAACCGATAAAAGCCTCGGACATTGCCGTTCTGTCACGTGATAATAAATTTCTCGCTTTGGTGTCCGACGCTCTTTCGGCAAAAGGAATCGAGTCGTCGAATGCGGCGGCGCAGGACTATTTTGACAATCCCGAAATACTCCTCATTTTATCTCTTATCACGGCTATAGACAATCCTCATAAGGATATACCCCTCGCGTCTGCAATGTGCTCTCCGTTTTTCGGATTCACTCTTGACGATCTTGTAAAAATAAGAAAAGGCAGCGACCGTTCTTATTCGCTGTACGACGCTGTTGAAGCGTATTCGTCTCAGGATGGGCTCTCCGAAAAATGCAAAAAATTTGCCCAAGAACTTGAAAATTTAAGAATTGACGCAGTATCTCTTCCTATTGACAAATTTATAAATCAGCTTTATAAGCGCTTCCATATAACCTCTCTCATTTCGACAGATATATCAAGACATAACTCACAAATAACGGCAAATATCAACCGTTTCTACGAATATTCGAGAAACTACGCAAAAACACAACACGGCGGACTTAACGGTTTTATCTCATATATCAACAATTTTCTCGAAGCGGGAAGCAAAGTTGATTCGCCGACCACAGCCGCAGCGGAAAACGCCGTTGTGCTTATGAACATACACAAATCCAAGGGTCTTGAGTTTCCTGTCGTATTCGTATCAAATTGCGGAAAGCTATTTAACAGGACCTTCCGAAACAACAGCCTGATTTTTGACCCCGAGCTTGGCGTAGCGTTAAAGCCGGGAGACGAAACGGGATTTGCGAGAATAGAGCCACCGCAGCGCGCCGTTCTGACTCTCGCTATGATGCGCAAGCAAAATGAAGAGGAAATGAGAATACTGTACGTCGCACTGACACGAGCGAGAGAAAAGCTGTACGTTACGGCAAATGCTTCCAAAGCATTTGAAAAACAGCTTCTGAATCACAGATATTTAAGCGGATACGAATGCAGAAGCTCGGTTCTGTCTGCAAACTCATATCTTGATTGGATGAAGAACGCCGTTTGCACACCGATGAGCTTTTTTGAGCTTTGTATTGACCCGTCTGTAAGATCCGAAGCCGAGAAAAAAGACAGTTTATCACAAGTTACGAACGCAGCTGACACCGAAGAAAAGATAAAAAATATCAGACGAACTCTCGCTGAAAGATTCGATTATAAATATCCGTACGAATCTGCAAAGAAGCTCCCCGCAAAGCTCTCGGTATCAAGACTCTATCCCGATATTCTTGATGATGACGGAGCATCGGGTCTCGACAGCGATAATCTGCCCGAGCTTCGTGAAAAGCCGCTGTTTATGATCGAAACTGCCGAAAGATATCACGCCAACGCGGCGGAAAAAGGAACGGCAACGCACGTATTTATGCAGTTCTGCGATTTTGAGAAGGCGGAACGCTCGGTGCGAGAAGAGCTTTCACGGCTTGTGTCAGAACGCTTTATACCTGCAGGAACCGCAGAACTTGTCAATATTTATCAGCTTGAAAAATTCTTTAAATCCGCGTTTTATAAGACGGTAAAGGGCGCAAAAAGAGTACTTCGCGAGCAACGCTTCAATCTTTTCCTTCCTGCGGCGGAATTCACAAGGTCGGAAGAGCTAAAGAAGGATATAGCAAACGAAACGCTTATGGTTCAGGGAGTTATCGACGTCGTGCTTGAAGACGCAAACGGAAATCTTATCCTTTGCGATTATAAGACCGACTATCTGACCCCCGACGAAATTTCGGACGAGTCTCTGGCAATAAAGAAACTCACAGAAAGACACTCCGAGCAGCTTAAATATTACGCCGCCGCGATAAAACAGCTCTTTAGCAGAGATCCCGACAGAGTATGTATCTACTCTCTCCCTCTCGGAAAAGCGGTGGATATAACCGTATAAAATCATAAGAAACACGGCTCTGCGAAATTCGCTGAGCCGTGTTTCTTATTGATTTTTTTGAATTTTTATCAGACATCAACGTCGCCGTCAGAGCAATGAACGACGGTGGTCGGTGTGTTATCTATCCAACTGCCAGCCTTTGATACCGAATTCCATTGTTCTTTCGTTCCTTCAAAGGTTACACTCGTAAGTTTTGCACATTCGAAAAATGCCGCAATACCGATGCTTGTAACACTACTTGGAATCGTTATGCTTTTAAGCTCTGTGCAAAGACAGAACGCATCACGCTCAATGTTTGTAACACCTTTACCTATAGCTACGTTTTTAAGCCCGGTGCAACCTGAAAACGCGGTATGTCCAATATTTTTGACGCTATCAGGTATGGCTATGCTCTCAAGTCCTGTACATCCGGAAAATGCGCAGGGTCCAATGGTCGTGACACTGCTTCCTATTGTTACATTATTAAGTCCGACGCAATCCTGAAAAGCACCGTCTCCGATACTTATAACACCGTTTCCTATAATTACGTTCTCAAGCTTTGCGCAATATGCAAATGCACTGTATTCAATGACATTTACACTGTCCGGAACAGTTATGCTTTTAAGCTCTGTGCAAAGGCAGAACGCGCAAGGTTCAATCGTTGTGACTTTGTTTCCTATAGTAACGCTTGTAAGTGCGCTGCAATCTTGGAACGAGCCTTCTCCTATAGTTTTAACACCGTCCCCTATAATTACGCTCGTAAGCCCTTTGCATCTGTAAAACGCATATTCATCAATGCTTGTGACGCTGTCGGGAATTATAACACTTGTAATCTCAGTCAGGTTATGGAATGCTCTGAAAGATATGGTTCTGACAGGCAGATCATTATAGATAGGAGGAATATTTATCACGGTATCTTTACAACTGCCCTCTCCGGACAGGATGTAATACGTTTTATCATCACTCAACCTATAATAAAGACCTTCGCTGTAAACAGAGCTTTCACATTTTTCACAAATTCCGTTTGCGTTCTCATCCTTGTGTCCTTCCGCATCAACGTATGAATCAACATAACTGTCTCCGCAGGTACAAGAGTGTGTGGTGAAGCCTTTTTCGGTACAGCTCGGTGCCGTTACAGTTTCGTTATAGTCGTGAATATGCGGTTGAAGATCCGTGTCGTCACTCGACGTTGAGTCGGGTGTAGTTATATCGTTTTCATCCGAAATGCTGTCAGGCGTCGAGGTCATATCATCAGGAATTTCCGACGTAGCGCCATCGTCATTCGTCGTCACCGTTATGCTTTCCTCGGGCGTGTTTGTCGTGTCGTCAGAATTTACATCAGTGTCGCAGGAGACAAGACAGATAATAAAACACAGTATAATATAGATCGGTGCTATAAGCTTGCTTTTCATCATCGTTATTCCTTATTTATTAAGAATTATGCTCTGCCGAATAGAGTGTATTTCTCATAAGCATTGTGATAGTCATGGGGCCGACACCGCCGGGAACGGGTGTGATATACGACGTTTTCGGCGCTACCTCGTCAAACGCAACGTCACCGCAAAGCTTGCCCTCGGCGTTTCTGTTCATTCCGACGTCGATGACGACCGCGCCGTCCTTTACCATATCGGCTGTTACAAAATCTGCCTTGCCGACCGCGCTTACAAGTATATCAGCCGAGCGACAGACCTCTTTCAGATTCTGCGTTCTGCTGTGGCACACCGTAACAGTTCCGCTTTCGTTTATAAGCAGCATTGCCATAGGCTTACCTACGATATTTGAGCGTCCGATAACAACGCAATTTTTGCCCGATACCTCAATACCGCTTCTCTTTATCAGCTCCATAACGCCTGAGGGGGTGCAGGGCAAAAAGCCGTAATCTCCCGTGGAGATTCGTCCTACGTTATAGGGATGGAATGCGTCAACGTCCTTTTCGGGCGCGATTCTGAGAAGCAACGGCTTTTCGTCAAGTCCCTTCGGAAGCGGAAGCTGAACAAGTATTCCGTGTACGCTTTTGTCGGCGTTGAGCTTATCTATAAGCTCTTCAAGCTCGGTCTGCTTTGTGTCGGCGGGGAGTCTTATAACCTCGGAATTAAATCCAAGCTCCTCGCATGCGCGAGCTTTATTTCTTACGTATATCTGTGACGCGGGATCTTCACCGACTATAATAACGGTAAGTCCCGGTACTATTCCTCTTTCTTTCTTTAAAATCTCCGCCTTTTCGCGAAGCTCGGCTCTTATCTGCGCCGATATTGCCTTTCCGTCAATAAGTTTCATTTTTTATATCCTCCGTTTTATTTATTTGAATCATCTTTTTTATCAGACGACGAAAATTTAGTTTTGAAAAGTGGGTATGCGCTTTCGTATTCCTCGCCTGCAAGTCTTCTCTTTTTGCCCTCGATAACGCCGTATATAAGCAACGCGACACCTGCAAAAAAGCTGAGACATCCAAGAAGCAACGATATTCTTACCGAACCTATATACAGACTGTCAGCGCGGAGTATTTCGGTAAATATCCTTCCAAATCCATACCAAGCAAGATACATAAAGAATATCTGTCCGTCAAAATTCTTCTTTTTAAAGAATGCGATACTGACGATCACAAGTCCTATGAGATTCCAAACCGATTCATAAAGGAATATCGGATGAACGTACTCAAACGAATCGCTTATGATATTTGGATAGATAGCCATTCTGAGCGAATACAGTATGCTTCCCTCTTCCACCGGCAGACCGTATGATCTGCCGCCAAAGAAATCGGCAAGACGGCCGATGACCTGACCAAGCAGAAGCGCGGGTACTGCGGCGTCGTACATTTTCATAGTACTTATCTTTTTTGTTTTGCAAACGATAAACATCGCAAGCGCACCGCCTATGATAGCTCCGTATATCGCTATTCCGCCGTCCAAAAAATTGAAAACATCTATAAACGGCTTATCTTTATAACGTTCAAACGCCGCAAGAAGATAATAAATACGTCCTCCGATAATTCCTCCGACAAGTCCGAAAATGGCTATGTTGAAAAAATTTGACAGCGACGCGCCACTTTTAGTCACCGTAAAATACGCGTATATAAGCGCGGCAATGACAGCTGCTACTGTTATTACTCCTGACAAAGTGAGCGGCAGATTCCCGAGATTTCCGAGAGATCTGTCAAGCACAATCGGTTCTCCGCCAAGTCCGGGAAAGGATGCGATAAAGTATCTGTTCTCTGTCGCGTTCATTTCGTCAAGTGCTTCTTTGAGGTCGTCGGATTCGCTTCTTTCAAGATTTCCGATATCCGCGCACGACACAAGTGACAGCGTTAAAATCGCAAGGACAAAAAGCAGTACGAGTATTCTTTTTGTTTTGTTTCGTTTCATAAAATAACCTCCACTTAAAGCGGCAGAATTACCGAAAGCGTTGAGCTAATATTTTTTCCGAACAGTCCTTTTGCAAGCTCTGTGACCTCGTCAAAGGTTATGCCTTCGGCAATATTTATCATTTCAAATGGGTCGATACCCGTAGTAAGCGCGGTTTGAAGAACGTCGTCGGCAATCTCCGCGCTTGAATCAAAGGACTTGAATTGACCAGCAACAAGGCTTCGCTTACAACGCAGAAAATCCGATCTGTCAAGCTCACCGTCTGCGGCTGAGCTTGCTTTTTCAAGTATGAGATTCTTTATTTTTTGAGGGTCGTCTGTCGTTCCCGAAAAATAATTCATAGCGCAGCTCTCACACGACGTATATCCAAACGAAAATCCTGGAGTTATTACGCGCTCCTTCAGCAGTTTATTGTAAAACTCTCCCGTTCCCGAGAAGAGCATATTATTAAGAATATTCATGCCAAGACTGCGCTTGATTCTGGAGTATCCGTTATCTATCGGTCTTCTATCCTTTATTCCGAGAAAAAACATTGGACGCGCAACTCTCATACGCTTTTCGGTATATTCTTTATAAACCGCACATTCTGTCTCTGCATCTGTATGTAATACTGCTCCGTAGGGTGTATTTTCGGTGGGCAGTTCGCGATCGGCTATCTCGATAACCTCTTCTATTCTTATATCTCCGCAGATCGACAGGAGCATATTATTCGGATTATAAAATGTACGGTACACGTCATAAAGCAGCTTTTCATTTATACGCCTTATTGACGAAGCACTCCCGCAAATGCTGTTACGCACGCTATTTTTACGATACATAGCGCGCAAGCAGTTCTCCATTGCAGTCTCGTACGGGTCGTCGGCGTACATCATTATTTCCTGCTCGATTATGCCCTGCTCTTTTTTGACGTTTTCTTTCGTAAAATACGGCTTTGTCACAAATCGCAACAGCTCCGCTATGCACTCTTTATACTTTTTCGTGGTACTGAAAAGATAACGTGTTGCATTGTACGTGGTGTACGCATTTACCTCTGCGCCAAGCGCGGCAAAACGCTCGTCGGCACTTATACCGTCCTCGTTTTCAAACAGCTTATGCTCAAGAAAATGCGCGCAACCCGCAGGTAATTTATACTCTTTTCCGTAGGCAGTATATCTGTCGTCGGCAGAGCCGAATTTTGTTCCTATCACCGCATAACAGGTTGAAAATTTCTTCGGGCACACGGTAATTTTAAGTCCGCTTCTGTGAACCGTTTCATAATAGGTCTCGCCGAGGCGTTCGCTTTTTTTGCAAATGATGTCACTCATCGTCGGCTTCACCTCCAAGTGTTCCCTTGAGAAAATATACCGTATCAAGCGTCATCTTTTTAGCCGCCGCAATAATATCCTCACGGCTGACAGACATTATTCCCTGTCTGTATTCTTCTATCGTAGAAGGGCCGCCGAAAAGGTGTCTCATGCGCTCGAATTCCTCATAATCTGTGGAATGGTCCTTTGCGGCGCGGCAGTCGCTTTCTATCGTTTCCTTTGCAAAGTTCAGCTCGTCATCGGTAATATTTCCACGTTTCATCTCTTCGAGCTGATAAAGTATCTCGTTCTTGGCTTCCTCAAAGTCACCGTTATCTATACCGCACCCAACGACAATTATACCCTTTACCTCGTCATAGCTTGACGCGCAAAAATAGCAGAGCGATTTTTTCTCTCTTGCGTTAAGAAACAGCTTTGACTGTGAGCCGTCACCGTATATTTGATTCATAAGCTCAGTGGCATAATAGTCCTTATCCGAAAGAACAACGCCTGTTCTGAAGCCTACAAACAGATTTCCCTGTCTGTATTCACCCTCTTCGGTTATATTTTTTGTTATTTCGGCTTTTTTCTTCGACTCGTCGGAACATACAAGCTTACTTCCGCCAATACCCGAAAAATATTTACGTATAAGCTCCAAAACTCGCTCTGCGCTTGATGTTCCGCAGTAAAATATCTCAAGCGGTGCGTTTTCAAGGATATGCTTATGATGCTTTTTCAGTATCTCGGCGTCGTATTTCTCGACCTGCTCTGTCTCTCCGCTGAGCGTAAAACCGCCCGGCTCGTTTTCAAGCATCGCTTTTAGAAAACGGTACTTCGCGTAACCGAAAGCGTCGTTCTGTCGCGCTTTTATCCTGTTTATACGGTTTATCTTTTCGGTCTCGGTGTCGCTTTCCCTGAAAAGCGGTTTTTTAAGTATCTCCGAAAGCAACTCAAAGCAACCGTCAAGTATAGAAAATCCTCTTTCACGGTCGTCGCTCGAAATATATTCGTCATTGAGTATCGAGGCCGCAAGACCTGTTATCTGATAACCGCCGCGCATTATATTAAAATCGGAAATATCCGCCGCGTAAAGCTCCTCCGCACGACAGCATATTTCTCTGAAATCGGCGTATTTTTCTGTTCCGAGAAACGCCACGGGCATAAGCATTGAGGTCTTTGGGCTGTCTTCTTTATCGGCGTTTACCGTGAAGGTCACGGTAAGACGCGCTTTTTTAAATTTGTCGGTGCAAATATGTACAAGACGCACCGCATCGTTTATTTCGTATACCTTAAGATTCAATTCAGACTCTCCGTCATATATTTGGGTTCTTTCTCTGCAAGTGTGTATATCATATCCTTAAATCTTGCAAAAATTTCACGGGTTTCGCGCTTGAATGCTCCCGAATACTTCCCGTTAGGTCCTGCCGACACACCGCACACGTAAAGTCCAAGCTTGTCGGAAATATAAACGGCACGGTACAGATGATAGTCCTGCGTAACTACAGCAATACTCTTCATTCCGTAGACTTCTTTTGCGCGTACAATACTGTCGTAGGTGGAAAGTCCGTAGCTATCGCATATTATGTCCTCTTCGGGAACACCGCGTGAAAGTGCTATTTCCTTCATAACCGAGACCTCGTCGTATTCGTCGGGATTCTCGGAATCGCCGCTCATAAGTATCTTGTCGGCAACACCGTCAAGGTACATTTCTATCCCTTTTTCAAGTCTGTCGGAAAGCATGTGTGACGGAGTATCTCCGTCTACCTTCGCGCCGAGTATCAGTATACAGTCGTATTTTCCTTTTGTGCTTTCCGAAATATATTCCGACGCACTTTTCTTGATGGCGGCGCTGACGGCAAAAACGCCGACAGCAAGAAGAACTGCCACCGTAAGAACGAGCGCGACAAGCCTTAATAAAAGACGTTTAGGGGAGTCGGTAAGGCGATCCTTAAACTCCCCAAAAAACGCTTTTACAGCAGATATTATTTTGTTATTATTTCTGCCCGACATTACTTATTTTTCGTTTTCTCGATGATCTTATCGGCAGCAGCGTCAAGATAGGTGTTGTCCATATCTTCAATGCGTCCGCTGTCAACAAGCTCGGCAAGAGACGGGTCGATCGGAATTCTTGCAAGCAGATCGTATCCGAACTTTTCGGCAATGGCTTCAATATGGCTCTCACCGAAGAGCTTTATCTCCTTGCCGCAGTCGGGGCACTTGATATAGCTCATATTCTCAACGAGTCCGAGAACGGGAATGTTCATCATATCAGCCATGTTTGCCGCCTTTTCAACTATCATCGAAACAAGCTCCTGGGGGCTTGCAACTATGATGATTCCGTCAAGCGGAATAGACTGAAATACAGTCAGCGGAACGTCACCTGTTCCGGGAGGGCAGTCGACGAACATATATTCAACGCCGTCCCAGATGACCTCCTGCCAGAACTGCTTTACGGTTCCCGCAATAACGGGTCCTCTCCAGATAACGGGCTTTGTTGCGTCCTCAAGAAGAAGGTTTACGGAGATCATATCAACTCCGCCTTTACTTCTCGCTGGGAAGATTCCGCGCTCGTCACCGTCGATTGCCGAGTTTACGCCAAACGCCTTCGGTATGGAAGGTCCTGTAATATCTGCGTCAAGGATTGCGGAGTGAAGTCCGCGTCTCTGCATAATGACGGCGAGCATAGAGGTAACGATGGATTTACCGACGCCACCCTTACCGCTGACAACACCGATAACACGCTTTATGGTACTGAGCTCGTGTGCGGGCTCGATAAGGCTTTCGGGCTGATTTCTCGACGGACAGTTAGCCGAGCAGGTTGAACAGTTGTGTGTACATTCAGACATTTTCTTATTTCCTTTCAAAAGTAACACTTTCGTGATTTATATAATTAACTATATTATTATACACCTATATTACAAAATTTGCAAGGAGTTTGAGAAAATTCAGTAAATATTCAATTCTTTATTATTTTCTAAGGTCATTTTGCAGAAAAACGTTGACAAATACACCATATTGTGGTATAATGAAAATAAGATAGAAACTTATCAGACACAACACGTGCCGAGGGAACTTGACATTACTAATTTAACGATATATAACGATCGGCACACAGAGACCTATAGGGCATCTATGTGCTTTTTTATAAAAATTTTTATGGAGGTTTTTATGAAAATGAAAAATTTTATTATCAAAAAACTTATCCCGATCCTTCTCGTGCTGATCATCTGCGTTCCGCTTGTCGCCTGTACTCCGCAGGGAGACGAGCCGGAAGAGTCCACCAAAAGCGATGACACCTCGGGTTCTGCGGGAGTCACAACACCTCCTGAAGAGCCTACAAAAAACGAGTTGATCTGTAAAAACGAGGACGTAGGAGAAGCTTGGAAAAAATACGTGCTTGATTATGAGGAAAACGTAGAATTCATCAATATCTATCCTCCGCAATACCTCTTTCCATTCAGCTCGACAGCAAACTTTGATCGATACAAGATGTCCGGAATAGAAGCCCTTGATCTGTTAATGCCTATACTCGTAGAGATCGGAGAGAAGGCAACGAAGGTCGAAAATCGTGAATATCTGCTTCAGAACGATTTTGCCGGTACGAATCCGCTTTATGTCCTTCTTATTTTTAATCCAAATGATTCGCAAAACGAATTTAAAGTCAAACTTTTTGATAATGTGATCTGTGTTAATAATGTATGGTTCGTTACCGAGGAAAACGTTTCAGAATTGGTCGAAGAGATAATGCAGATAGCAACAGATAAGGGAGTCTTTACAGCAGATATAGGTTAAAGTAATAAATTCCGCCGCGGCGACGATTTCTCGTCGCCGCGGTTTTTTATATTTTTTCAAAATCTTTTCATAATCTCGCGTTTTTCTCTTGAAATTTTCGTAATTTCGAGGTATACTATACTGTGAATGTAATATTTATCTATTTTTTGGAGGAATTATGGTATCAGAACTCAAAAAGCTTAATGGATTTAACGGTGTTGAAGGTCCGCTTCTCACTATCGTAATGGACGGCGTCGGTATAGCTCCCGACGGTGACGGTAACGCTGTTAAACGCGCGTACACACCGAATCTCGATATGCTTCTCGCAAAATATCCCACTGTAAGTCTCAAGGCTCACGGTACGGCGGTCGGTCTCCCTTCCGACGACGATATGGGTAACTCCGAGGTCGGTCACAATGCTCTCGGCGCAGGTCAGGTCTTCGCTCAGGGCGCAAAGCTCGTTTCTCAGTCTATCGAGAGCGGCAAAATGTTCGCGTCCGAAACGTGGGCAGCGCTCACAAATAACGTATCGGACGGTGGAACACTTCACTTCCTCGGTCTTTTCTCGGACGGAAACGTTCACTCTCATATAGATCACCTCAAGGCTATGCTCGTCAAAGCTAAAGAGGATGGCGTAAAAAAGGTCAGAATTCACATCCTTCTTGACGGACGCGACGTTGGCGAGACCTCGGCTCTTGAATATATCGAGCCGTTTGAAGCCTTCATCGCAGGTCTTCGCGCTCCCGATTTTGACGTCAAGATCGCATCGGGCGGCGGACGTATGAAGATCACTATGGACCGTTACGAAGCTGACTGGAGTATGGTCGAGCGCGGCTGGCGCACTCACGTTCTCGGTGAGGGCGAACAGTTTGCATCTGCTGCCGAGGCTGTCAATACCTACCGTGAAAAATACAAGGTCATCGACCAGGATCTCCCCCCCTTCGTTATTGCCGAGGACGGCAAGCCCGTCGGAACTATCGAGGACGGCGACAGCGTTATATTCTTCAATTTCCGCGGTGACCGCGCTATCGAGATCTCCAAGGCGTTTGACAACGAAGTATTTGACGCATTCGACCGAGTAAGATTCCCGAACGTCGTATATGCGGGTATGCTCGAATATGACGGTGACACACACATTCCGTCAAGGTACCTCGTATCTCCCCCCGAGATCACAAATACTATGAGTGAATACCTCTGCGCTACAGGCGTTAACGAGCTTGCTATCTCCGAGACGCAGAAATACGGTCACGTAACCTATTTCTGGAACGGAAACAACTCAGGAAAGTTCAGCGAAGAGCTTGAAACTTATATTGAGATCAAGTCTGACATCGTTCCCTTTGAGCAGCGTCCGTGGATGAAGTGCGCCGATATTACCGACACACTTATCGACTGTCTGCGCTCGGGCAAGTACCGTTATCTCCGTGTCAACTTCCCGAACGGCGATATGGTCGGTCACACGGGTAACCTCTGCGCAACGCTCTGCTCTATGGAAGCGCTTGACCTTCAGCTCGGAAGAATCCTCAAGGTTATAGACGAGCTTCACGGCGCGGCCATCATCACAGCAGACCATGGAAATGCAGATGAGATGTACGAGACCGATAAAAAGACCGGTGCGCCGAAGCAGAATAAGGACGGCTCCTTCAGAGCTAAGACAAGCCATACGTTAAATCCTGTTCCCTGTATTATTTACGACAATTTCTCGGCTGACAAATACACAGTCAAACCGCAGGATGCATCATACGGTCTTTCCAACGTTGCGGCAACAACCGTCAACATGCTCGGTTACGCTGCTCCCGATATGTGGGATGCGTCTCTTATCGAGGTAAAATAAATGGCTTATAAAACAGAGCTTCATTGCCACACGGCAGAGGTCAGCGATTGCGGCACCTGCTCTGCCAAATGGGTGGTAGACAAATATATCGAACACGGATACGACACGCTTTTCATTACCAACCACATGAGCGTATACACCTTCGGTCAAGGCGGAAGACAAAAGTATCATGGCGGCGATGATTGGAACTCAAAAATGGATTTCTATTTTGAAGGCTTCAATCTTGTCCGTGAGATAGCTAAAGATAGGGCTATTAATATTCTTTTCGGAGTTGAGCTTAGATCCAATACAGACGGAAACGATTATCTTATTTTCGGTCTTGACGAGGAGTTCTACCGTAATTACCCCAATATACTCGACGCTCCGCTAAGTCAAGTGATAGGTCGCGTTCACGAGGCGGGCGGTATGTTCTTCCAGCCCCATCCGTTCAGAAATTCGATAACCGTAAAAAAACCCGCAATACTTGACGGTATTGAAGTTTTTAACGGTCATATCGGTCACGATTCGAGAAACGATATCGCTAATCTGTGGGCTGACAAATACGGACTTATAAAAATATCGGGTTCTGATCTGCATCACGAGATACACACCCCAAACGGCGGTATTCTCACAGATGCTCCCATAACCTCTGAAAAGCAGCTTGTAGAAATACTCAAAAGCGGTAATTATACTCCTCTTCACGTAGGTGAAGACCCTATAATTCCAAAGAACTAAATATTAAGGAGAGAATCATGGCAGGCAAAATTCGCGTAACTGTCTGGAACGAATTCAGACACGAAAAGACCAACGAAAAAGCAAAAGCGCTTTATCCTAACGGCATACATGCAAAGGTCGCCGAATTTCTTGGTGACGAGGATTTTGACATTACTCTTGCCGCGCTTGACGACGAATTCCAAGGTCTTCCCGACGAGGTACTTAATAATACCGACGTACTTATCTGGTGGGGACATGCGGCTCATAAGGAAGTTGACGACGCACTCGTCGCAAAGATACAGAAGCGCGTTTATCTCGGTCAGATGGGCTTTATCGCTCTTCATTCGGGTCATCACTCCAAGCCCTTCAAGGCTATCGTAGGAACAAACGGTAATCTTCAATGGGGACGCAATCAGAAAGAGGTCGTCTGGAACCTCATGCCCTCGCATCCTATCGCGGCAGGTATTCCCGACCATTTTCTTATTGAAGAGGAAGAGCTTTTTTCCGAGCCCTTCTATATTCCTCAGCCCGATGCTCTCGTTTTCGGTGCTTGGTTCGAGGACGGAAATATCTTTAGAAACGGCTGCTGCTTCATTCGCGGAGCAGGTAAAGTATTTTATTTCCAGCCCGGTCACGAGACCTGTCCTTCCTTCTATAACCCTTACGTTCAGCGCATAATCAAAAACGCTGTATATTGGGCAGCGCCATCGGTTGACGGTCAGAAAATTCCCGAAGGCTGTCCCCATATCAAAGCACCCATAATTACAGAATTCGACAAATAAGTTAACAAAAGGAGGCTCTGACTTTGACACTCGATGCCATAAAAAATGAAATAAAGGCTCGACTTCGCGAGGTCAGAGCCGATTCTTCCGAATTTAACGCGTCCGAAAATTATCACGATCTTCAAAAGCTTATAACAAAAACTATCGGAAAGGTCGAGCTTTGCGAAACCGCCGAGGAACTTGAAAGTATTGACGGGCTTCTTACAACCATCGAAGAGCTTTACAACGCCTGCGTTTCTGAGGAAAGCGGTGAGCCGTCAAACGAATCGCTGTTTGATTTTGATTTTGAGCTTGATGATGAAGAATCCGAAACAGACGAGCCCTCGGAAAAGTTAGAGGAAAAAGACTTAGAGGAATACAAGGATTCCGACGACAAGTATATTAAACGTGAAGAAAAGAAGGCGGTAAAAAAGCAACATAAGACCGAGCTTTATATCTCTGCAAAAGAGGCGTTTGACGAAAAATCTCCACCGTCGGTTATGAAAAAACCAAATATCGCGCGTCTTTGCGTCGGTCTTGTCGCTCTTATCAGCGGTGTTCTCGTCGGATTGATCACAGCCTACCAATGGTGGCCGTTTGAATGGTGGGCATGGTCTATCATCGGTGTCGGTGTTTCTTATCTTTTGATCGCGCTGATATATGCAATCGTTATCGCGGTCGGGCACGATTCCGCTTCGAGAGAAATGAGCTTTACAAGACTGATACTTGCAGGAGTTGCAATGATCGTTTCACTCATTCTCGGCATCGTTTTCGAGTTTGAGCTTACGCTTGTCGGCGCATACATAGCGACTATTCCCTTCACCGTTTGCGGTGTTTCGGTGTTCGTTATATACAGAATACGGCTTTTCTTCTCAGCTTGCAATCTAAAAAAAAGAGACAAACTCAAAAGAAAGAAAACATCTGAGAAATAATCTCAGATGTTTTCTTTTATTCAATAGACGTTCCCTCAATAAGCGCGTCAAAGCAGGTGTCGTCCTCAACCTCGATAAGTGCCGCCTGAATATGTATAAATCTCGCGCCTGCGGCGTTTACGTAAGTCGAAAGCGCTCTGTCAAGCGCATTGTCGGAATGCGCGCAAACGTATATCTCACCGTCAATGACCTCGGACACCAAAAGTGTGTGATAAAAGTCACCGACACTGTCATAAAGCTGTACGACGTCACCCGGAACGGCTCTGCCTCCGCCGATCTCCATTCCGAGAGGACCTACACGGGAAAATCTCGTCGGGTAATTTCCGCTACCCGTCATAAAATCGTAGAAGAACTCAACTCCGCTCCAGGCAGGAGCACGGTCGTTTGGGTCTATGTAGTACCAGCCGTACGTCGGGTCAAAGTTTTGAGTACAGCACCCCGCCAGAATACACTGAGACACAAAGCTCGTGCAGTCTCCGCCGATCCCCGTAAAATCAACG
>JAZODV010000019.1:0-7329 GCA_045597185.1 Eubacteriales bacterium
CAGATGAAGCAGGTCCCCGACGTTCAAGTATACTACAGAGGTATCGACCCGACACCGATCCGTGAGTTCGTTATGAAGGATTGGAACGACATAACCAGCTTTGGCGGTGCTGTTTGTCTTCCCGGTGACGTTGTGTTCGGAGCCGGCGGCGGTGTTCTCTTTATTCCGAGCCACCTTGTATCAGACGTCGTCGAGGGTGCCGCAAAGACTCATGTTAAGGACGATTTCGGCTTTGAAATGATATGTCTGGGCAAGTTTACAACTGCGCAGATCGACAAAAACACGTGGACCGAAGAGATGCTCGACATGCTTCTCGATTGGATAAAGAACGATCCTCGCGGAGAGGCGTACCGTGACCTTGATTGGTCCAAGGAATACGACCTTGCTAAAAACGGCGACCCGAACGACACGCAGACTGCGCTTTGATAGGAATTATGAAAACAGCATTTGTTACAGGTTCATCCAGAGGAATAGGCAAGGCGATTGCTCTTCGTCTTACCTCTGACGGATTTAAAGTAATACTTCACGGCGTGAGTGAGAGCAACCACATAAAAGAGCTTAAACAAAAAATTGAAGAAAAAGGCGGAGTGGCGGAGATAGCAACAGCAAATCTGTGCGATCTTAAAGCGACGAAAAGCCTTTTTGAAAAAATAAAGAACGTTGACGTTCTTGTCCTCAACGCTTCGTTACAGTACCGCACGCCGTGGCAGGAAATTACGACAGAAGAATGTTACAATCAGCTTAACTGCAATTTTGTTTCGTCGATGCTGCTGATCCAAGCGGTGGTTGACCATATGAAAGAAAAAGGCTGGGGCAGAATAATCACGATAGGCTCGGTGCAAGAAGCAAAACCGCATCCCGATATGCTCGTGTATTCGGCATCCAAGGCTGCGCAGACAAATATGATGCAGTCGCTTTCCTTGCAACTCGCAAAGGACGGTATAACGGTAAACAACGTAGCTCCCGGTGTAATTTACACCGACAGAAACGTCGTTGCGTTGTCCGATCCCGAATATGCCAAAAAGGTAACCGACAGCATCCCCGTCGGATTTTACGGAGAACCGAAGGATTGCGCCGGTATCATTTCCTTGCTTTGCTCCGATGAGGGAAGATACATAACCGGACAGAGCATATACGTTGACGGAGGCAAGAGCATACAGTGAAGATTCGTTTTTTAGGTCAAAGCGGTTATGTAATAAGAACCGACAATACCGAAATCATAATCGACCCATATCTTTCGGAGAGCGTAAATCGCGTTGCAGGCAGACCGAGACTTCTTCCTATACCTATAGAACCGAAGAATATCTCTTGTGATGCCATGATATGTACACACGACCACCTTGACCATCTCGATCCCGATACGGTAGCTTACATAAATTCAAAGCAGTTGTTTATCACGACAAACGGCGGGAAAGAAAAGCTTAAAAGTCTTGGCAAGGAAAACGTTATGGCTGTAAACGAGGGCGAGAGCGTCAAGATCGGTGATATTGAGATCACGGCGGTCTTTGCCGACCACACGGTAGAAGCCTTTGGCGTTATTCTCAAAGCGGACGGAAAAACGCTTTATTTCAGCGGAGACACATTATATAACGAAAAGCTTTTCAATATAGCGAAGTACGCTCCCGACGTTACGTTTATCTGCATTAACGGCAAGCTCGGAAACATGAACGTAAACGAAGCACTGACCGTGGCTGAAAAGATAGGCGCAAAAATGAACATTCCGAATCACTACGACATGTTTGCCTCAAATTCCGAAGATCCGAACCTTTTTGCGAACAATATAAACGGCGGTTTCATTATGGAGTTTGACCGAGAATACTTATTAAATTGAATAAAAGAGGCCGCGGTTCATTAACCGATTCAATCGGTGTTTCGCACAGCACCTATAAAGAGCAAATACAAAATTTGTGATATAATAAAAATCCAATCTTTTTCAAATTTTGTATCTATATAGATGAAAACATCAAAGAAAAACACATGTCTGAATTTGACGCTATAAAAGCACCGTACATTGAAGCAGTTTTGAATTCCCTTCCCTCACACCTAAAAAGCTCATAGAATATGAATTACAAGTCGTTGACAACCTTAATTGTTCCCAATTAATTTAAACCGCCTAAATCCATAGCGATTTTAGGCGGTAATTTTAATTTTCAAGAAAGTTTCTTGAATCCGTGAATGAAGCCTTCAACGTCGGCTGTGCATATATCTCCTCCGATGACTTTGTTTTTATAAACAATGAGATTGGCGTATACCGTGCCTTCATAGTCGGGATAATTTGTTATCTCGTATGTATATCTCGTTATTGCTTTGCCCTTGTAGTCCGAAAGATCAAGTCCCTGACGCTTCTGAAGCTCGTTGTAGGTGGAAAAAACATTGTCAAATTCTTTGGGTATCTTTGTTTCTTTTACCTCGACTGCCGTAGGCTTGACCTCCCAGCCAAACTGTCCGAGAAACGCGACGCGGTCTTCATCGGTCTTTATTTTTGTGTAATTGACAGTTGCCGACGTGGGGACGTCCTCTCCGCCGTCGTATGTTGGAATGAACACGATAAGTGTTATAAGCGCGATCATAGCGACACAGATTATTCCAAAAAATTTGAGCGTACTTGCCTTAAGTGAATAGACAAACATAATTGCCTCCCGTATATAATTTGTTTTAATAAATTATATTTCTTGTGGAGGCAATTTATGATATGTTTTTTATATTGTTCCGATTTTTTTCCGCACCGTCGAATGAACAAGTCCAAACAATATGTAAATAGACAACACAGACGATCCGCCCGCACTCAGGAACGGAAGTGTAATACCTACGACCGGTAAAAGACACAGACACATTCCGATATTTTCTACCGTTTGTACCACGACCATACCTGCGACACCCGCACAAACAAACGAGCCGTAAAGAGTCTGAGAGCGTTTTGCGAGAATGATAAGCCGTACAACTATTACCACCATAAGTCCAAGCAATACGATACATCCAAAAAAGCCGAACATCTCGGAATACGTAGAAAAGAAAAAATCCGTAAGAGAGCCGTACATATTTTTATAGCTCCCTGCACCGTTTATTCCTCGCCCGAAAAAACCTCCGCCCGCAATTGCGGTACGGCTCTGTATTTGTTGAAGTCCTACGTCCGTCGGATCAAGATCGGGATTGAATCCTATAAGTATTCGTCTTCGCTGATATTCCGCGAGAAATTGCCATAAAAACGGAAAAGCCGCTACAACGCCGACTATAGCGACCAGAAAACACCACAGTGAAAGTCCTGCGCAATACAGCATAACTGCCATGATTCCAACGTAGACCAAAGTCATTCCAAGGTCTCCGGACATTAGGAGCAGTCCAAGTATAACGCCTGCGTGAAGAAGCAAAAAGATAATGTTCTTTGATCTGTTTATTTCGTCCTTTACCACGCTTAAATGTTTGGCAAACGTCAGGATAAACGTCGCTCTGACAAACTCAGACGGTTGCACACTTATACCGATTATCGGAATTTTGATCCAATTCTGGTTGGTACCCGCGTTTTCTCCTACGAACAAAAGTAACACAAGAAAAATCGCAGATAACCCGTATATGATAACGTAAAATATCGGTGAAAGGTCGGAGAGATCGAGATTTGCGATAATGACCATAAAAACAAGCCCCATAAAAGTCATTGCCACTTGCATGATAAGCATTCTGAGGCTGCCGAATTCACTGTCGCGGGCTCCGTAGATCACAAGCAAGCTCATAATTGACAAAACAGACGTTGCTCCGAACAATATCGGATCGATAGCTCTCAGCTTGTCTTTTAAAAACTTCATTTTTCTCCTCCTTTCATAATTTATACAAAGGAAGAAAACGCCGTGACGCTTTCTTCCTTAATGGTTAAATTAATATTGTCTGCCCCAGACAACCATATGCTTTGCAGGTTTACCGCAACAAACGCAGGTGTCGGATATATGCTCTTCCTCAAAAGGAATACAACGCGACTTTACTCCGCCGGTAATATCCTTAAGCTTATCTTCACATTCGGAGCAACCGCACCACATGGCACGGATAAATCCGGGCTTGTTTTCCGCTATATCAAGGAATTCCTCATAGCTGTGAGCGTCGTTTGTCTTCTCTGCAAGGTTGTCAAGCGCGCGCTGGTAAAGCTCTGCGTGAACTCTCTTGAGGGCGGCATCAACCTCTTCTTCGATATTGTCGAGGGATACGAAGACCTTTTCGCGTGTTACACGGCTTACAAGAACACACGAGTTGTTTTCGATATCGCGCGGACCAAGCTCAAGACGAACCGGAACACCTTTCATTTCATACTGTGCATACTTCCAACCGGTCGAGTTGTCGCTGTCATCAAGCTTTACGCGGAACTTATCGGAAAGTCTGTCGCGAAGCTTGCTTGCAGCCTCAAGAACACCTTCTTTGTGCTGTGCAACGGGAATGATAGCCACCTGAATGGGAGCAACTCCGGGAGGCAGTATGAGACCGTTGTCATCTCCGTGGGTCATAATTATTGCACCTATCATACGGGTGGAAACACCCCACGAAGTCTGATGAGGATAGCATATCTTATTTTCACGGTCTGTATATGTGATATCAAACGCTCTCGCGAATCCGTCGCCGAAATAGTGTGATGTTCCGCCCTGAAGCGCAACGCCGTTATGCATCATAGGTTCGATCGTATAGGTTTCAAGAGCGCCTGCAAACTTTTCCTTTTCTGTCTTGCGTCCTGTAACTGCGGGGATAGCGAGAGTTTCACGGTAGAAGTCCTCATAGCACTTAAGCATATTGATAGTTTCCTCACGAGCCTCTTCCTCTGTCTCGTGCATCGTGTGTCCTTCCTGCCAAAGGAATTCCGAAGTACGGAGGAAGGGTCTTGTTGTCTTTTCCCAACGTACAACATTACACCACTGATTATAAAGTTTAGGAAGATCACGGTAGGACTGAATTATGCTCTTGTAGTGCTCGCAGAAAAGTGTTTCGGATGTCGGACGAACTGCAAGTCTCTCGGAAAGTCTGTTTTCTCCCCCAAACGTTACCCATGCGCATTCGGGAGCGAAGCCCTCAACGTGATCCTTCTCGCGCTGGAGCAGACTCTCAGGAATAAACATAGGCATATATACGTTCTCGTGTCCGAGCTTTTTGAATCTTGCGTCAAGATCCTTCTGAATATTTTCCCATATTGCATAGCCGTAAGGTCTTATTACCATACAACCCTTTACACCCGAATAATCAACGAGCTCGGCTTTTTTTACAACGTCGGTATACCACTGACCAAAATCCTCCTCCATAGAGGTGATCTGTTCAACCATTTTCTTGTCATTCTTTGCCATTTTATTGTGTCCTTTCGAGGATGGTTAATATTATAATATATAATTATAATAAAAAAAGCAGCCATTGTCAAGTCGATTCCGCTTTTTTATCTTTTTTCTGAATAATATTTCTATAAACACTTGAAAATTTTTACATAAAGTATTATAATATATATGTTAACACTGATTACATTATTTGAAAGGTAATGAGAAAAATGAAAATGATCAACAATCTAAAAGGCGCAGAGCCGCAGTCTGCGGTTGATAATCTGCGTCATCTTGTTTACCGTAACGACGAAAAATACGGGGACAAGATTCTTTACCGTTACAAAGAAGACAGTAAAAGTGAATTTACGACATATTCTTATCATACTCTCCGTGAGGAAGTCGATGCAATCGGTACAGCTTTTGCGGAGCTTGGACTTGCCGATTGCGGAATCACGATAACAGGTGAAGTATATCCCAGATTTTTTGCGGCATATCTCGCAACCGTTACAGGCGGAAATTACGCTGTTCCGATCGACCGCGATATAACGCAGGAACAAACGGTAAATTTTATTATCCGTTCCGAATCTAGGGCTGTCATCTATACAAGAATACAAAACAAAAAGATCGCGGAAATTGCGGATAGCCTTCCCGACGTAAAATATTTTATACCGCTTCAGCCAAGTGACGATTTCAGATTCTCCGACAAGGTAAAGACAATCGAGGAGATCATTGAAATAGGTAAAAAGGCTCTTGCCGACGGAAACAGAACCTTTATTGACCATAAGATAGATATGGAAAAAATGTCTGCCCTGCTCTTCACGTCGGGTACTACAGGAACCGCAAAGGGCGTTATGCTCTCTCATAAAAACCTTACCGCCGCGACAAATGCAGCAGTGCTTTCTATGTCCTATGACAAGAATAATACATTTATATCAGCACTTCCCGCACACCATTCTTATGAAATAACCTGCGGTGAGATGGCAATTATGTCTCTCGGCGCCGAGATACTAATAAACGACAGCCTTAAGCATATCCTCCGTAATATGGCGGAATATAAGCCAAATGCACTTATGCTCGTTCCTCTTTTCGTTGAGACTATGCATAAGAGGATCTGGGATGAAGTCAAGAAGAAAAAGCTCACGGGCACACTTAAGGTGCTTATGGGTGTAAATAAGGTTCTTCTTTTCTTCCATATTGACCTAAGACATAAGCTTTTCGGCAAGATCACAGGTGCATTTGGCGGAAACCTCAAAAGTATCGTATGCGGCGGTGCTCCCATATCGCCTCAGATAATCAAGGACTTTTACGCTTTCGGTATCACTGTTCTCGAAGGCTACGGAATAACGGAGTGTGCGCCGCTCGTAGCAGTAAACTCTCCCGGAAAGGTAAAATTCCATTCTGTCGGACAACCCGTCAAGAACTGTCGCGTAATGATCGAGAAGCAGGACGAAAGCGACGAGACCGGCGAGATCTGCGTCAAGGGCGACAACGTTATGATGGGATATTATAAGGATCCCGAAGCAACCGCGGAGGTATTTATCGAGGACGGTTGGTTCAGAACCGGTGACATCGGCTATATGGATGACGAGGGTTACATTTTCATTACCGGACGTAAAAAGAACGTAATAATTCTTTCAAACGGTAAAAACGTATTCCCCGAAGAGCTTGAAGAGCATATCGCCGCCGTACCGTCTATACTTGAATCTGTTGTCACAGTACGCGAAACTGCAGGCGAGCCTGCGCTTACAGCGATCTGCGTTCCCAATATGGAGATACTTGAAGGAAAGAGCGACGAAGAAATATATAACATTATAAAAGCCGCTATTGACAAGATAAACAACGAGCTTCCGATGTACAAGAAAATGAACCGTGTTGAAATACGCAAGGAACCGTTTGAGCGCAATACCGCAAAGAAAATAATGAGATTCAAGGTTCAATAATAATAAAACCGCCGAGAGTAACCGTTTGGTCGCTCTCGGCGGTTTAATTTGTATTATTTATTAGCCATCTTTTTTGCTCGTTCAATGTATTCCTTGAAACGATCCTCATT
>JAZODV010000020.1:0-9665 GCA_045597185.1 Eubacteriales bacterium
AACAACTCCCGGCAGATCCTCTTATTCTGACAAGTGCACACAGATAGAGAAGTCCACTCTTGAGGATGGCACACCAGTAGGTCTTGCGACCACTATGTCGGCTAAGACATCCGCATACGGAGATGCTGCTAAGTTCGAGTGTGTAGAGATCCAGATCAACGAAGTTGAGAAGATGATATGCGTAGTTCCCGCAACTATTCTTGAGCTTATTGCTGACAATATCGTTGCTTAATTTTAATACGGTATAATAAAAAGCCAAAGCCACTCGAGAAAACTCGAGTGGCTTTGGCTTTTTAGTTTGTTCTTCTTTTTGAAACGGTCTCAGAGTCGGGTGTTACGGTACATGACCAATTTGTATGGTAGATAACGAGACCCGGTTTGCCTGATGCCGGTTTTTTGACGTTCTTTGCTTTGGTATAGTCAACGTCAACCTTTTCACCGCCTGCGGCGCGCGAGAACTGCGCTGCTATCTCTGCGGCTTCTGTAAAATCTTCGACAGAGGGCTCTTCGCCTTTACATACCATAAGCACGTGAGAGCCTTGCGTTCCTTTGGCGTGAAACCACCAATCGTCTTTTTCGGCAAGCTTGAAGGTGATGTATTCGTTTTGAATATTGTTTTTACCGCAAAGCACGGTATATCCACCCGATGTTACGAATTTTGCTATCTGCGGTTTTTGCGGTCTTTGGGCTTTTTTTGAAAGCTTGAGCTTTGACGCATAACCAGCGCTTGCAAGTTCTTCGCGTATCTCGGAGAGGTCTGCGGCGGTCTCTGCGTGGCTCAATGCGTCAAACACCGAATAGATATATTCAAGCTCACGTTCACCAATAGCTATCTGCTTTGAAAGCTCTACCTTTGCGGTTTTTGTTTTTGCGTACTTTTTATAATATCTTTGCGCGTTTGCAGAAGGGGATAGACGTTCGTCAAGTTCAATTTCCGTCTCGGCATAGCTTCCGTCGTCATTTAACCTTGAATAGTCGGTGACAATGACCTTTTTATCACCGCGCGATAGCTTATAGATATTAGCTGTTATAAGGTCGCCGCGTTCCCTGAAGGTGATACCTTTTTCACAGTCGGATAGCTCTGCGCGCTGAAGCTCGAGCTTCTTTTTTATACGGGCTTCGGCGTTTGTGAGAAGCTTTAAGAGGTCGGATGCTCTTTGCCTTGTGCGTTGCTCACGGTCACGTTCGAGATAATAGGAGTCAAGCAATTCACCGAGCGTGTCAAATTTTTTGAGTTCCGAAACACCGTACTGTGTTAAGGGGATAAAGCAGTATTCGGTGGGCTTGCCGTCAATATAGACGATTGTAGGCTCGTATTTTCCACATTTTATTGCTTCAAAGACCCACGAAAACTCACGGTATAGCGTATTTACATCGCAGTAGGTAAGGGGTGTGTCAGTGTGTCTCGTGGCTCTGTAAACTATCTCACGAGCAACGGTTGCAGAGATTCCGAGATACTCGGCACAAATGAATTTATCGGCAGCACGTTCCTTCGGAGCGGCTTCAAAAAGGGAAAAAAATTCTTCTTTTGTTGTGCTTGTCGGGTCGTGCTTATTCTGCTTTGGCGGTTCTTCGTATCGCATTCCCGGCAAAACCTGCCTTTTACTGCTCGTTGTAAAGTCAACTATTTTAAGTGCAGAGATTATTTTTCCGTCACCGTCGGTCAGTATAAGATTACTGTACTTGCCCATTACCTCGGCGATAAGTCTGCGCGTACAGTCGAAGCCAAGCTCGTCACGAGCGGCAAATTCAAATATTGCGGCACGCTCAAATCCAAGCTGTGTTATAGATACGAGACGCGCACCTGATATATGGCGTCTCAGCAACACACAGAACATAGGCGGTTTATCGGGATTATCTGCCGCGGATGAGGTGAATCCGAGTCTTGGGTTGTTCGGACCTGCATTTATCAGCAGCTTGAAATTACCCGACACGGCACGGATATTCAGTATTATTTCGTCCTTTGACGGTTGATTAATTTTGTCTACTCTGCCGCCGAGCGCAAGCTCGTTTATCTCGCGTACGACAGCCGACAACATTCCTGCATCGAATGCCATTTAGGTGTCCTTTCATTGCATCGGGGAACGGAAAACCGTTCCCCGATAATTATTATTTAGAAAACATCAGCTTATCAACGTCATCGAGCGAATCAAAGACGTAGGTGGGTTGTTCTTCGGGCTTTGCGTTATCAACGTCCTCAGCGGTAGTCTCACCTGTGAGAACGAGAATACTCATAACGCCGTTGCGTGCGCCGAGAGCTATGTCTGTATATAGACGATCTCCGAATATACACATATCTTCTTTTGCAATGCCCGTATGCTCACAGATCATATCGAGCGTTTCAACGTAGGGCTTGCCGAAATACGTGGGTGTCTTACCGGTAGATGCCGTAACGAATGCCGCGATCGCACCGCTGTCGGGGATAAAGCCTGTTTCGGTCGGGCAGTTGAAGTCCGGATGTGTGGAAAGATATTCCGCACCTCCGCGAACAAGTCTGCAAGCGTCGTCAAGCTTCTGATATGTAAGAGTAGTGTCAAAGCTTGTGATAACGATATCGGCCTTTTCCGAGCTTCCGTCAATTATGTTGATCCCGTCCTTTTTGAAGTCGTTTACGAGGTCGTCCGTTCCAACGAGATAAACGCTCTGTCCTGCACGGCGACGCTTTAAAAATACCTTTGTAACGTCACCGGAGGTCATTATTTCCTCCTCACTCGGAGAGAATCCGAGCTTGGTAAGCTTTTCCATATAGAAGGGAACAGAGTGCGAGGCATTATTCGTGAAGAAAAGCACGCGCTTTCCTGATGCACGCAGGTCGTTGATAAATCTGATCGCGAAGTCGAATACGTTGTATCCGAGATAGATAGTGCCGTCCATATCAAAGATATAGAGCTTTTTGTCTGCAATTTTTGAAGTGTCGGGATTTTTAAAGTTCATGATGTTTCTCCATATTGTATATTTTTTCACCTATATTATAACATCATCTTGCTTTTTTTTCAAGTACGTGTTATAATATTATATAAATTATTTTCGATAAAATCTTTGACTGCAAAGGAGGATTCATAAAATGGGAACAGTAATAGGAATTGACGTTGGCGGAAGTACCACGAAGATAGTCGGTTTCCGTGACAACGGAAGTAAGCTCCAGCTTATAGAGCCGCAGTTCGTCAGAGCAAACGACCCCATAACTTCGGTATACGGTGCTTTCGGTAAATTTACATCCGAAAACGGTCTTGCTCTTTCGGATATTGACCGTGTTATGATGACAGGCGCCGGCTCGTCATTCGTCACAAGTCCCATATACGGGCTTGACTGTCAGATAGTGCCCGAATTCACGGCGGTCGGACTTGGCGGTCTGTATCTTTCGGGTCTTAATAAAGCGATAGTCGTAAGCATGGGCACCGGTACTGCGCTCATAAAGGCAGAGAAGATAGAGGACGGAACAGACATACAGTATCTTGGCGGTACGGGTGTCGGCGGCGGTACCCTTATCGGACTTTCAAAAAAGATACTCGGAATGGATACTGTAGAGCATATAGAGCAGCTTTGCGAGGGTGGCGATATCTCCAAGGTAGACCTTAGGATTAGTGATATTTCAAACGAGAAGCTTTATCCCGGTATCAACGTCGATCTGACGGCGGCAAATTTCGGAAATCTGTCTGATATTGCGAGTAAGAGTGACCTTGCGCTTGGAATCGTAAATATGGTTGCGGAAACTATAGCCATGATATCGATATTCGCGGCGAGAGGACATAATATAAACGATATCGTGCTTACAGGAAATCTGACTACACTGTCTCCGATAAAAGAGGTGTTTGCGGTACTTCGCAAAATGTTTTCGATGCACTTTACTATACCGAACAACGCGCAGTTTTCGACCGTTATCGGTGCGGCACTTTACGATAAGATAAAATAAAAAGATGGCATTGCCATCTTTTTATTTTATCAAATTCATGACTTCAAAGAAATCCATCGCTGTTATGCGAGACGCATTCTTTAGCTCTTCGGGCGAGCTGTGTCCGCCTTTTATGAGTATACAGTCAGCATGTATTGCTTTGGCAACATCGGCGTCGTGCTTTGTGTCACCTAAAAATAATGCTTTTGCATCGGGATTGTTTTGCCGCCATAAAAGTCCGAGATGGTTTTTACCTGCCGCGTGAATATTGTCGAGAGCGTATATTTCGTCAAAATATTCTCTTACCCCAAGCTCGCGCAGTTGTTTGTCGAGCATCCGGGATTCGGATGCTGAAATAACAGTTTGTTTTATTCGGTTTTTCTTGAAAAACTCAAATAAATCTATAACACCGTGACGAAGCGTCGCGCTTTTACTGTTTTCTGTATATTCCTTCACCCATTCCGGCGCTATTTTGGTTTTGTAATCTTCTTTTTCAAGGTCAAAGCCGAGGCGTTTATAGTAGTCTACGATAGGGAAGCCGAACACCTTATAGTAATCATTTCGAGTACTTAGCGTTTGTAGTCCACGGCGCCTAAGGAGTGTGTTAACGCTTTTGATACCTGCTTCGACGTCATCAAGTATCGTGCCGTTAAAATCCCATAAAATATCTGTATAATCTTTTATATTCATATATGTCTAAAATTATCGGAGATGCCAAACGGCATCTCCGATGTTTTGTTTTATCCTACATCCTTGAAATATTTAGAACCCCAGAAATCCATATAGTGGCTGAACGCCGAATACTTGATATAGGAGTTCTCCGGAGCAGGTACGCCATCGGCTCCGAGAGCTGTTCCGAATCTCAATGCCTGCTGATAAAGTGTATCCTTAGAAAGACGCGATGAGAACTCTGCTATATAAGCTTCAAGTTTTTCTCTGGTCATTCCCGTTGCTTCAAGCTCTTCAAGACCTTCTGTGAAATCTGCGGAAAGCTTTGATATGTAGTCGTATACAGTAAAGTCTATTTCACCGACGTAGCTGTTTACGTTGAACTCAATAAGCGGCTCATAGACAACATCTGCATTTTGCTTTTTGCCGTATTCCCAGATCTTGTAGTGCATATCCTCTTCGGGATATGCGATAAAGGTATTACCGGTCTTATATATATCCATCATATAGTAGTTGTTTATTCTGGATACTACCGGGTATTCCTTGCCGTTGTCTGTTATGTAGGAAAGATTATAGTTAAGTCCTTCAACTCCGTACTGAAGAAGGTTACGGAAGTCTGCGTTTGTATTGATGTAAGTGATGACCTGCATTGCTCTGTCGACATGCTTTGAGAAAGAACTTACTGAAAGCATATTAGAGCAAGCAAAATCAATATTTGCACGAGGCTTTTCGACGACGAGCATATGATATTTGTCACCGTATTCAAGCTCAAGTGTAGCGTCGCCCTTGACCATTGCCGCTGCAAATTTTGCGTTGGGATCAAGAAGTGCTTCCGGGTCGTAATATCCTGCGTCGATAAGATCCTGAATCGTGTAAAGCTGTTTCTTATAAGTCTCGCTTAAGAGATTGCCTGATACGTAGCTTGCGTGCCATTTGGGATCGGTCTTATCGCTCATAAGGTTACTGTCGTTGAGGATAGTACCAAGCAACGAGAAGGTCTCGTGATTGAACTTCGTGCTTTTTACCGTGAAGTATTCTTCGCCTTTGACAAATGTGTAAACAGGGGAGTATGTATTGTTGCTGTTAAGAACGTAATATTTGCAATCGGAATCAAAGGAGGATAATGTTTCTTCTTCACTATCTACGGTAGGCTTGAATTCTACGGTGTAGTAAGCTTCACCGCTTACATACTCCTCAGCCTCAATATAATCGCCAATGGCGTCAAGGGTATAATACTTAGTTCCTTCAACGAAAGCTGTGCCTGTGAAGGGAGTTGCTTCTGCTATAAAATACTGAAGTCCCTCTTCGGGCGTGTTTGTTATTCTGTAGTAAGTATATGTTCCGTCTTGGTTTTGAAGACGTCTGTAGTAGAGTTCCCGTGCGCTTGACGAGATCTTTTTCAGTTCACCGACAGAAACGTACTCATATTCAAGAGTCCAATAAAGGTCGTTAGTAACTTTAAGGTCTCCTGTTATCGGAACGATACCTTCTTCATATCTGCTGATATCTTCAAAAAAGAGCTTGAGGTCTTCAAGAGGATTTGCCGAGCCTTCAAGGTCGTCGTAGCTATATTGGTATCTGTTGTACAGCTCTTTGTTGATGAGAAGGTAGGTATAGTCTCCAATCGTGGTGTTGTTGGGAACTGCCTGAATATCACCAAGAGATTTTACCGTTGTTATAAGCTTTTCATTTACGTATGTAAGTATAGCCTGCGATGCACCGTTGAGCTGAGAGTTTATATCCTCAGACAGCCAGCCCTTGCTTACGTATTCCATATACTTATCGTATCCGCATACGCAGATGATATCGACCTGATTGTCTTCGGGATCGGGATATTTAAGCTGTTGGATACCGTAAGAGTCTATTATCGTTTCTGCTTCGGTAACTATCGTATTTTCAACAGTTTCGGCATCGGTGTATTTGGCATACTCGGGATGATCCTGATAGAACATGCTCTCAATTACAGCGTTGTCCTTAATACCCATAGCCTTCTTTTCTTTTTTGTACTCTTTAAGGGCAGTCTTGACTTCCTTCTTCATCTGTATGATCTCTGCCTGAAGAGCCATTATCTCTTCAACAGCCTTATATTCCTCAATAGTGTAGAAGGTGGTCACAAGGTGAGTTCTGAATTTCGCCTTGGTGATCTTGTCGAGCTCTTCCGCAACTTTTGCGTAGGCTTCCATTGTTCCCTTAGCTTCAATGTATTCGATCGAGTTTTCGCCGTACTGAGCCTTTATATCCGCAACTTCCTTTGAAGTTGGAACGTGCTTTTCCGTGATCATAAACATTGTTATAGTCTCTGTCGTTTCGGATGCCTTGTCATTTATCTCGCTTGTCTCTTCACCTTCCGACAGCCCTTGGCTGCAACCGGACATGAGAACGGTCGTAAAGAGCATAACGAGTGCCAATGTAAGGCAAACAATTCTTTTTTTCATACCGTTTTTCCTCCTTATTGTTTCGCGTGGTACGCACATAGAATCTATTATATTTTACACCAAAACTCTTCCAATGTCAAGCACTTTTTTTGTTAAGTAATTTCGTATGAATTATAGAATTTTTTTTTTGCATAGAGTGGAGGTTTCTTTGTTTGATGATTTGCACAATCTTTCTACTTACCTTTTGTGCTTTTTGACACTTTTTTGGTCACTTCAAACCATTGAGGCCCGGAAAATTTGTGCATAAATGTTACAGCAAAATTTCATATGACGCAAAAAATATGATAAAAAGACGAATTTTTCGCAGAAAAAAGTATTTTCGGGAATATGTGCGTATATTATTATTTGAAATAGCAGACAATAAACAGAATTGAGGAAGGGAGGGTCGTTTATGGTCAATATACGAATTGCGGCGGAAGAAAGAGAGAAAGAATCTCTTTCAAAACACGCTTGTCTTTCGAGTAACTCAAAGGGGAGACAAAAATATATAGAGCCGTGTACGTTAAGGACTGAATTTCAGCGTGACCGCGACCGAATCACGCACTGCCAATCCTTCAGACGGCTAATGAATAAAACGCAAGTATTTCTTGCTCCTGTCGGAGACCACTACAGGACGAGACTCACACATACTCTTGAGGTCACGCAGATAGCGAGAACGATAGCGCGTGCCTTGCATCTTAATGAAGATCTTGCCGAAGCTGCAGCGCTTGGTCATGATCTGGGACATACACCTTTCGGTCATGCGGGCGAGAGAGTCATGCAGGAGTGCTTTTCAAAGGATTTCACACATTCGAAGCAGAGCCTTCGAGTTGTGGACAAGCTTGAGAACGACGGAGAAGGACTGAACCTTACGTATGAGGTAAGAGACGGTATCGTCAATCACACGGGTGATGATGTAGCGAAGACTCTTGAAGGGCGTATAATAAAGTTTGCCGACCGTATTGCGTATATAAATCACGACATAGATGACGCATTCCGCGCGGGTATTCTTGCTCCCGAGGATATTCCTAAGGATATAATTGAAATACTCGGTGATTCTCATTCGCAGCGTATAAACACTATGGTCACGTCTGTTGTAAAGGGAAGTGAAGGACTTAACGATATAGTTATGGTTCAGGAAATTGGGGACGCAGCAAACAGACTTCGTGAATTTTTGTTTGAGGCGGTATACCGAAACCCTATTGCAAAGGGAGAAGAGGGAAAAGCGCAGGAGATGCTGGCAAGACTTTATGAATATTACGTAAAGCATCCCGAAAAGCTGACCGGCGTTTACAAAAAAGGGCTTGAGACAGAGCCCGTTGAGCGGTGTGTGTGTGATTTCGTTTCCGGTATGTCTGACAGATTTGCCATAGAAAGCTATAGAAAGCTGTTTATTCCCGAAGTATGGAGGGGGCCTAATTGATTCCGAGAGAAATAATAGAAGAGGTCAGAGACCGTTCGGATATAGAGCAGATAATAGGCTCGTACGTAACACTTAAACGTGCAGGCGCGAATGTTAAGGGTCTGTGTCCTTTTCACAATGAAAAAACACCGTCATTCACAGTATATCCCGACAGTCAGAGCTTTTATTGCTTTGGTTGCGGTGCAGGCGGCGACGTTATAACCTTTACAATGAAATATAACAACCTCGACTACACCGGTGCGATAGAATATCTTGCGTCTCGTGCGGGCATAGATATTCCGCTTGATAGTGTCGAACGCGAAAAAGGCGTATCAAGAAAAAGAGTACTTGAAATGAATCTCCTTGCGGCGAGATATTTCAGAGAGTGCCTGTTTGCGCCTGAGGGAAGAGAAGCACTCGCGTATCTAACCGAAAAGCGTAAGCTTTCGATGTCAACGATCAAGCATTTCGGGCTTGGATTTGCTCCGAACGATTTTCAAGCTATGCTTCGGTATATGTACGACAAAGGATTCACAAAGGAAGAGCTTGTCGAGGGATATATCGCCGCGATAAGCGGAAAAACGGGAAAGCCTTATTCGATATTCAGAAACCGCATAATCTTTCCCATAATAGATACGTCGGGTAACGTTATAGCCTTTGGCGGAAGAGTTATGGATGACAGTAAGCCGAAGTACCTTAATACCAACGACACGCCTGCATATAAAAAAGGAAGAAATCTGTTTGCTCTGAATTATGCAAAGGATTCGTCTGACAAGGAAAGACTTATACTTTGCGAGGGCTATATGGACGTTATAGCACTTCACGCGGCTGGTTTTACCAATGCCGTTGCAGGACTCGGTACGGCGCTGACAGCAGAGCAGGCAAGGCTCATTTCAAAATATACAAAAAAGGTTATTTTGACTTACGACAGCGACGAAGCCGGACAAAAGGCGACAGAAAGAGCACTAAGAATTTTGTCGGAGGTAGGGCTTGATACGAGAGTGCTTGTCGTAAAGGGGGCAAAAGACCCCGATGAATTTATAAAATCCTTTGGTGCAACCGCTTTTTCAAAATTGCTCGATGAAAGCCGAACAAAATTTTCGTACAGAGCGGCAGGTGTCGTGTCAAAATATAATCTCGAAAATGCAGACGAAAAGATAGCAGCGGCACGTGAAATATGTGCGATAATTGCGGCGGCGTCATCAAGCGTTGAGCGAGATATATGTCTTAATGAGGCATCTGAGATATTAAAGCTTTCGAAAGAGGTGCTGTCGCACGACGTAAACGC
>JAZODV010000021.1:0-12551 GCA_045597185.1 Eubacteriales bacterium
TGCCACAAAGAAAAAAGCGGGTGAAAACAGCGGAAAAGCATCGCTTAGGACGGGGAACCCCCCACTTGTGTGGTTCCCCGAACCCCTCCGTGGCGCTTTTTTGCACAGGGTATTTCGCCCTCTGCGGAGGGCGACCGCCGATCGCGGCGGCTCCGACAAGCCTTTAAAAAGGCTTGACCGAAACTTCAAACGCTTCGCGCTGACAATTCGATAAATCCCAAATTATCGGGTGTTGGTCTATACTTTATTTATATTTATTATCTAAAAAATCTCGGAATTTTAAAAAAAAATTCCGAGATTTTTGCTTTTTTACCTTGACAAAATTTCTTTTTGTCTAAATCGCCCAAAACGAAGTTTTTAACACCTCTTTCAAGTCTTCCCTGTTGAAAACCCTGTTGAAACTGTTAAAAACCCATACTTTCAAGGCTTTTTTTCGTCCACCGCCTGTTGAAAACTCTGTATTTTTTTGTCAAGTGCTTTTTTCAAAATTGTGTGTTTTAACAACAAGCCAATTAAAGTGCTAAAACAGCATCAAATATCTCTTTTGATATCTCTTCGAGCGTTCTGTCGGCGTTTATTATTTTTACGTTTTCTTTTTCTCCAAGAGACTCGAAAACACGCTTATACGACTCCCTTACCGCCGCGAGCTTATCCTTCTTTTCGTATATTTCGGTGATGGCTCTTCCCTTTTCTATTCTAGACAGGCTCGTGTCGGGGTCGAGGTCAAGAAAGATACAAATGTCGGGACGTCTTATCTCGGGGCAGGATATATTCAGCGTTTTTACCCACTCAAAATCGGTCTCGCTTCCCTGATACGCTATCGACGAATAATAATACCTGTCGCATATCACGTCGTATCCCGCTTCGAGCATTTTTTTTATACCGCCCACGTCGGTTACGTTGTGATTTATTCTGTCGAGCAAAAAGAGCGCGGCAAGCTCGCAGGCGCTTCGCTTCGATATACCTGACAAGGCATCACGAAGAAGTCCTCCGCTGACCGATGCGGTCGGCTCGGCGGTGACGTACACCTCTCTTCCGCACGCTCTGAGGCGTGATTCAAGCAGCCTTATCTGCGTGCTTTTGCCCGAACCGTCAATTCCTTCAAATACTATGAATCTTCCGCGCTCTTTTGCTGACATAACTTACTCCAGTTTTAATTATTATTCGTTGTACACACTCGGCTTAATACGGCTTTCCCGGGTCTATCGACATATCTCCGTTCATTGCCTTTACCGCATCGACGAGGAATTTATTTGCCCTGTCGCGGTCTATATAAAATTCACCCTCGCCGTTCGACGTGATATAGGTTCTTGTTGCCGAATAGTTATAGGTCCTGTAGGTGTAGCTGATATCGCCAATACACATCTTTATCTCTATCTTGACGTCGCAATCGTCTCCTCTGTCACGGAATTCCTTCATTTGCTCTTCGGTCAGGACTATTCCCGTTACAGTATCGTTTTCGGTTACTCTTCCCTGATATCTCGCAGACAGCAGCGTCTTATAGAAATTCTTGAACGCCGTCATATACTGCGTTCCCTCTTGCTCGAGATCTCCTATAATGTTTTCATACGTATTGGTCTTATTTATATTTCCATCCTTATCAAACGAGGTCACCTTCAGATAATTCTGGTCAGAGGCCTTGGTGGAAAGCGTCTTATAAAGCGCCTTTACCGCCTTTATCTCTGCTGAGGAAAGACCGGATTCGCCATCGTTCTTCATATAATACTTGACGTAATTATTCATTACTGTCTCATCAAACAGCGCGTTTCCGAGTGTATTAGGCGAGTTTTTCTGATACGCCGAGATCGATATCGAATCGGTCGTCGCGTCGAAAATAAACTGCATGATATATGTCGAGCCTGCTATATATCCGTATGCGTCGCCAGGGTCGCTTACCGTATGCGTTACAGTAACGGTCTTTTTGTCGGGGCTGAGCGTATATTTCGGGGCGTTTGACTGATTTGCATATACTCTCACCGCGTTTGCCTCCTCTTCGGAGAGCGTTGACAGATAATTATTGTCAATTATATACTTACAGTAATTCTTTACTGCCGTAAGATCTATATAAGACTTGTTTCCTCCGTTGCTTCCGCCCGCGAGGTAGAATATATGCTTCTCGGTCCCGCTCGTTCCGCTCTGATAATTGACGTTATACTCAAGCTTTGACGACAGCATAACGTAATATTTACCGTCAAGCGTCGTTTTTACCTCAAGCTCGAACTTCGGAGTTCCTTTTACAGCTCCCGGCGCCAGAGGATATCCCTGCTCGTCGGTCGGTACCGAATAGGTATATCCGGTCACGAAGGTCAGATAATAAGTGCTCATGACTTCAAAAAGAATATCGTACTCTACATTTGTGTCGGGGTGTATTCCACTGACGCGGATACCGTCGAGAAAATCAATATTGGTCCCGTATACCGTGTCGGACGCCCAATCGAACGTATCCCACTCAAGCACCGCGAGGTATCTTTCGCTAAGCTCAACTATCTGTTGATACGCGGGAGCCCAGACGTAATAGGTGTTTCGGTCGGTCCTCTCGCTTATCCAGAAGAGATTGTAGTTCACGGGAACAAGCTCTCCGTTTACATAGCTCATAGTTCCAAATGAGATCTTATTCGCAGGATCTGCAAGACCGTATTTTTGGAGAGTTTCTCTAAGCTCCGCATCATTTTCAGCGGCAGCGCTTACAGCTGCGGCGATCTCGTCGGAGTAATCGTCGTAGTTGCTCGAGAGCTTTTCGGGAATTACGTCCTTCACAAGCTCCAAGACGGTTATATAATTCTTAACCGAGCTTTCGGTGTAATCCGAGCCTATTATAGTCGATATCTCCTGCAACGCGCCGAGCGCTGTATCTGCCCTTACGCTGTGGAAAATATATCCCGACAGCTCAGAAAAGCCGTGTACCTTATAGGGCAATGGCTGTTCCATCGTGAAATTTCGTTCTCCAAGGTCGACGTATGAAAAGCTTATAACGTCACTAAATCCCTCTCCGTCCTTTTTCGATACCGTAAATTTATCAACGAACGCATAGGAATTTATCGACATTATCGAGGTTATCTGAGGATATACCAATTCCTCGGGGGTGGACAGAAGCAGATCAAGCTTTGAAAAGCTTCCTCCGAAAAGGTCGCTCGCGCCGGAATCGTTGGCGATTATATAAACTGCGTTTCTGTACCCTTCCGTCTCATCGTAAAAGCGTACGTAGATACCGTGTCCGTCGGGCACCATATCGCCTATATATAGCCTATACGTCTTACCCTTGAGCGTCGTTATGTCGTAGTATGCCGCGCTTTCAAGGTCAAGACCGTACTCGGCGTAATTTATCTGTCCGTTTTCTATGAGATTCGTTCCGTTTTCTTCGTCATAGCGTTCCATATAATCGGTACTCAGCTTCTTTGTTGACAGCGTATTGCCCGCGTAGCTTGCGATACACGCAGCAACGAGCTGACTTACCGTTGAACGTTCGTAGCCGTCTATTCTGAATTTGTCGGTCGCACCGTTTTTGTCGCTGTCGTAGCCGTCAATGGTAAACTCGACGGTCTTACCGTCCTCATCTACGTGGTGTATAGCTATCTTATCTATATCACCCTGCTGTATACGAGGGAAAACCATAAGACGGAAATCCGTGTCGCCTCCCGTATATTTTCCGCCGAAGTCTACTGCTGCGTAGTAGGTCATCCTTCCGCCCTCTCCGAGCTTTAATAGCGAGCCTATGGCGGTTTCATAAACGGCGGTCGCTCCCACCGTTCCCTCTTTTACCTGGTTTCCGTCTGCGTCAACATAGGTCTTAACAAGCTGATTGCCGTCAGCGTCGGTCACGGTGTAGCCGTTCTCGGTGGACTTACAGTAATAAACGTCCTTTTTTTGCGTTATGGGGTTTATCTCGCTCCACTCGTCCACTATCACCTCTTTTGCAGAGAAATAGTGCACGGCGAACGCCACTCCTACCGCCATTACCGCTATAAGCACACCGAGAATTATTACCGTTCTTATCTGAGACTTAAACAGCGATTTTTTTCGGCGCACCGGCTTGGTTTCGGGGTTTTTATTTTCTGTACTCATGAATATTTTCTCCTGACCAGCACGAAGATACCGACACCGAGTATAATTACCGGTGGGATCAGCGTGAGAAGCAGCGTGTAGCGGTTAGCTTCGGCATCTGTGATATCCGAGATATCAAACGAAGCGAAGGGCTTGAACGAAAGACCTATCGGGACTGCGTCGCGTCCCATCAGCGTCGTTGCTGAAAGAAGCACGTCGGAGTTTCCGTATACCGTCGAGTCAAGATACTTAGCGGTCGCAAATTCAAGCGAGCCGCAAGCAAGAACGTAGGCGTTCTGCGCGGTAGACATATAGCTTGAATCACTGACCGAGGAGTTTCGGCTCGTAATGGTCATAAACTTGAAGGGATCCGATGCATTCTTCGCACTTTCGACTATCTTGATACTCGGCTCTCCGTATACGCTTTCGATCTCAAGGATACTTCCCGCAACGGTCTTGAAGCGCCCGTTTTCGTCAACATCGATGACCTTGCCGCTTTCGTCAAATATAGCTTTTCCGTCGGGTGAGATCTTGTATTTCGCGCCGGTGTATTCTATTATTTCCTTTACTATCCTTATATTTTCGGTACCCACGGACGAGTCTACCGCGAATATTCTTCCTGTTTCCGGATCAAAATTGACGTAGGTTTTCGCGTGCGTCATATAGCCGCCGTGTTGCTCTGACCAATATATCTGCTCGCCGTCAGGGTCAAGTATTGCGGTACGATCGTCGTTTATACGGTATATCTTACCGTCAACGTCTCTGAAGATATACGAGATAGCCCCCGTCGAGCTTCCCGCGCTTCCCTCGGCGACAGTCGTTCCGTTTGCTATAGCAACAGCCGAGGAGGGCGCGTTGAATACGTCAAATATCTGTTTCTCCGTACCGTCGCCTAAAAACTGACCGTAGGTGTAGTCCTTGCTCTTGTCCTCATTATCTCCGTAATGCGTTTTTGTAAAGTGTGACGCATAGGATATCGACATTGCGTTTTCAAAATAGACAGGCGGAGTTATTCCCTTTTCGATTATTGAGCTGTATATCTTGCTTCCAAGACCGCCGCTCGTGATATAATCGGCTTTTACCGCGTAGCCCGCCGCGTCAAGCGACGCTGTCGTGTCGTTTATCATATAGCTGTATATACTGTCGTCGTGTCCCTTGTATCTGTCAAATACGATACCCCACTTATCGGCAAGCCAGCCTTCAAATTCACTCAGCACAGGTGACGTCGGTCCCATAAATACCATCATCGCTCGGTTGTTTTCAAGATAGCGGTTAAGTCTGTCAAGCTCGTTGACACCCGTGGTTGCAAAATCACTTCTCGGATTGTAAACCACCACAAGACGTATCTCGGGATTTTCAAGCGGATTGTAGTCCTTGTTGTTGAGCGACGCTATCTGCTCGTTTCCGTTTTCGTCAACAAATTTCGAGCCCTCGGCGATCACCTTATAGCCCGCCGTTTCAAGCAGACGGATAAGAGAGTTATCGAAAAACGACTCGCTGTGATTTTGCGTTACAAATGCGATAGGCTGCTCGGCAGACGTTACTCCGAGAATGGCGCTTGCGAACATTCTCTCGCCCGAGTACGCCCATACTGTGCCATCGTCATTGGTCATAAACATCGACGCGAGAGTGTATACACGGTACTCACTTCCGCTTTCGATAATTATCGAGTTGGAATTTATCGAGCTTCCTGTCGTCTGAAACTTGTGTACCGACGATGGATTATATTCCCAGTCGAGATATTCTATATTTATAAAATCAAACTTTGAGTCGATCGCCTTTGCCGTGGTATATACGTATTTCATAAGCGAGGATTCGTCCTCAAGGTTTATCGTGTTGTCGCAGAAATAGATCGTGACGGCGGCAGGCTCCTTATATCCCTCGTCGCCCTTGTTCAGCTTATTGAGCTTATTATACTGCTCGCGCTGCGCATTAACTCCGTTCTCGCCGTTGATAGCCGTGTCGATGATATTCACGCAATCGTCGGTCAAAGTAAAGAGTGCCTCGCTCGTCATATCTATATACCAGCTCATATTAGTGGCTATAGAATAGAAGAATACGTTGAGAAGCACGACTGCTGCGATAATGAAGGCGGTCAGTGCTATTGATATTCCGCCGAAGCGGAGCTTTTTTCTGTTTATGTTAAGTTTCATCTTTTGCGATCCTCCCCGAATTTACGCCCATCTTCTTCTGTCGTAAACCCTGACAGTAAGGAATATAAACACACCCGCGATCGAGAAATAGTACAGTATCGCGGTAAAGTCGAAGATACCCGCGCCGAAATTGCTGAAGCGGCTCAGCACCGAGATCCAATCAAGTACGAAACGGATAGCGTAGACACCGATTATGCTGTGGCCCTCTGCGTCGGTCATAGAGTTTATAAATCCGATAGCCACCATAAAGAGTATTACGCCGATAGTGGTTATTGCCGCTGCGAGCTGATCTTCAAAGAAAGCCGAGACAAACATGCCTATAGCGATAAACGCCGCACCGACAAGTATAAGTCCTATAAAGCTTCCGACTATCTGTCCGGTCACAGGTCCTATGTGCGTGACAGAATATGAGTCTCCTGCGCGCTCTCTTATCGCAACTGCGTAAAGTGGGATAAAGTTTACAAGAGATACTGCAAGCGAGCCGAGATATACAGTAAACGCCGCGAGGAATTTTCCGAATACCATTCCGGTTATCGTCACGGGGGCGGTCAGTATCATCTGCTCGGTCTTCATCTTTCTCTCGTCAGAGAAAAGCCTCATCGTGAGAAGAGGAATAAGAATGATAAAAGCAATTATCATAAATGAAAAATACGCAGATGTGTTGTAGCTCTTTGCCTTGAAGGTCGTATAGCTGAAGATAAGCGCCGACGCTATAAGATAAACGCTGACGAACACGTATCCCAGCGGATTTGTAAAATACGAGCTTAGCTCTTTTTTATATATTGCCGTCATTTTAATCTCCATTCCGCCGCCATAGCGGCGGCACAAATATTTTTTGAAATTCAAATGTGTTCGCTTTGCGAACAAAAATGGGTTTGGGTCCCATTTTTAATTTGAATTTCGGTGCGTGAACTGTGAATTTCACCCTAGGCAAAATAAACTTTCACGCTATCACTCCTTTACGCGTCCTTGTTTTCATTCTTTGCAAGAATTTCGGCGACTACGTTCTGCTCCGCCGAGCTTCTTGTGACTCCGCGCGACTTCTTTTTGCGCGTGTCGTATTTCGTCTTTATCTCGGAGCTTTGGTCAACTATCGAAATGAATATATCCTCGATATTCATACCGACCGCCTCAAGTCCGATAAGCGGCCATCCCTTTTCGGCAAGCAGGAAGAAAAGACTCTTTCTGATGTCGATCCCGGGCGCGCTCTCAACGGCGTAGGTATACGCCTCTCCGTCTCGTTCGCCTAACGCCTCGGCATATACCACACCTGACTTTGCTTTGAGTGCCGCAAGCACCTCTCTTTGCGGTCCGCAGATCTTAAGATTGAAGCGTCGGTTAGTCTGTACCGCCCTGTTGATGTTCTCGGTCAGCTCGTCCGCGACTATCTTTCCCTTATTTATAATAATGATGCGGTCACACACTGCCTGAACCTCTTGAAGTATATGCGTCGAAAGTATGACCGTGTGGTCGCGTCCGAGCGTTCTTATGAGGTTTCTTATCTCAATTACCTGCTTCGGGTCAAGTCCTACCGTCGGCTCGTCGAAGATTATAACGTCGGGATTTCCGACAAGAGCCTGCGCGATACCGACTCTTTGGCGGTAGCCCTTCGACAGATTCTTTATTACGCGCTTATAGCAGTCGGTTATACGCACGACCTCGCAGATCTCCTCAAGATGCTTCACGCGATTGAGCTTACACCCCTTAAGGTTATAGCTGAAGGTCAGATATTCCTCGACCGTCATATCGAGATAAAGCGGCGGCTGCTCGGGAAGATAGCCGATAAGACGCTTAGCTCCTATCGGGTCGTCAAGCACGTCTATACCGTTGACCGTTACGCTTCCCGACGTCGAGGAGAGATATCCCGTGAGGATATTCATTGTCGTGGATTTTCCCGCGCCGTTCTGACCGAGAAACCCGACGACCTCACCCTTTCCGATCTCAAAGCTTATGTCGTCAACGGCAATATTTTTACCGTAATTTTTTACCAAGTGATCGATCTTAATCATTTTGGTTTATCCTTTCGTTTATTTAAACTGTGTTTTTTGCGATAACTCCGTTAATTTTAACACATAAATGTTGATATATTATGAAGAAATCCGCTGTTTTGACGAAAATTTATTCAACTTTCTATATTTCCGCCGCAGTTAGCTTTATTATAAGCTCTTTATTGTCGTCCTCTGCATATTTATTACGTCTTATCTCACCGCATTTAGTACATTTGTGTACTATTATATACCCCTTTTTGGCGTCGGTCAATACCTTTATAGGTTCAAGCTCGCCGTGACACTCGCAGGCTCTGTCTCCGGGGTTCATATCGACGTGAAGAGACCAAAGACAGTACGGACAGTGGTTTCTCGACGTATATCCGAGTGGCGTTACCTCGCGCCCGCAATGAGCGCAGACAAAACCGTTATCATTTTTTGTGAATCTCTTTGATTCCATTGCTTTTTCCTTACTTTTTGATTTTTTCCCAATATGCGCGCGCCGCTTGCTCTGTCTTGTTGTCGCCGTATTCGTAGTAGCGCCTGTCCTTTATATCGTCGGGAAGATACTGCTGCTCGACCCAACGGTTCGGGTATTCGTGGGGATATTTATAGCCTTTGTAAAGCGGGCTCTTGAGTATTTCGGGGAGCGCTCCTCCAAGCCCCTTTTCTATATCTTCTGCCGCCGCGTTGACTGCGTTGTGCGCCGTGTTGGATTTCGGTGCGGTCGCCAGCATTATAGCAGCGTTTGCGAGCGGAAGCCTCGCTTCGGGCATACCAAGCTCTACCGCGCTCTCACAGCAGGCTCTGACTATAGCCGCCGCCTGCGGATAGGCAAGCCCTATGTCCTCAGACGCTATTACTTGAAGTCTGCGACATACCGAGAGCAGCTCGCCGAGCGAGAGAAGCTTTGCAAGGTAATACGCCGCCGCGTCGGGATCAGAGCCGCGTATCGACTTCTGCAGAGCCGAAAGCAGATCAAAATGGGTATCGTCGTTAAAATTTCCTATTCTTACGTTGAAGGAATCGACCGCCTCGCGCGTTATAACGCTATCCGACGCAAAATACGCATTCTCAAACAGATTTATCGACCGCCTTACGTCGCCGCCCGCACATTTTCCTATGTATTCGAGTACGCCCTGCTCTGCGGTTTTGTCGGTTTTGTGGGTCTCGTTCAGGTGGCTGAGCGCGCGCGTTAGTGCTTTTGCTATTTCTGAGGGACGTACCGATCTGAACTCAAAAAGAGATGAGCGCGAGATTATTGCGTTGTATACGTAAAAGTGTGGATTTTCGGTAGTTGACGCTATAAGAGTTATGCGTCCGTCCTCCATGTATTCAAGCAACGACTGCTGCTGCTTGCGGTTGAAATACTGAATCTCGTCAAGGTAGAGAAGCACGCCGCCCGAGCCAAAAAGGTTACCCGTCTCGGACAGCACGGACTTTACGTCAGACAGACTTGCCGAGGTTGCGTTGAGTCGTCTGAAATACATTCCCGATTTCTCGGCTATAATAGCCGCCGCGGTGGTCTTCCCCGTTCCCGGAGGACCGTAAAATATCATATTCGTGACGCGACCGCCCTCGGTCATACGGCGTAGGACACCCGACGGACCGAAAAGATGCGTCTGTCCGACTATCTCGTCGAAATCTTTTGGCCTTAATATATCCGCAAGCTGTTGGTTTATCACAGCGCACCTCCGAAAAGCTTAATTACGATTATTATAGCACATTACAATAATGTATGCAAGAACTGTTTTAATTTTTTGATTTTTTATTTTTGATTTTTTGCAAAAAAGGCTTGACAAACACTCCGAACTTTGATATAATTACAAGGCTGTAAATAAAATATGCTGCTATGGCTCAGTTGGTAGAGCACATCCTTGGTAAGGATGAGGTCATCAGTTCGAATCTGATTAGCAGCTCCAAAAAAGCACTTCGTCGAAGTGCTTTTTTCGTTTTTCTATTGTTCTCCTGAGGGGCGTCGTGGGTATCGAACGCTTTCTCAGACTTTTTTATATTTTATTGCTTCATGGCGTTGGTTTTGTTTTTTATGAGTAAGATAAGCGGCGGAAGCACTGCAAGCTGTATTATGATTCCCGGCACAGCCTTCGCGAAGGCTGTGGTAATGAATGCAGTCATTGTGAATCCGTTCTCTCCTACTCCAAGAAGTACGCACTGCGCGATACCCCAGACTACTCTTCCCGCTAGCATTGCCGAAATGAGTGAAATATATATATCTCCAATATTTTTCTTTTTGCAAATCAACCACGCAAGACCTATGACTGCGCCGTAGGTCGCAAGCTCAAACGCCATCGACACCGCATTCGGATACAGTATCGGTTTAGTGAAAAGAAGCGAACGTGTTATAGGAAGTATAAAACCTACTCCGAGCCCATATTGCCAACCGCATACGATACCGCAAAGAAGCACCGGTATGTGCATCGGCAGTAGCATATTTCCTACAGTTTGTATCTGTCCCGTCAATAACGGAAGAACGTAACCGATTGCCAAAAACAGCGCTGACAATATTATTTTTTTTATATAATTATGTAAAATCTTATTTGTTTCCATAAAATCAGCCGACGGCGTCGGGATCGCTTTCGGTCTTGTCGTTTTCTTCTTCGTTGACGGCAGGCGGCGTATATCGCTGCTTTTCATCAAGTCGTCCCGTAAGATAATTATAGTAGGCTTTGTAGGTCGCGCCGTCCGAATCCGTATAAATAAGCTTCACGTATAGAGACGGCATATTATTGTCGAACTCACCCGCGACGCTCTCACCGCTGCTCCAGAGGTAGACGCCGCTTTTTCTCATATCCGACGAAAATTCACCGGTAAAGCTGTCGCCGTTTTCATAGTAAAAGGTACCGTTTCCGTTCTTTTCTCCCATATCGAATGAACCGACATACTTCCCTTCACCGCTGACAGTCAGCGTTCCGCTTCCGTGATATTTCCCATTCTTATACGAGCCGATATAGCCTGAGCCGTCCTTCATTTTCAGCTCGCCCTCGCCGTCGAACACATCGAGAGCAAAGCCGCCTACGTACTCCGAGCCGTCGGCGTAGGTAAGACTTCCCTTTCCGTGACGCATAAAATTCTCGAGGTCACCCTCGTATACGCTTCCGTCCGAATAGTAGACATCTCCGCCCTTTATTTTTGCCACCGTTCCGTCCGATGCGCGAAGCAGGCCGCTCGTAGGCTTATCGCCCTTCATCCAGCCGAAATATCTGTAGGTCACGCCGTTGTCTGCATCGACTGATTTTAGTCTGAGACCCGTGATAAAAAGTATCAGAGCGACAGCCGCCACAGCGGCAAGAGCCAATCCCGCCGCGCGAAGTATTTCACGCAGAGGCGGCAGACCGTATTTTTCGGCAAAGCGCTCGTAGGGCGTTTTTTCGGGCTTTTTTCCTACGGGAACGTAAAGAGATTCGTTTTCGTATCTTCCCATATCAGTTTACGACGTTGGGGGTACTTTCAGAGCCGGCAAGCATACCGTCTATCAAGCCGACAACATACGGAGCAAGCTTCATAATAAGTATGACCGCGACAAGACCGAGAACCACCGTAAGAAGCACACTAAGCCAACCGCTGCCCTTGGTTCTGAAGCGGTTGAGCGCACTGTCGTGTTTTTCTGCCGGCAGGTAGATGGGGTCGTCCTTTATACGGTAGCGCTCTTTATTCAGCGATGCGTAGGCTATTATCCCACCGATGCGCGTAGGATCGATAGGAGCGAATGCCACCACTCTTCGCAGCGTTCCTCCGATAGCAAGGGATATTTTTATAAAAATATTTTTACCGAAGCCGAGAGCATCCAGTGTTTTTGCCGTTTCGGGCGAGTCACAGCCCTCCGCGTCAAGCCTTCTGACCAGCGCGCCGAGCACGTGTCTGTTATAGTACATACACAGTGACGCGATAATTATACCTATATATATTCCTATGACCGTCAGCTTAAAGCCCTTCGGGTCGTTGAAATAGGTCAGCTTTTCGTAAGTCTCAAAGTTCGGAGTGAAGAAAGTTCTGTCTATAGTATCTAAAAATGTAGCGACAGACAGCGCAAAAATGTTTTTGTACATACCGCGCCTCCTTTCCTGTTGGGTCTTATTTTTGTTTGAGCGTTTATAATCTGTTTCAAATTTTGATTTGTCGGTTAGGTTTATTTTATGTGGGGCGTTGCCCCACACCCCACTTAAGGAACTTTTTGCAAAAAGTTCCTTAAGAATCTTCAAAAAACTTTAAACAAGGGGATCGTTTTAGGTTTTTGTTTATCTTTCAAAGCTTGACCGTGTCAAGCTTTGAGGGTTTATACGGTTCTTTACGCGGCAGGGTCGAAGGCTTTCACAAAAGTGAGATAAAGTTGCGGCGCCCTGCCTTCTCGCTC
>JAZODV010000022.1:0-7148 GCA_045597185.1 Eubacteriales bacterium
CGATTCTGTCGGCTCTCTTGAGCTTATAAATCTCTTTGAAATGTTAAAGAAAGTCGGACTTGACGCATATTGCTGCTTCGACTTCGGTATTATCAGAGGTCTTGATTATTATACGGGAACTGTTTTCGAGGTGTTCGACAACGCTCCCGAAAATAACCGCGCAATGTTCGGCGGCGGACGCTATGACAATCTTGTAGGTCTTTTCGTAAACAACGCGAAAATTTCGGGTGTAGGCTACGGTATGGGTGACGTAACGCTTCAGAACTTCCTTGAAACCCATAAGCTCATTCCCGAGGAATTCACCGAGAAAAAAATACTTATCACACGCTTTGACGACGTACCGTATGAAGCGTATATGTTGCTGTCCGAAAAGCTTTACGACGCGGGACTTACGGCGTCTGTTTATCTCGGCACAAAGAAATTCGGAAAACAGATAGACTATGCGGTAAAGGAAAATTACAGCCATATAATCATTATGGGCGGCTCTGAATACGAGTCGGGAGTTGTCAAGATAAAGAACCTTGCGCTTCGCGAGGAAAAGACCGTAAGTATATCCGAGCTTTCGGGGGAGATCTTTGCTTGAATATTGTAGTTTACGAGAGGGGCAGTATTGCCTCTCTCATTGATATATGGTGTGAATGCTTCGGAGACCCGCCTGCTGTGCCGACCGAATTTTATAATACCGTGAATTGTGATATCCTAGTCGCAGAGGAAGAGGGCAGGGCAGTAGGAGCAGTGAACATCCTACCTGTCAAGCTCGGAGAATACACGGGAGGCTATATCTACGCGGCAGGAGTGAAAAATGAATTTCGCGGAAGAGGGATATTTGACGAACTGCTTAAGGCAACCGACAGCTTTTTAAAAGAAAAAGGGGCAGCCTTCGTCTGTCTTGTGCCGGGCGACGAAAGCCTTGCCGTGACCTACACTCGACGAGGCTACACCGAAAAAATAGAACGCTACGATCCCAAAAATCAGAAAGAAGCCATAGGCGTACCTATTGTCTCTGAAAAGGATTTTTCGGAATTTGCAATCCCCGAAGGAGAATATGATTTCGACGCAGTCTGTCCGTTTGGACTGTTAAAGACTCTTTCGAATAAAGTTAACCTGCCCGATGCGTTGCGCTTTGCGTGGTTTATGGGAGAGGCGTGACAAATTTGTGTGGTTTTGTTTTTTGAAACGCAGAAAATAAGCAACAAAACCATATTTACAAAAGAAAGAAAGAGATATATAATCAAACTGTACTAATCCTAAAATCAAGATAGGAGAAAAGATATGACAAACAGAGAACGCGCGATGAACATTCTTCATTATAAGGATGTGGACAGATTTCCTGCGGTACACTTCGGCTATTGGGGTGAGCTGCTTAAGGAATGGGTAGCTCAGGGAAAGATCCCTGCATCGGTCATTGATAAGAGAAGAGACGGAAACGCAAAGGATCGAGAGCTTGACAAGCTTATTGGTTGGGATTTCAACTGGCAGAATATGAAGGGCTCGTCAAACGGTCTGAATCCTGCTTTTGAGAGAAAGGTTCTCGAGGTACTTCCTGACGGAACGCAGAGAGTTCAATCAAACAAGGGCGTTATAGAAAAGATCAAGCCGGGTGTAAACTCCATACCGGCAGAGGATGACTATCTGCTTAAGGATAGAGAGGCATTTGAGACGCTTTACAAGCCCAAAATGCAGTATTTCCCCGAAAGAGTAAATCTTGAGTACTATAAGACATTCAACGAAACACGAGACTGGGATGTTCCCGTAGGTCTACATCTCGGAAGCGTACTCGGATCTATCCGTGATATGGTTTCGGTTCTTGGCATGAGCTATCTTATATATGACGAGGACGAGGAGCTGTTTGCCGACCTCGTTGATACCTATGCTGAGATGCAGTATAAGTGTGCTGAAGCAATACTTGAAACGGGTGCAAAGTTTGACTTCGCTCACTATTGGGAGGACATCTGCTTCAAAAATGGTCCGTTGCTCTCACCCGAAACGTTTAATGAGCTTACTGCAAAGCATTACAAGAAGAGAAACGACCTCTGCCGTAAGTACGGTATAGATATCATATCTCTCGACTGTGACGGCGTTACTGAAAAGCTGCTTCCCACGTGGTTTGAGAACGGCGTCAATACGATGTTCCCGATAGAAGTCGGCGTATGGGGAGACCAGTTTGAAGCTGCGAGAAATAAATTCGGCAAGGGTATGCTCGGCGTCGGAGGAATGAACAAGGTTGCTCTGCGTGAGGACAGATCCGCAGTTGACAAAGAGATCGAGAGAATGAAGAGACTTGCGTCCATGGGCGGTTTCATTCCATGCCCCGATCATAGACTTATGCCCGGAACTAAGTTCGAATTGGTTCAGTACTACGCTGAAGAGATCAAGAAGATAAAAATTTGAAACGGTTGAAAAAAACTGATGAAATTTCCTGAAATAGAGCTTGCAGTCGAGCATAAAGAACGGTACCGACAGGATATAGCCGCGAGGGGCCTTACCGTGAGAAATGAGGTTACTGTTTGCATTGTGACTGACGGTGACGGAATGGTGCAGATACTTAACAGACCGACCGAATGTCACAAGGGGGATCTGTACTTTTTCGGAAGCGGTATTGCGTACGGCTTCTTTGCAAAAAGCGAGAAGAACAGCCCGAAGGTAAGTACGGTGGTTTTTGCCCCGGATGATATACTGACCGACGACTTTGCAAACCCCGACAGCGCTCAGTTTTGCTACGGTGTGTTCAGAGACAGGCAGCCGATATCCTACGCGCTGCTTAACTCAAAGGCACTTGCGCAGGTCGAGGGATACTGTCAGGGTATCCTTGAAGAACTTGAAAACAAACAGCTCGGCTGGGAGTCTGCCGTAAGGTGCAATCTGAATATGCTCATAATAACGCTTGGGCGATATATAGACCTTGCCGATACGTTGGACCAGCCAAGCACAAAGGAATGGCAGTTGGTTTCATCTGTCATGAAAGAGGTATTTGAGCATTTCGGAGACCCCGATATGACGCTCGGTACTATTGCCGATTCACTTTACGTCAGCAAATCTCACCTTAGCCGAATGTTCCAGAGGATCATGGGTGAGTCGTTTGCGACTTACGTAAGGAATATGAGACTCAACAAATCCTGTGAGCTTTTAAAGTACACGGGTCTGACTAACGAAGAGATAGTCAGAGCATGCGGACTTAAAGACGTTCCGTCTTTTTATCGCTTTTTTAAAAATGAAATGGGTATGACCCCGTATCAATACCGTATGTCACAAAGCGCATACGATAAATCAAGGAAGGGAGTAAATTTTATGAGCATTCTTAATGAAATTTCCGAGACCCTGCAGAAGGGTAAATCAAAAATGGTGAAGGAGCTTGTCGAAAAGGCTATTGCCGACGGAGTTCCCACAGCACAGATCCTTAACGAGGGACTTCTTTCAGGTATGAGCGTTATCGGTGAAAAGTTCAAAAACAATGAAGTATATGTTCCCGAGGTTCTCGTTGCCGCGAGAGCAATGAACGCAGGTATGCAGATCTTAAAGCCTCTGCTTAAGGACGACGGAGTTGAGGCAACAGGTAAGGTATGTATCGGTACGGTTCAGGGCGACCTTCACGACATCGGCAAGAACCTTGTTAAGATGATGATGGAGGGCAAGGGACTTGAGGTCGTTGACCTTGGCGTTGACGTTGCTCCCGAGACCTTTGTAAACGCAGCTATTGAGCAGAACTGTCAGGCTATCTGCTGCTCCGCACTGCTTACGACCACAATGGACGTTATGGCAGACGTTGTTAAGGCAGCTGAGGCAGCCGGAATTCGCGATAAGGTAAAGATCCTTATCGGAGGAGCTCCCATAACACAGGAATTCTGCGACAAGATCGGTGCTGACTGCTATACATCCGACGCTGCAAGTGCCGCTGACGCTGCAGTTGAGCTTTGCCGCGCATAATGACAGAAAAATATCTTCTTGGAAAGGGTATATTTCAGTATAAGGTGATAAGCCCCAAGGAAATACCCTTTTCCGAGGATGTGCGCAAGGCTTGTGAAGCCAACGTATGCGGAAAATACGCGACTTGCTGGACGTGTCCTCCGGGTGTCGGAGACATGCGAGAGCTTGAAAAGAAAATAAAGAGCTTTAAGACCGCGACGGTGTTTACCTGTAAGTATGACCTTGAGGATAGCTTTGATTTCGAGGCTATGCGAGAGGGCGGAAGAAAGACCGCCGCTGTACTTCGTGATATAATCGTGGAGATGAAAAACGATGGTATAGAGCTTATGGCGCTTGGATGCGAGGGCTGCGTGCTCTGCAAAAAATGCAGCTATCCCGACGCACCCTGCCGTTTTCCCGACAAGGCTGTTCCGTCAATCGAGGCATGCGGCGTAAACGTCGTAGCACTTGCAAAAAATACAGGTATAAACTACCACAACGGCGCAAATACGGTCACGTATTTCTGCGCTATACTTACCGATTAATTTTGCGAAAGGTACAGTTATGAAAGAAAAAGTTAAACAAATGCTTGAAAATAAAGCAAAGACGATGCCCGTTCTGTCTTTTCCTTCCACACAGCTTTTAGGCATTTCGGTCGCGGAGCTTATCTCGTCGTCGGATATGCAGATGAAGGGTATGTTAGCAATACACGACCGTTGCGCTATCGGTGCATCTCTCAACATGATGGACCTGTCCGTTGAGGCAGAGGCATTTGGTGCAAAGATACGCTTTACCGATTACGAAATACCCACGGTTGAGTCGGGCATTATCGACGATATTGAAAATTCGTGCGACATAACCGTACCGTCCGTCGGCGCGGGAAGAACCGCACTTTATATTGACGGCGTAAGAAAAGCTAAGGAAGCGATCAAGGATATGCCGGTATTTTGCGGCATTATAGGTCCGTATTCGCTTGCGGGCAGACTTTTCGATATGACAGAGCTTATGATGTCCTGCTTCGACTGTCCCGACGAGGTACATACTCTGCTCGAAAAATGCACAGAGTTCCTTATCGAGTACATAAAGGCATTTAAGGAAGCGGGAGCTGACGGTGTCGTGATGGCTGAGCCTGCCGCAGGACTTCTCTCGCCCGCACTTGCGGAGGAATTTTCCGTTGATTACGTAAAGCAGATATTTGACGCCGTAAACAGCGACGATTTCATACTTTGCTACCACAACTGCGGAAACGCCGTGGTCCGTATGGCAGACGAGATCGCGTCGCAGGGGGCAGACATCTATCATTTCGGAAACTCCATTGAGCTGAAGGATATAATTCCGCTTATGCCGAAGGACAGTGTCGTTATGGGTAACGTCGATCCGTTGCTCTTTAAGGACGGTACTCCCGAAACGGTAAAGGCTGCGGTCGAGAAGGTATATAACGAATGTTCGGGCTACGAGAACTTTATGATCTCGTCCGGCTGTGATATTCCCGCAGCGTCCAAGTGGGAAAATATCGACGCGTATTTCGAAAAGGTCGCAGAGCTTTATGCATAAAATAACTGTTGGAAACGGCACATACTATGCCGCCGACGGCGAGCGTCTCTCTGACATTCTTATAAGAAACGGAATGTTGGTCGAGCATCCCTGCGGCGGCAGAGGTGTTTGTAAAAAATGTACTGTAATTGTAAACGGCAAGGAAGAGCTGTCATGTCGTTACGAGGTGCGCTCCGATATAACCGTGGCGCTCCCCGAAAAAGCCGAAATGGAATCCGAAACGGGGGCGAAGGAGAGCGGAAAGCAGACCGAAAATCTTTGCTTTGCGCTTGATATAGGTACGACGACGCTTGCGCTTGCCCTTGTGTCGCTTGACGAAAAAAATATTGTAAAAGTAATAACGAAAACGAATCCGCAAAGACGGTTCGGTGCTGACGTCATCTCGCGTATCGATCACTGTATGAAGAACGGAACGGACGAGCTGACGGGGTGTCTTATTGACGAAATAAATTCAATGACAGCGAAGCAGTATCCTGATTCTCAGCTTGATATGTACGTTTCGGCAAACAGTACGATGCTGCACACGTTTTTCGGTATTGATTGTTCTTCGATAGGTGTCGCGCCGTATAGAGCGGCATTTCTCGGAGAAAAACGCGAAAACGGACAAACGCTCGGGCTGAAAAATGTGTCGGAGGTGTATTCGCTTCCGTCGGTGCATTCTTTTGTCGGCGCGGATATAGTTGCGGGAATGAATCTTGTCGGACTTCCTAAAGAAAATAAATACAGCTTGCTCGTTGACCTCGGAACGAACGCCGAGATCGTGCTGTTTTCGCGCGAACGCGCTCTTTGCACGTCTGCTGCGGCAGGACCATGCTTTGAGGGAGCTAATATCACCTGCGGAATGAGTGCAACGCCCGGTGCGATCTGCGCTTTTTCCGGAAAGCGTGAGGTCACGACCATAGGGAACGAAATACCCAAAGGGATCTGCGGAACGGGACTTATAGATATCGTTGCGGCATTTGTCGCGGATGGGACGATCGACGAGACGGGAGCTATAGAAGACGATGAGATAAAAATAGCCGACGGCGTGGTTCTCACAGGGCAGGATATACGTCAGCTTCAGCTTGCGAAATCGGCGGTGTATTCGGCGATCCTGTCACTTATGAAGCTTGAAAATATAGATTTTGAAAGTATAGAAACGCTTTATATTTCAGGCGGATTTTCGGCAAAGCTGGATCTTGACTCGGCGGTGTATATCGGTCTGCTTCCGAGTGAGCTTAAGGAGAAAAGCAAGGTTCTCAACAACAGCAGCTTGCTCGGCACGGTGAAATTCGCGTGTGAGAAGAACGATCTGACACCTTACCTTGCGAACGCGACCTACATCGATCTCTCGGCAGATAAAAATTTCACCGACCTGTTCGTTGAAAATATGCTTTTTGAGTAAGAATGGCAGAGAAAAATTCTCTGCCTTTTTGAACGGTAAATTGGGATTTATCGGTGAGACGAAACCTCAACAAAAATCTACCGCAAATAATATTTCTATAAACCGAATAAACCTTAAAAATTGTAGGGGTAGATGTGCTCGACGACCCCGTACGTTGATTTTTTGTGCATAATATTTTATAAATTTATTTTGTGCGTGTCTTTATAGAGATTATATTTTAATTAAATCATTTCAAACGGGTCGTCGAGGACGTCGACCCCTACAGATCCCTTCGAATCAAACACACCGATAAATCAAAATTTGAAGT
>JAZODV010000023.1:0-12149 GCA_045597185.1 Eubacteriales bacterium
AACGTCTAATGTTTTAAAGGAGGATAAGCCATGAAAAAACTACTAATCATTATTTTATGTTTGACGCTTGTTTTCGTTCTTTTATCGTGCGACAGTGAGAAAGAAGACAAAGAGTCATCAGAAGTCGAGAATTCATCAGAAATCGAGAATTCATCAGAAATTGAAAATTCATCAGAAACCACCAACCCGCCCGGATATCACTCGCTTAGTGCAAATATGACGACCGATGATATTTACAGCACCGAGCCGTATGCAAGCTTTATTCCTTCAAGAGAAGCTATTTCTGCAGCCGGATTCACAAACCAAAAAAACTATTTGATTGGCGAACCCGATGCTGAAAAGCCGTGGACTTGTCTTAACACAACGTGGAAAACTCCGACCTCCGATGAATATTCAATTGATTTGCAAATAACTGTAATGCACAGAAACTGCAACTATCCGTACGGAGCAAACAGTAGCGACAATACGCCGGAATCGCTTAGCTTTGAACACTTTAAAGAGGTTATTTCCGTAACCGCCAAGCAGCGTCGGCTCTCGGTACAGGTCGGAGAATACGTAGCGACGTATTCTTGCTACGTAGATATTACCGACGAAGAACTTTACGCATTAATAACTTCGGCTCCCTGCTTTAATACCGCGGAATAAAATAAAAATTAATCTAATTACAACCTAATATAGAAGCAATATTTTTTCTGTTCATTAAAAAAACATTATGCTAAGAAAATGAAGGAGGATAATGCCATGAAAAAAGTTTTGTTGAATATTATTTCATTTATATTGACATGTTCGATTATATTTACATTTTTCTGCGTTTTTGCGTTTGCAGAAAATAATATCCAAGCAGAAGATAAGACATTTGACTTTGCAAGTAATGCAGACTTAATAAGCTACATTGAAGACTTGGCAGCTTCAACCGCACCAAGCTTAGGCGTTTTGACAAAATCAAAATTTACAGTTTCAGAAGTTTATACTTTGAATAAATTTTCATCCTCAAATTCATATACTCTGTTTTTGTTTGAGGAGGGTGGACACGCGGTATACGATAATCTTACAGAAACAGTTGAGGAGCTTTGTGTTGAAGGCAACAGTCTTTCAGATAAATTAAATTCTTACGGCGACTATTACTATGCAGGGCCGGGCAATTTTATTGTTAAGCAAAACGAAAATTTCTACGATTTGAACACAAATATCCAATTATCTCCAGCTGACGTTAGCGCAGTTTCTGCTTTGGAAACATCGGTTCAAAATGTTAGAATTGCAGAAAAGGTTATCACTGCAAAAAATGCGCGTGCTCTTGTACCAGAAGAATCAACCACAAACTATTTTTTAGATAATGTTTTATATTTCTATGAACTTGAGTCAGAATCACAATTTGGAACAAACCAAAATGGAACATGTACTCACATTGCTTGTGCAATTATGCTTGGTTATTATGATTATTACGTAAATGATGATTTGGTACAGTCTATGTACCATTATGTTGAAAATAACGAAAGAGCTCCGGGAACTATCCAAGCATTTCATTTGTTCCTTCAGAATTTTCTGGGAACATCCAGTTGTGGCTTAGAAGCTGCTTCATCAGGGTTAAATTTTTACATTGATATTATGAATTTATCAAACGATTTTTCTGTTGAATATTTGCTTAATAATTATTCGAATGTTTTTTCAACTGTTGTCAGAGAAATCAACGAAAACCGCCCTGCTGTAATTGCAATGTTTGAATCTTATGGGGCATCAATGAATCACAGTGTAACCGTATATGGTTATAGAGAGAGCATATCTCCCTATACCGGTGCAACTCGAACATATTATGTTCAAACCGGTTGGGGAGAGCCATTAAGATCAGCATATTCTCACACTTGGTTTGCTGATGTTCTATATATAGAAGAAGAATAATCCTTAAAGAACAGCCTCAGGCAACAAGTGTTGCCTGAGGCTATATTTTTAAACAATCTCAATATTCTCAAACATTGCAAGCTTCGGTCCGCTGTAGCCGTCCGAGTTTACTACGTTTTCCGAGAATTTTACGCTGTTCAAAGCGTCGCTGAGCTTTCCCGAGATCGAAATTCCCGTGACGGGTATCTTTTTCTCGCCGTCAAAATAGTATGCAAGACGAACCTCGCCGCCTATATAGTCGTTGAATACGTCTGCTTGAAGTCCCGACATAGAAACACATTCAAAATACGGAGCTTTTGACAGTTCTTCGTCGGTAAGTGTTCCCGCCGCTACCTCGATGCAGGAAAGCGCGCCCGTCGGCTCTTTTCCGAGATACTGCGCAAAGCGCGAATTTCCGAAATAAGACGTTACGACACCGTCCTTTATTATCTCTCTGTCGGTAAGCGTCGTGCCTGCGGCGTCAAAGAGAGCCGAATCAACGCTTCCTGTGAGCGCGCCCTTCATAGTTACGCTGAGCTTATCGTGCTTCGGCGCTTTCTGTATTGCGTCGCCCTCCGAGAATGGATTCGAATGAGAATATACCGAGCCGTAGTTAAGTCCGTACGTAAGCTCTCCGAAAAGCTCCTTAAGCTCAAATGCGCCAAGCACTACGGGACAGTCGAGCTTTTTGTCGGGCTTCTTTGCGTATCCTCTGTCGCGTACCTCTTCCATTTTTCTAGCTATTTCTGCGGTTATGTCGTCTGTATCAAGACTATTGAAATTCTTGGCTTCGTAAAGCTCGACCGATTCACCGTCGTTCCAGGTGGGTATAGCTTCGAGCATTGCGCTGTATTTTACCTCTTTTTTGTCGATACCACGACTGTTCTTTACCGATACTGTCAGCTTCTTTACGAACACCTCAAGCGCATTTATCGAGCCAAGCTCAAAGTTGTCGGCAGCGTAGACTGCCTCTGCGATCTTCGCGCCAAGCTCCTTCGGCTCGTAGCTCTCAAAGTTAGACTCTATCTTACCGTCAAGCGTTTCATTCGACGGAAGCTCGTAATTTTCGTTATCAACTATCTTTGCCTTTGCGACGGCGGCGGCTATCTTTTCACGTGCTTCATTTTCTTCTGTCGACGCAAACAGCTTGAAGCTCGCGTCACCCTTTTTGCCGTCGTGGTCAACGTATACCGTTACGTTAACGCTCGCTGTATCAGTACCTCTGACCGTTTCGAGCTTTTTATGCACAAAAAACAGCTCGTACGATTCCGTGACCGTCGTGTTTATTCTGTAGTCGCTTACTTCCTTGTTTTCAAGTAAAAGCTTTTCAATATTTACACTCATGCCAATTTCACCTTCACTTTCAGGGCAGGTCCGCCGTCGGCAACTCTGACCCATTCTTTATATCCCTTGCCACAGCCGCCTGCGCCTATGACCTTGAAATCGTCCGAAACCATAGATATAGACTTGAGCAGATCCGGAACGTATCCGCTCATGACTACGGGAGATACGTAATTATCTGTAAGCTTACCGTCGATTATCTCAACGCCGTACTCTGCAGTACACTGTATCTGCCAGTTCTTCGGGTCTTCCATGCCGTTATTCGTATTGAAGAGCATATAGCCGTGCTTGACCGACGCTATCATATCCTCGAGCTTATCTTTTCCGGGCTCAAAGAAGGTGTTCGTCATTCTCGAATACGCCTTTCTCTTGTACGATTCGCGGCGGCCGTTACCCGTGGGCTCGGTACCAAGCACCGATGCCGAAACCAGATCCGAGATACCCGAAACTAAAATACCGTCCTTTATTATCTGTGTGTCGTGTGCGAGAACTCCGTCGTCGTCAAAGAAATAGGATGCCGACGAAAGTGCCGATGCCGCGCCGTCTCGCATATTGCATATCGGAGACGCGACGTACTTACCTACATATTCCTTTGCAAGCGCGCGATCCTTTACAAATTGGTCCATTTCAACGCCGTGACCGAACGCCTCGTGAGCGATAAGTCCGCTGATCGATGGGTCGGTTATAACGTCGTACACGCCAGGAACTATCGGCTTTGCCTTTGCTATCTTGCGTACAGTATCAACAAGCTCGTCAAGCGCCGCAGGAAAATTATCCATAGCTTCACGCCAAGTGTGTCCGTACGAGCCGCCATAGGTCTGTACCATCTTTTCGCCCTCTCTCATAACGACGACAGAGCCTATATTTATCCAGGAATAGTTCTGGTCAAGCTCACGGTTCTTCGTGACAAACAGCTTTGAAACGCTGAACGACGACGCGCCTATCATACAGTTGAGGAATCTTTCGTCCTTCTCAAGCGCGCTGTCTCTCATTTTCTTGCAGAATTCGAGTATCTCGGCGTCAGGCACAAGTCCGTCATCACTTTCGCGCGAAAACGACTTTACCATAGGCTCGTCGGCTGGCACGGGTACTTCGACAGTATTACCGCTTATTCCGTCTGCAACTGCAAGAGAGTCCGTTATCTTCTTTGCAAGCTCTGCCTTGTCGCCCTTTACGTCGTCGAGCGAGTATTCGTAAAACGCCTTCCCGTCGTGCATCTTAATGACGAATCCGCACTCTGAAAGATTGCCCTCTCCCATATTTGAGGAACGCCTGTCAACACTTATCGCCGTTGACTTTACGTCGCTTCCGAGTATGCTTACGTACTTGAAGCTTTTCCGAAGCTCTGCAACGAGCGCTTTGCAGTCCTCACGTCTGGAATTCAAAAATTTTGAAAAATCCATTGTTATCCCTTCCTTTATGTCGTATTTTTATTTTCTGCCGAATTTTTTTGGTTTAACATCGCGGTCACTTTCGGGATACAGCGGTTGACCCAGAGAGGTCAAGTGAAAATCCTTTGTGCCAAGGAAATATCCAATGCCGCAAACGAGTACTGCAGGTACTATAATGATAAACAGCGACCACCACTGATTCAGAAGCAAGCTCGAGCCTACATTTATAGCAGCAAGCAGTCCGTAGTACATTCCGTCAATGAAAAGAACCACGACCTTCATAAATGCGGCAATATTCGTGGCAGTTCCCTCTGCTCCGTGTGATACGAACCAACAGACCGAGTAAATTATCGCCACTATAAAATTGGGAATATTGGCAAAAAGAGAAATTACGATGCCGAGCCACGGTTTTATTTTTAGCTTTCCGACATCTGCCGATATCTTGTCCTTGGCTCCTATCTCCCATATCGTCGTGTAGGTCAAAAACAGATAAAAAAGTATCGCAAACGAGCTGACTACGATAAGCAGAGTTCTTTCGGTGCTTGAAAGTGTCGTAGTTTCATTTCCTCCGAACGACGATACCGCGAAGGACAGCACCGCGCCGAAAAGACCTATCGCAAACTGCGTTACAAACATCTTCACCATTGCGTATGAATACTTTGAGAAAAAATTTTTCATAAAGACCTCCTATATGTTAATATACGCCTAACATTCAACAAAAAATATTGACATCCGCGGTTTTATATATTATAATATATAAATAATGAACTTTTCTACCCTTTGAAGTAAAAGTTTACATATAACCAAAAGTTCATTAAAACTTAATTGAAATTTTGGTAAAGAAAGGAGCTTATATATGTCAATTTCGGTCGACCTTAAAGCTATGCCGCAGCTTGTCCGTGAATTTTCAAGCTATAAGCTCTCGATCCAGGGGTGCTCCGGGAAGACGGTCAATGAATATATTCTCGACCTTCGTACATTTTTCAGATATATATATGCGGTGAGGAACGGCATCTCACCCGATTCCGACGAATTTACCGAAATTGATATTTCTGGAGCCGACATAAAATTCATTTCCGAAATTTCGACCGAGGATATATACGAATTCCTTATGTACTCCGGAACGGTCCGCAAAAATCTTTGGAGCGCCAAGGCTCGTAAGCTCTCGGCTGTCAAGGCGTTTTTCAAATATCTGACAGTCAAGCGAAAGCTGCTTGAGACCAATCCCGCGATAGATATCGAAAGCCCCAAAGCAAAAAAAACGCTTCCTAAATTTCTGACGCTTGAAGAGAGCCTTCATCTGCTTGAAACAGTAAAGTCCGACACGCGTTCGAGAAATGTTCTGCGCGACTACACGATAATCACTCTTTTTCTCAACTGCGGTATGCGTGTTTCCGAGCTTGTAGGGCTGAACCTTCGCGATATAGACACCGAGCTTCGTTCGCTTCGCGTTATGGGTAAAGGCGCCAAGGAACGCATTATTTATCTCAACGAAGCCTGCAAGGCGGTGCTTTCAGAGTATATTCCCGTGCGGCGTGACGGAGAAAAAAACAAAAACACCGACGGCGCACTCTTTCTTTCCGAAAGAAATAACCGTATGAGCGTCGCGTCTGTGCAATGGATGGTAAATAAATATCTCGATATGGCAGGGTTTGCTTCAAGGCACCTGTCGGTACACAAGCTCAGGCATACCGCCGCAACACTGATGTATCAGAGCGGTGCGGTCGATGTCAGAGTGCTTAAGGACATCTTAGGCCATGAGCAGCTCAACACCACACAGATATATACCCACGTCTCCGACCGAAGTATGGAGGAAGCTATGGAGCATAATCCTCTTTCAAAAATCAAACCGGAATAACAAGAAAGGTAACCGATAAATGGATTTTTCAAACTTCAGTCTGCTTTATCCGTCGCTTGAATCACAGCGTCGGCATTACAGCGGGCAAAATATTCCCGACATAGATATGTTCGTGCTTGATGAGCTTTCAATGCTCGATTGCTTTGACCTGCATAACCGTGAGCTTTCGGAATTCGTCACGACCGACCCCGAGGTCATACGCTACCGTATGGATACCTTCCGCGATATGCTTGAAAACGAAAGTATATCCAAAACACTGAACAGACTTATCCCGATCCTCGGTGATATAATGGAGCTTCGCCGTCTTGAAGCCGACAGCGGAGAGACTGCGTCGTATCTTTCGAGTATTACCGAAATCGAGCTTTATATTTCGAGCATCGATACGCTTCACGCAGGTCTTTCCGAGGTTAGATCTAACCTTAAGGGCAAAGCACTCGTATCTCTTGCCGACCGTATCGCCGAGCTTGCCGAAAGTGACTATTACCGTGAGCTGAACGAAAAGCTGAACGAGCTTACAAACCGCGTGCGCGACATAAAGAGCGTTACCGTCGGTGTCAATCTCGACGCACAGCTCCGCCCGTCAGAGGCAGGCGTTCTCTCGATAAATCCCGAACCCTTCCGTTCTGGTGATGTGCTTGAAAAGATACTCCGTCTCAATTTCAAGGACGACGAGTACACCTGTATCGCACAGCTCGTGCCGTTCGGCAAAAAGCAGACCGAAAATCAGAAAACCGCACTTTCTCTTGCTTTTACGTCGGCAATAAACGATGTTTATAAGACTTCGCTTCGCTCGTGGAAAAAAATAGTCCAATCATATGTGCTTGAAAACACCGATTTTCTTTTAAATCTTATGCCAGAGATCGAATTTTTCGTAAAGGGGACTGAGCTTCTGCGCGCGCTTCGCGATAAGGGCTGCGCTCTCTGCACTCCCGACATAAGACCTATGGAAGAGCGCGCGTTCTTTGCAAAAGAGCTTTATAATCCCGCGGTCGCGCTTAAAATAAACGACGCTATCGTTACAAACGACCTCGATTTCGACGAAAAGGCTACGATATACGTCATAACAGGACCGAACCGAGGCGGCAAGTCGGTCATAACCTGCGCTGCAGGTCAGGCTCAGGTCATGCTTCAGCTCGGCATGTTCGTTCCTGCAGAATCTGCGGTAATGAGCCCTGTTGACGCTATATTTACTCACTTTCCCTCCGGTGCTGATGACACTATCGATAAGGGACGTCTTGGAGAGGAGTGTGACCGTCTGCGTGAGATATTTGATATCATTACACCGTCCTCCCTCGTGCTTATGGACGAATCCTTCTCCTCGACCGGTGCGTATGAAGCATCATACATCGCCGCAGAGGTGCTCGGCGCACTCAGCTACGTCGGTTGTCGCTGTATTTTCTCGACCCACCTACATCAGCTCGCCGCAGAGCTTGACGCAATAAACGAAAAAGCCGCAAAGACAGGCGGCGCACCGATAGATACTCTCGTTGCGGGAATGGAAACAGGTCAGCGTTCCTTTAAAATACTCCGAAAGAAGCCCGACGGAAAGAGCTATGCCCGCGATATTGCCGAAAAGTACGGCATAACCTACAACAATATCATAAATAATTTTGATAACAGAACAAAAACAGAAAAGGAGAACAACAATGGATAATAAGCTTCTTACTCTCATAGAAAACGACGCCTCTCTCACAAACGAGCAGCTTGCCGTTATGCTCGGCAAGGAAAAGGAAGAGATCTCAGATCTTATAAGACAGTACGAAAAAGACGGCGTAATTCTCGGCAGGAAGGCTCTCATCGACTGGGACAAGACCGACCGCGAATACGTAACCGCTTTTATAGAAGTAAAAATACAGCCTCAGCGTGATCTCGGCTTTGATAAGGTCGCAGAGCGTATATATAACTATCCCGAGGTAAAGAGCCTTTATCTTATGTCGGGCGGATTTGATTTTGTCGTTATGATAGAAGGTAAAACTATGAAGGAAGTCGCGTATTTTGTTGCGCAAAAGCTTGCCACAATAGAGTTTGTTACTTCTACATCCACGCATTTCGTTCTCAAAAAGTACAAGGATAAGGGAGTTATATACAAAGCGCCCGAAAAGGATGAGCGAGGAGTCGGCGGAGTATGATAGATTACAGCAGCATCTTGTCTCCGACGGTCACCGAAATACCTCCGTCGGGTATACGAAAATTTTTTGATCTGCTCGAGTCAATGGACGACGTCGTTGCGCTGACGGTCGGTCAGCCCGACTTTATCACGCCGTGGCATATACGCGAGGCTGGTATAGATTCTCTCATTCAGGGAAAAACCTATTACACTTCAAATTCGGGTACGTTTGAGCTCCGCCGTGAGATATCGGCGTATCTAAGCAGACGATTCGGTCTTGAGCCCTATGATCCCAAAAGCGAGATCATAGTCACAGTCGGAGGAAGTGAAGCTATCGACATCGCAATGCGTACGGTACTCGTTCCGGGCGACGAGGTAATTATACCAAATCCCGCGTTCGTCTGCTATGAGCCGCTTGCAAAAATGACGGGAGCAACACCTGTCATACTCGATACTTTTGTCGAAGACAAATTCAAAATAACCCCCGAAAGACTAAAAGCGGCAATAACGCCCAAAACTAAAATGCTCGTTCTCCCCTTTCCGAATAACCCCACGGGAGCTATAATGACCTCAGAAGAGCTTGAGGAGATAGCAAAAATACTGCGCGGAACTAATATTCTCATTCTCTCGGACGAAATATACGGTGAGATGACCTACGGCAAACGCCATACCTCGGTCGCTTCTATCGACGGTATGCGTGAGCGCACGATACTCGTCAGCGGTTTTTCAAAAGCATACGCAATGACCGGTTGGCGTCTCGGTTATGTCTGCGCGCCTCAGCCACTTGCCACTCAGATTTTAAAGCTTCATCAATACGCAATAATGTGCGCTCCGACTACAGCACAGCTTGCGGCTATCGAAGCACTTAAGAATGGAGACGGGGACGTCGAAGAAATGGTCGCGGAATACGACAGACGCCGTTGCTACATAAAAGACGGTCTAAGTGCTATCGGTATTGATTCGTTTGAGCCCGAAGGCGCATTCTATATCTGGCCTCAGATCGGAAAGTTCGGTCTTTCTTCCGACGAATTCTGCGAAAGGCTCCTCCATGAGCAAAGATGCGCGATAGTTCCCGGAACTGCATTCGGAAAATGCGGAGAGGGCTTTGCGAGAATTTCTTACGCTTATTCCCTTTCTCACATTGAAGCCGCGCTTGAACGGATAGAAAAATTCGTAAAAACACTTAAATAATAAAAACGCTCCAAAACGCAAAATGCTTTTTGGAGCATTTTTCTCCTTTTACGTATCTTTTTGCACAAAAAAGGAACACTTTTATTGGTAAAGATTTTTAGTTTTAAGATGAAAAATTTCAAAATTTTAAATTTTTTAAGAAATGGCAAAAAATCTCTTTACTTATTTTTTAAATTATGATAGAATAAATATGATAGAATAAATTTGATTAGGGTTTTGTTATAAAACACTTTCAATCTAAGCAAAAAAAGGAGAAACGCATGGCAAACACACTTGCTCTTCTTGCGGCTGAAAAGCCATCTGTCGGATTCGTATGCTTTCTCGGTGTTATGGTGGTTTTTGTCGGTCTTGCGTGTATCATCGGTGTAATTTCTCTCATGAATACATCGGTATCACGTGCTAAAGATACGAAGGAAAAACAGGAAGCCAAAGCAACCGCACAGATACCTGTCCCACAGGCATCCGCCACACAAATTGAAAATCGCGGCGAGATCATCGCAGCAGTATGCGCCGCTGTTGCCGAGGAAAACGGAACAGACGTATCGGCTATTCGCGTAATTTCATTCAAAAAAATCAATTAAGAGAGGTATTTAACTATGAAAGCTTATAAAGTTACCGTCAACGGAAATGTTTACGAGATCACACTTGAGATAATAGATAAAAAAGACATTAAAGCGGCTCCTGCTCCTGTTATAGCGCCCGCGCCTATGGCTACACCTGCGCCCACAGGCGCAAAGGAAATAACCGCACCGATGCCCGGTACGATCCTCAAGGTAAACGTAAAGAACGGCGACACCGTAAAGGCAGGCGACATCCTTATGATACTTGAAGCCATGAAAATGGAAAACGAGATCATGGCTCCGAGTGACGGCACCGTCTCGTCTGTCAACGTAACCTCGGGCGCATCTGTCGAAGGCGGAACCGTGCTCTGTTCTCTTTCTTAACTAATAACAGATAATGACAGCTATAATTGATTTTCTTAAGCAAACGGGATTCTATCAGCTTATCTTTGCCGAGGGGATGTGGAAAAACCTCGTAATGATAGCAATTTCCTGCCTGCTTGTCTACCTTGCTATAGGCAAAAAGTTTGAGCCCCTGCTGCTTCTTCCTATAGCTATCGGTATGCTTCTTACAAATCTTCCGGGAGCGGGAATGTTCCACGAGGCGTATTTTACGGGCGGTCATATTGACTGGGCGGCTCTCGGACAAAACGCGGGACTTATCGATATTCTCTATCTCGGCGTTAAGCTCGGAATTTATCCATGTCTTATTTTCATAGGTGTCGGAGCTATGACCGATTTCGGTCCTTTGCTTTCAAATCCAAAGAGCCTTATACTCGGCGCGGCAGCACAGGTCGGTATCTTTGCGACGGTTGCCGGCGTTATGGGGGTCAGCGCGCTTGCCGAATTGTTCGGTTGGGAATCGCTTCGTTTCAGTCTTGAACAGGCGGGATCTATCGGTATCATAGGAGGTGCTGACGGACCGACGGCAATATACACAACGTCGTTGCTCTCTCCCGATCTGCTCGGACCTATAGCTGTAGCGGCGTATTCGTATATGGCTCTCGTCCCCGTAATACAGCCACCTATTATGAAGTTTCTCACAACAAAAAAGGAGCGCGCGATCACAATGAACTCGCTCCGTCCCGTTTCGAGGCTTCAGAAAATACTCTTCCCTATCGTCGTAACTGTTTTGGTAGCGCTAATCGTTCCGAGCGCAGCTACGCTTATCGGCTGTCTTATGTTCGGCAATCTCCTTAAGGAGTGCGGCGTTTGTGAAAGACTTTCAAAGACGGTACAGAACGAGCTTATGAATATCGTAACGATACTTCTCGGTATATCGGTCGGAGCTACGGCAACGGCGGCAACCTTCTTAAGCCTCAAGACTATAACCATTATAATTATGGGTATCGTTGCTTTCGGTGTAGCTACGGCATCCGGAGTTCTTATCGCAAAGCTTATGAACCTTTTCCTTCCCGAAGGAAAGAAGATAAATCCGCTTATCGGTTCGGCGGGTGTTTCGGCTGTTCCTATGGCGGCGCGTGTTTCACAAAAGGTCGGTCAGGAAGAAAATCCCGGCAATTTCCTTCTTATGCACGCAATGGGTCCGAACGTCGCGGGCGTTATCGGATCGGCTCTCGCCGCGGGTGTTCTTATTGCGCTTTTAGGTTAATTTACGAGGTATAAAACATGGCACAGAAAGTTTATATTACGGATACTATACTGCGTGACGCTCATCAGTCTCAGGCGGCAACTCGTATGAGACTTGAGGATATGCTTCCTGCTTGTCGTGAGCTTGACAAGGTTGGTTACTGGTCACTTGAATGTTGGGGTGGCGCAACCTTCGATTCCTGTATGCGTTTCCTTGGCGAAGACCCTTGGGAAAG
>JAZODV010000024.1:0-15726 GCA_045597185.1 Eubacteriales bacterium
TTTGCAGTTTGAAACGTAGTATTCGTTATCATCAAGGGCGGCTGCAGCCGCTGCGAGAGACATAGAGTTTACGTTATAGGGATTTGTAGAGTTACGAAGCTTGTCAAGGTCTTTTATAATTTCCGTTGACGCGATACCGAATCCCACGCGAGCACCTGCAAGCGATCGTGACTTGGAAAAAGTACCGACCACCAAGAGATTTTCGTATTTTTTTGTGAGCGGAACCGCACTTTCGGCACCGAAATCAACATATGCTTCGTCAATAACGACTATATTGTCGGGATTCCTTTTGAGTATTTCTTCAATTTCGGAAAGCGAGAGAGTGAGTCCCGTGGGCGCGTTAGGATTTGCAATAAAAATTGTGCGTCCGAGACCGAAATAATCGGAAATATTTATCGAAAAATTGTCTTTAAGCGCAATTCTTTTGCAATCGAGAGCGTAGAGCTTTCCGAAAACCGGATAAAATCCGTAGCTTATGTCGGGAAATGCCGCGCCTGTGTTTTTGTCACAGTACGCCATAAAAGCAAATGACAGAGTTTCGTCAGATCCATTGGTAACTATTACGTTTTCACTCTCAACTCCATATAGCTTTGCAATACGCGAACGTACTGACATAAGTGTTGGGTCGGAATAAAGATTGCATCCGAGTGCAGCAGACTGTGCCGCCGCAACTGTTGCGGGAGAGGGCGGATACGGCGACTCGTTTGTGTTGAGTTTTATATATTTGCGTTCCTTCGGTTGTTCGCCCGGAACGTATTCACGAAGCGAATCGAAACGCTGAGAGATAAACCTACTCATTTGGTATTGAACCTCGTTTCAGCCGCTCTTGCATGTGCTTCAAGCCCTTCTTTTCTCGCAAATACAGCTATGTCCTTGTAGGCTTTTTCAAGAGACGAACGTTCATAATAGGAAAACGCGGTCTTTTTAACGAAATCGTCAACCGAGAGAGGACTTGAAAAACGTGCGGTACCGTTCGTTGGCAATGTGTGGTTGGGTCCTGCGTAGTAATCTCCGAGAGATTCGGGACAGTATCTGCCAAGAAATACGGAGCCCGCATTCTGTATACGGTCAAGATATTTAAAGGGATCGTCAACACAGACCTCAAGATGCTCGGGAGCTATGCGGTTAGCTATGTCAACGGCTTCGTCAATGCTTTCTGCGATGATTATCTTACCGTTGCCGTCGATAGACGTTCTTGCAATTTCACGGCGGGGAAGGGCATCGATCTGTGTTTCAAGCTCTGCTTGAACCGCTTTTGCAAGATCTATACTGTCGGTAACAAGCACGGCACTTGCCATTTTGTCGTGCTCTGCTTGAGATAGCAGATCTGCTGCGACCCATGTGGGATTGCTCTTGCCGTCAGCAATAACGAGTATCTCGGACGGACCTGCGATCATATCGATAGCGACCTTTCCGAAGACCTGACGCTTTGCCTCGGCAACGAACGCGTTTCCGGGACCGACGATCTTATCTACCGATGGAACGGATTCCGTACCGTACGCGAGAGCGGCAACTGCCTGAGCACCGCCAATCTTGAATATACGGTCGACCTCCGCGATCTTTGCGGCGGCGAGTATAGCGGGATTGACGCTTCCGTCCTTCGAGGGAGGCGTTACCATAATGACCTCTTTAACTCCGGCAAGCTTTGCGGGGATACAGTCCATAAGAACAGTAGAGGGATAGGCGGCTGTGCCACCGGGAACGTATATACCGGCTCTTTCAAGCGGGGTTACCTTCTGACCGAGAACGATACCGTCTGATTTCTTCATTTTAAATCCGCGACGTATCTGCTTTTTGTGGAAAGCCTTGATATTTGCCGCCGATTTTTTTATTATTTTGATGAATTCGGGATCGACCGAAGCGTAAGCCTTGTCTATTTCTTCCTTTGTTACTTCAAGAGATGAGAGTGCGACACCGTCAAATCTTTCGGTATAAGCATAAAGAGCAGTGTCACCCGACGAGCGGACCGTAGCAATAATATTGGAAACTATCTGTTCGACGCCCGAGGCAGTTATCTCGCGCGAGAAAATGTCGTTGTCGGACATCGTTTTGTAATCGTAAATTTTAATCATATCTGTCAGACCTTCTGTTTTTGTAAAATTAGAGATAATTATTCTCCCTTGACCTTTTGTATCTTTTCCATAAGAGACGAAAGCTCGTCGCGCTTGAATTTATAGCTTGCCTTGTTTGCGATGAGCTGTGCGCTGATCGGAACTATCGAATGCTTGACCTCAAGACCGTTTTCTCGGAGTGTCGAGCCTGTTTCAACTATATCAACGATAACGTCGGAAAGTCCGAGGATCGGAGCAAGCTCTATTGAGCCGTGAAGCTTTATTATGTCGATAGAACGGCTGATACTCGAATAGTATTTACCTGCAATGTTTGGGAATTTTGTTGCAACCTTAAGCGGTCTTGATCTGTCGTCCTCAAAATCCTTTGCGGCGGCAACGCACATACGGCACCTGCCGACTCCGAGATCAAGAAGCTCGTATACATCGGGCTCATATTCAAGCAGGATATCACTGCCCGCAACACCGATGTCGGCAACGCCGCGTTCGACGTAAATAGATACGTCGGAGGGCTTTACATAAAAGTATCTCACTCCGTTAGCCTCAAAAACGAGCTTACGTGACGGTGTGTGTATTTCAGGGCAAACGTAACCGGCCTTTTCAAAAAAATCAAGAACGGTCTCGCCGAGTCTACCCTTTGGAAGTGCAACGTTTATCATAATGTGACCTCGCTTATGTTGATTATCTTGCCGAATCTCATACCGTCGGGCTGTGTCTTTGATGTAAGAACGGTATTGCCATCGGATATAAGTCTTGACACCGTCTTTGCAATGTCCAACGGACTGTCTTTTTCTCCATATATCAGGAGGATATCGGCGTCGTTTACGTGAGACCTTGCTTCAAGTGCTGTAAGCCTGTCAAGATATATGGCAAATCCGCAAGCACCGCAATTGCGTCCGAAGCGCTTAAGAAGCGGATCGTAGCGACCACCCGAAAGAACTGCGGACGGCGCGCCGTCAACAAAGCCTTGGAAAATAATACCGTTGTAGTAGCTGAGGTCTCCAAGAAGCGAAAAATCGAAGTATACTTGATCAGAAAGACCAGAAACGTCAAGTATATCGCAAATTCCTTGGAGCTCCGCGAGAGCATCGCTTTCGGGGAGTAGCTCGGCTATAACGGGGAGAGCTTTTGTCAGTGTGGTATACTCGGTCGTGAGGCGGCAAAGCTTGTCTGCAAGGGCTGTGTCCGAAACTGCATCTTTTATAGCTGAGCTGCTTTTACGTCTTATGGCGTCGGTCAGCGCAGTTTTTGCCGAGCCGTCAAGATCGGCGTCGGATATAAGCTCGGATAGCAGACCGATATGCGAAATGTCAAGAATGTGAGAATTGCTTATTTCGGAAAGTGATTTTTCGGCAAGCATAATGACCTCTGCTGTTGAATAAAGGTCATCTGTACCTATAGATTCGAGCCCAAGCTGCATTATTTCGGAGAATTCCTTGCCCCCATCGGCAGGTCTGTACACGTTTTCATTATAAAAGACTTTAACAGGAAGAGTTTCGTCCTCGCCGAGATTCTTGACTATCGACAGCGTAACGTCGGGCTTGAGAGCTTTAAGGCGTCCGCTTCTGTCGGTAAACGTCAGAACGCTGTCGGAACGCAGAAAGCTACGGTTGTCGGCGTAAAGGTCATAGTCCTCGAACTTGCTCATAAGAAAATGTCGGTAGCCGTATTTTCTGTACAGCTCACGGCATTTAAGGATTATTTTTTCCGCCGGCGTTGCGGCTTTAGTAAGTGTGTTCATAAAATATACTCCAAATAATTTGTTAGAAAATAAAAAACGAATATGCCAAATTATAGCACACTTTATCGCTTTAGTCAAGTAAAGTGATAAAATTTGAGTCGAGATAATTGTAAATAATATGTTAACGTTGCGTCATGTCAAAGAATAAAGCTTTCGACAAAAAGCAATATTCCGAGAAACGCAAAATTTATAATCGAAAACAAGAAAATATAGAAACCAATCTTTTTCGGCTCGTGGTGCGAATATTCCTTGAAGGTAATGAGACTTGCAAGAGACGCTATAAGCGTGCCAGCTCCGCCTATGTTAACACCGACAAGAAGCTCACGCCAATTCGATGTAAACTGAGACATAAGTATTGACGTCGGCACGTTGCTTATGACCTGACACGACAGCGTGCTAACAAGAAGAGTATTCTTTTCGAGAAGGGAGGAGAACAGGTCGCGTACGGCGCCGATCCTTCCCATGTTTCCCGCAAAAATAAAAAAGCAGACAAATGTAAGAAGCAGACCGTAGTCGACACGGAGCAGAGCTTTTTTGTCAAGGAAAAGCAGGGCGATGGGGATTATTATGAGCCCTGTAACGTAGGGTATCACTCTGAAAACAATTAAAATAGAAAAAGCGAATAAAATGAGATAAATCACGGTCCTTGCTACCGGGAGCTTGCTCTCGTCGTTGTTTTCGAGAGAGAGCTTAAGCGGTTTTACAAAAATAATACACGACAGTGTAATAAGCGCGACCGCGATAAGAAACGGAGGGAGCATCGTGAGCATAAACTGTCCCGTCGGTATCTCGAATCGGCTGTAAAGGAAAAGATTTTGCGGATTGCCGAAGGGGGTGAGCATACCGCCGAGGTTTGCGGCGATATTTTGCATTATGAAGGTGAACGCCATATATTCTTTTCGTCCCGTGGCTTCAAGCACGAAAAATCCGAGTGGCAGAAAGGTGAGAAGAGCCATATCGTTCGCTATCAGCATAGAGCCTATAAAGGTTATGTAGACAAGAGACAGGATTGCCATACGCAGATTCCCTGTGCCGACAACTATCTTTTTCGCAAGAAAAGAAAAGAATCCGATGCCCTTAAGAGCGCATATAACGGCAAGTGTACAGAAAAGACAGGTGAGTGTTCTGAAATCAAAATAGCCGAGATATTCGGCGCCGGGCGGGATCATAATTGATGTTGCAAACGCGAGAGTTGCGGCAATAACGAGAACGATATTTGATTTTAAAAATTCTGCCGCTATGTGGATGATTTCCGAAAAATTATGAGTATGTCTGTGCGGAGCTGATGCCGAATTCATGATCTACTGCACTATATCTACGCGCGCGTATACCTTTCTATAGTAATAGTCATTATATAATAAAATAAAACAACGAAAAACATTGTACCACACGCAGAAAGATATGTCAATAACTTTTTGTAAATCAATTTTTTAAAATACTATTGCAAAACGCAAGAGAATCTGTTATAATATGCTGTGAGGCCATACTAACCGGGGAGGTAGCGGAACCTTGTACCTGAAATCCGCTGTAGCAGGGGTTAATTCCATTCCTGAGGGCAACGATTCTGTGATAGAGCCGCGTTTGACACGTTGAAGAGTGGGTCCCGCGCAATCGAGCGCTGTGAACCATGTCAGGCGGGGAACCGAGCAGCATTAAGCGGCATACTCGGTGTGCCGTGGGGGCGCCTGCTCCGAGTGAAGGATTCGGTAATCGCGCAGGATCGAAGTTCGATTTTTTGGTGTATGGTCTCATTTTGATTTACGGAGGTGGCTTATGCATCAGGCATTATACAGAAAATGGCGTCCTCGTGTCTTTGACGACGTATACGGACAAGAGCATATCACCTCTGTGCTTAAATATGAAGTCGGAAATGGTAAGCTCAGTCATGCTTACCTTTTTTGCGGTTCGAGAGGTGTAGGAAAGACCACCTGTGCAAAGATACTTGCAAAGGCGGTAAACTGTGAAAATCCGCAGAACGGCGAGCCATGCGGCGTTTGTGATTCCTGCCGTGCGATAGAGGCGGGAAGCGCGACTGATGTGCTCGAAATGGACGCGGCTTCGAACAACGGGGTAGAAAATATAAGAGATATACGTGACGAGGTAATATTCGCTCCGTCAATGCTCAAATATAAGGTCTATATAGTTGACGAGGTTCACATGCTTTCGCAAAGCGCGTTCAATGCACTGCTAAAAACTCTTGAAGAGCCGCCGTCATACGTTATTTTTATACTTGCAACAACAGAACAGCATAAATTGCCCGCGACGATAATTTCGAGATGTCAGAGATTTGAGTTCAGACGTATATCTACCGAGAACCTTTCGGCAAGAATAGAGCTTATCGCAAAGGAAGAGGGTATCAAGCTGACAAAGGATGCGTCGCATCTCATAGCGAGACTGTCACAGGGCGGTATGAGAGACGCTATCAGTCTGCTTGAGCTTTGCTCGGGAGGCGACCGTGAGATAACAGAGGAGCTTGTGAACGATACTGTCGGAAGCACGGGCCGCGAGAGAACGGCAAGGGTTGCCGAAGCGGTTGCAAGAAAGGATTACGCCACGATACTCGACGAGATCTCGGAGCTCGTGATATCTTCAAAGGATATAAAGGTGTTCTGGCAGGATATGATATCCTTTTGGCGTGATATGCTCGTATTCAAAACCACACCGACCGTCGCGAAATATCTCGACCTCACCGATTCCGAAACCGAGAGAATGTCAGGCATTGCGGCGTGCTTTACCAAGGAAACTCTGCTGTGGCATTGCAGAATGCTTGACGACGCACTCCTTAAGATAGGAAGGTCTGCGGCAACGGCAAGAATGACTGCCGAGATGACGCTCATAAAAATGTGTGACGAGCGCCTTGACGAGCGTAACGATTCACTTCTTTCGAGAATTTCAAAGCTTGAAGACAGCATTATGAATATAGCCATTAACGGAACTGTTCCTACGCAAACCGCACCCGAACCGGTCAAGCCTAAAAAGGAAGAAAAGCCCGAAAGGGAAATCAAAAAAGAAAAAATAACAGAGCCGACAAAAGAAATAAATCCTGAGCCTGAGGCGAAAGAACCCGAAAGGGTAGAAGAAAAGCCGAAAATTACGCCCAAAACCGAAAACACACCTAAAACGATAAGAACATTAAGACCGCTCAGATGCTGGGTCGAGGTGCTTGAAGAGATGGCTGTAAACGACTTTCTTTTGTGGATGGACATAAATTCTACGAAAGCATTTACCGATGAAAACGGAAATGCGGTAATAGTTTTTGAAAGTGATTTTATGCTCGAAAGAGCAGATAAACACGATAATTCCAAGAGGGTATCCGAGCTGCTTTCGAAACAGCTTGGTAAGCCAACGTCGGTCAGCTTTGAGCTGATACCCGAGGAAGAATACAAGGACAGCGTTATAGACGATTTCCTTGAAAATTATGAAAATTAACGGAGGAAACAACAATGAGAGCAAATATACCGAAGGGAATGGGCGGCGGTCCTCAGAACATGAACGCAATGCTTCGTCAGGCACAGAAGATGCAGGAGGATATGGAAGCACTCCAGGAGGATCTTGATTCCCGTGAGTACGATATTTCTGCAGGTGGCGGAATGGTAAAGCTGAAAATAAACGGTAAGCGCGAGGTCCTCGGCATCGAGATAGCTCCAGATATAGTAGACCCCGACGATGTAGAGACACTTGCCGATATAATCACAGCGGCGATAAACGAGGGAATAAAAAGAGTCGACGACACAAATTCAACCGAAATGTCAAAGATCACGGGCGGAATGGGCGGCTTCCCGGGAATGTTCTGATAGATGGCAGATTATATTGAATCACTCCAGAATCTTGCCGAAAGCTTTGGAAGACTTCCGGGAGTCGGACGTAAATCGGCTATGAGAATGGCGTACGCCGTCGTCAATTTTTCGGAAGAAGAGGTAGCGGCGCTGGCTAAGGCTATAACCGACGCAAAGGAAAAAATACATCTCTGCCCGATATGCAAAAATTTGACCGATAAGGACGTGTGCCATGTATGCTCCGACCTGTCTCGTGACAGAAGCGTTATATGTGTAGTGGAAGACCCGAAGGACGTCGTATCGTTTGAAAAGGTGCGAGAGTTCAAGGGAATGTACCACGTGCTCCACGGAGAAATATCTCCGATAAACGGAATAACACCGGACAAGCTGTATATCCGTGAGCTTATAGAAAGAATAGGTACGGGCGACGAGGTAAAGGAGCTAATAATAGCAACCAACCCGACAGTTGAAGGCGAGACTACGGCTATGTATATTGCAAAGCTTGCAAAGACGCTCGGAGTAAAGGTGACTCGTCTTGCATATGGAATGCCTGTCGGCGGAGACCTCGAATATGCCGACGAGGTCACGCTTTTCAGAGCGCTCGAGGGCAGACGGGACTATTAAAAAACGAATACAAACAAAAAAACCTTTCGGATTTTCCGAAAGGTTTTTTATGTATCAAATTAATGATTACTTTGCAGCCTTAACAGCGTTCTTTGTGCCGTAGTAGATCATCTTGCCGGATCTCTTGCAAACGAAATCTTCCTCATCTTCCATTTCTTCCTCGGCATCCTTCTTGATGTCCTCAAAGGCTTCCTTTGCGTCCGCAGCCTCGTCAAAGTAGACAACGAAGAGAATACCTTCTTCATCTTCGTCAAGGTTTATAGCGGAAAGGACGCAATCAACACCGTCAACACCCATAGCCTTATATGCAGCGGGCGCAAGCTTTGAATCAACGGATACCTCGTAACCTGCATCCTCAAGAGCCTCTTCTGCCTTTTCGGGATCAGCATTAGGAGCGCCGCAAGAAACGAGAGCACCGAGCATCATAACGAGAACGAGTGCAAGTGTTGTAAGTCTAAGTACATTTTTCATTTTGATTTCCTCCCAAAAGATAATTTATGTACGATACAATTATACTCCTCAAAAGTAATTTTGTCAATATTATTTTGAGAGTTTTTTGAAGTATTACGTAAACATTTTTTATCATAAAATAAAACATGAAAGGCGGTGATTTTATGCTTCAGTATGAAATAAAGAAGAAACGTGAGAGTATATGTTATAAAGGAATACTGCTTTTGAAAAGTGAGCTTTCTTATCCAAGAGTCGATGTATGTGAGAGCTTTTTTGAGGAAATATGCGAAAAATGTCTGTTGTGGGCAAAAGAAAGGCTGTATCCGAAGCTTACGGAGGAATACGATAACGATACCGACCCCAAAAAACGCTTTGCTTTCGGTTACGAATACCGAGTGAATATAACGGCAGAAGAGAGCCTTGACGGATATTTTGACTGTCATTTCTTATCTTGTGTTAAAAAACGAGGTGCTAAAGAAATATTTTTTGAAAATGAAGATATATTTACGGTACGTGAAGCTGACGGTGTAATAATATCGCAAAAATATCTCAATAAATTAAAAAAGTGGCAGGATAAACAAAAAAACAAGGTCTAGACTGTTTCAAATGACGAAAAACAATATCGGTTGTTGCAAAAAATTTGAGAATATGCTATTATAAAAACATAAAAATAAAAATCAGGAGGAGCAATGGGAAATACGGTACTTAAAATTTCGCATCTGACCAAGTATCTCGGTTCAAAGCTGATATTAAACGATATTTCGGTGGAAGTAAACGAGGGCGAAATTTTTGGATTTTTAGGTCCTAACGGGTCGGGAAAAACTACGACGATAAAAGTTATGCTGGGACTTTTGTCGCTTGAAGCGGGCGAGGTCTCAATATGCGGACATGACATAAAGAAGGACTTTAAAAAGGCGGTCGAAAACGTGGGCGGTATAATCGAAAATCCCGAGTTGTACGGCTATCTCAGTGGGTACGAAAATCTTATGCAGGTCGTACGTATGCATGACGGTATACCGAAGAGCCGCGTCGACGAGGTCGTGTCTATTGTCGGACTTGCCGACAGAATAAAGGATAAAGTAAGTAAATATTCTCTCGGAATGAGACAAAGACTTGGAGTTGCGCAGGCTCTTCTAAATAAACCAAGACTTCTTGTGCTTGACGAGCCGACAAACGGTCTTGACCCTATGGGTATAAAAGAGCTTCGCGATATTTTGCTCAAGGTCTCTCGCAAAGAGGGAACTGCGGTGTTTATTTCGAGCCACCAGCTTGCCGAGCTTGATCTTATTTGCGACAGGTTTGCCGTTATAGACAGAGGTAGCGTTATTGCGGTCAAATCGATGAATGAGGTAAGAGCCGCAAGACCCGGAAATGTCGAGCAATTTGAGATAACCGTTGAGCCGGAATCTATTGAAACGGCAAAAAGCGTTCTTGACGGTGTTGAAGGAAATACCTACAAGCTTAACGGAAATAAATTCACCGTAACGGCTGACCTCGACGCAGGCGGATCGGGACTTAATGCAAGCGTCAAGCTGCTTGTTATGGCAGATGTTCTTATAGCCTCGGCCTCTCCCGTAAAGCATTCTCTCGAGGACGCATTCGTTGAAATAACGACAGGAAGATCGGCAAATAAGCAGCCATTCGCCGAGCCGAGCAACACCGAAGACGAAAAAAAGGACGGAGGTGACGCAAAATGAAGGCTTTTATGAATCTTGTGCTCAATGAGATAATAAAGATATGGAAGCAGACGGGCTATAGAGTTGTAATTTTCATTATGCTTGGCCTCACACTGCTGTCGCCGATATTGGGGCTTGTATTTTCGTCGGGCTTTCTCTCGTTTAACGCAGAGGATGAATACGAGAGCTATAAAGAGTTGGCAGACGACTCGGACGGTATTGAATATGAATACTTTAATGCCTATGCCGAGGCGTACAAGTTCTTTATAGATAACGAAATCGGGGAGGGATGGCAGTTTGAGAATTTTTCTTATCAATACTCAGAGTTGCTCGTTGCCGAACGCGGATATGAGCTTGTGGCAAATGGCAGGTACAGCGCAGACGATGTAGCAGGTTGGTTTGGAATATCTCTTAATGATAAAAACGAAGCCAAAACGCTTTACATCGAAACAAATCAGAAAAGACGCGCCCTCGAAAAACAGATACTTATGTCCGAAAGTCAGTTTATTCCTGCTGCTATAGAGTCAAAAGCAAAAGAAATATCAATGCTTAATGCAGTGCTGGAAACTGCGGAACGTAACTACAAGGCATCATCAACTGATGAAAATGAAAGAGCAGTCGTTCTTGCTCGTCTGAATCTCGATGTTGGAGAAACAGAGCTTGAATGTCTTGAAACCATTGATGAGCGCGGATCGGGTCCCGATAGTTGGGAATATAAGCTTATGAAAGAAAATATGAGTCAGCACGCGTATGATATGAAATCGAGCTTTCCTCTTTCTGAGGACGAATATGATGAAATGTACTCGTGGACTGTCTCTCTTCCTTACGACGATTACGTAGAGGATTGCGAAGGCAACGTAGATTTTTTCAGAAAAGAATTCAATAAGTGTGTGTATGCGATCGAAAACGATATAGACATATATTCGGCAAACGTAAATTCCGAGACAGCCGCGATAATGGAGTCGGTGATATCAGATTTCGGGATCGTTATGATGGTCATTGTGGCGTCTATGATAGCAGGAGAGTACACAAAGGGAACTATAAGATTGCTCCTCATAAGACCGAGAAGCCGTACGCAGATAATTGCGTCTAAGCTCGTCGCGGCGGCAGTTATACTTCTTGCGTTGACCGTCTCAAGTCTTTTACTTGTTTCAATAGAAAATCTTCTTATATACGGCGCAGGAAGCTTCTTCGACGTGATAAATATAGGAGATGCACCCGTAAAGATACCTGCGTTTCTTATAACGCTCGGCAGTGTTGCTGTCGCTATGCTTACGGTGTTTGCCGATATGGCGCTTACTGCGCTGATAGCTTCTCTTACGAGAAAAACGGGAACGGCTATAACACTTCCGATAGTTATAAAGTTTGCACTCTCGTCCGTAATTCTCGGCATAGGAATTGCTCTTATGCAGCTGCTGCCGGGAAGCTTCGGTTGGCTGATATATTCTCCGATACCTTATATAAGTATGACGTCAAGCACGCTTTACGACGGATTTGCAGGACTTACAGGCTTCTGGAAATTAAACATTTGGCTTGGAGTCGCCTACCATGCAGTATTTATTGCGTTGATGGTATGGCTCACAATAATCAGATTTAAGAAAACACAAATAAAAGGATAAAACACAAAAAATCGGTCTGTTTCACCAAAAATGAGACAGACCGAGTATTATTTTGCATAAAAATGAAAAAAGTTTTGGTAAATGATAATTTTTTGACGTATATCTCTTGATAAATTATGAAAAATGTGGTATATTATACAAGGAATAATTTTTGAAAGGAAATATAGACATGAACTACAACAAGAAAAACATTGAGGATATTGAAGTATCCGGTAAAAGAGTTCTCGTTCGTTGCGATTTCAACGTTCCGATCAAGGACGGCGTTATCACAAGTGATAAGAGAATCGTAGGCGCTATTCCCACAATCAAGTACCTTATGGATAAGGGCGCAAAGGTCGTTCTTTGCTCTCACATGGGTAAGCCGAAGGGTGAGATCAACCCCAAGTATTCTCTCGCTCCCGTTGCAAAGAGACTTTCTGAGCTTCTCGGCGTAGAGGTTCCGCTTGCAACAGACACGATCGGTGCGGATGCAAAGGCAAAGGCTGCCGCTCTTAAGGACGGCGAGGTAATGCTTATAGAGAACACACGTTTTGATAAGCGCGAAGAGAAGAACGATCCCGAGTACGCAAAAGAACTCGCTTCTCTCGGTGAGATCTACGTATCCGACGCTTTCGGTGCAGTTCACAGAGCACACGCATCCACAGCAGGCGTAGCAGATTATCTCCCCGCAGTTTGCGGATACCTCATTCAGAAGGAAATTTCCGTTATGGGTAAGGCACTTGCAGACCCAGCAAGACCCTTCGTTGCAATTCTCGGCGGAGCAAAGGTTTCCGACAAGATCGGTGTTATCAACAACCTTATCGATAAGGTAGATACACTCATCATCGGCGGCGGTATGGCATACACATTCTTCAAGGCACAGGGCTATGAGATAGGAACATCTATCTGCGAGAACGACAAGCTTGATCTCGCAAAGGAAATGATGGCAAAGGCAGAGGCAAAGGGCGTTAAGTTCCTTCTTCCTATTGACAACGTACTCGGTAAGGAATACGATGAGAACACCGAACACAAGATCGTTGATTCCACAGCGATCCCCTCTGATTGGATGGGTCTCGACATCGGACCTAAGACCCGTGAGCTTTACACAAAGGCAATTGAGGGCGCAGGCACTGTAGTATGGAACGGACCTATGGGCGTTTCCGAGTGGAAGAACTTTGCAGCAGGAACAGAGGCAGTTGCAGCAGCAGTTGCAAACTCCGGCGCTGTTTCGATCATCGGCGGTGGCGACAGTGCAGAGGCGGTTGAGCGTCTCGGCTTCGGACCTAAGATGACACATATCTCCACAGGCGGCGGTGCATCTCTTGAATTCCTCGAGGGCAAGGAGCTTCCCGGAATAGCTTGTCTTCTTGACAAATAATCAGTGAAAGGAAAAGCTTACAATGAATACAGCAAAAAGAAGAACAGTTATCGCAGGTAACTGGAAAATGAACTTTACACCTGCAGAGGCAACCAAGTTTATAAATGAGGTAAAGCCCCTCGTTGCAGGTAAAGATAATTGTGACATTATTTTTTGCGCACCTTACGTAACTATCGCTGCAGCAATGGAAGCGGCAAAGGGCTCAAACATCAAGATCGGTGCAGAGAACGTTCACTTTGCAGAAAAAGGCGCATACACCGGCGAGGTCTCTGCAACAATGCTTAAGGAGATCGGTGTTGAGTACGTTATCGTAGGTCACAGCGAAAGACGTCAGTACTTCGCAGAGACAGACTACACAGTAAACCTTCGCACAAAGGCAGCACTTGCCGCGGGAATGAAGGTCATACTCTGCCTTGGTGAAGTCAAGGAGCAGAGACTTGCGGGAATTACCGACGAGGTAGTTGCAATGCAGACAAAGCTTGACCTTGCTGACATCAGCGCAGAAGAGCTCAAGAATATCATCATTGCATATGAGCCTGTATGGGCGATCGGAACAGGACTTACAGCAACTCCCGAACAGGCAGAGGAGACATGCGCAGTTATCCGTCGCGTAGTTGCAGACCTTTACGGTGAGGCAGCAGCTGAAGGACTTACCATTCAGTACGGCGGCTCTATGAACGATGCAAATGCGGCAGAGCTTCTCGCAAAGCCCGACGTTGACGGCGGACTTATCGGCGGAGCATCTCTCGTAGCAACAAAGTTTGCGGCGATCGTTGACGCAGCACAGTAAGTAGAATATAAAAGCAAAAAAGCTATCCTTTTTCAAGGATAGCTTTTTTGCTTGTTATAACTTTGTCATGTCGCGTAGTGAGTGTGTCCGTATGGCAACACACGAGCCGCGACTGCGGTAGCGACAATGCAGGGTGCCGAAACCGTTCTTCACTTTAAGGAACACCTTCAGCCCTGCCGCAGAAAGTACCACATAAAAAATCAACGCTTGACACGGTCAAGCGTTGAAAGATAAATAAAATTTTAAAATATATCTTTTTGTTTGAAAGTTTTTGAAGATTCTTAAGAAACTTTTTTCAAAAAGTTTCTTAAGTGGGTGTGGGCAAAGCCCACGTTATAATATCTCGTTGAATCTATTAAACAAAGCAGAAGATATCTCTCTTATTTTTTCGGGACTTACTTTAATTATCTGACGGTCATAGGTGACGAGTCCGTTCGTTTCGTCCTCGACGTCGCTGACCTGAGTCAGAACTGTGGCGCAAAGTCCGCGGTCTATCATGGGAATTACCTCGTCAAGATAAAGCTTTTCGAGTGCGGCTTCAAATTCAGCGGCGGTCTTGTAGAAGCTGTAGCCGTAGGTCTTGTCGAGGTTAAACGAATGACCGTCTATCTTGCAGGAATATCCGCCAAATTCAGAGAGAACGAGAGGACGTGACGCATCTTTATCAAGATTCAGCTTTTTGAAATAGATATGCTCGCTCTTGACGTCACTCTTCTTTTCGGTAAACCAACCCGAAGTAGAGTCGAATATTCTTGACGGGTCGGTCGATTTAAGCTCCGTGTAGATGCGGTCGGCATCGTACTGTCCCCAGCCTTCGTTGAATATCGTGTAATAAATTACGGACGGATGGTTATAAAGTAAATTCAAAGTTTCCTTTGCGTCGCTCTCAAACGCTTCTTTTCGCTTTTTCGATGCCTTGTGTGTGATGCCTTTTTTTATGCCCGCCGTGGGCAGAGCTGTGTCAATGAGAAAACTGTATTTTCCGCTGTTAACTAGATCCTGAAATACAAGCATACCGTTCGTATCACAGTAATAGTAGAACAGCTCGGGCTCGATCTTAATGTGCTTACGAAGCATATTGAAGCCGAGCTCTTTCATTTTGAGAATGTCAAAAAGGTAGCCGTTTGGTGTCGCGGGAAGATAAATTCCGTCACTGAAATAGCCTTGATCAAGCAGACCGTGGCAGAATATTGGCTCACCGTTAAGAAAAATGCAGGGCTTTTCGTTGTGCTTTTTAATTGATACCTCACGAAGTGCAAAATATGACGCAACTGTGTCAACACCGTCTGAGAGGGTGAAACTGTAAAGATACGGTGAATCAGGCGACCAGAGCTTTGGTTCGTCTGGGGCGTATGTGAAGCAGTCGCCGTCATATTCAAGGTCAATAATACCGCTGTCGGTCAGTATTTTAAGATATTTATGAGACAGACCGCCGACACTTTCAATGGTGACCGATCTTACGGTTGAAGAAATTTTGAGAGACGAAATATAATTTTCGGGTACACTTTCAAGCCACACAGGTTGCCAGATACCGCTTATGGGAGTGTACCACATGCCGCCGCGCTTTTTGCGCTGCTTGCCGTATGCAAGGTCGGTATCAAGCTCGTCGGTCACGTGAAGCTCA
>JAZODV010000025.1:0-8206 GCA_045597185.1 Eubacteriales bacterium
TCGGTCTCGTGCTTTGTGTCGCTCACAGGGTCAAAACGGAAGCATTGACCGCAGTCAAAGGTCTTTGCCACCGAAAAGTGTCCTTTTGGCGTGATTTCGAGCAATGTGGTGTGTTCTTCTTTAAGCTCGCGTAATTCTGAAAAAAATGTGGTCGTCATTTGTGAATTATACCTTGTATTATCATTAGTTTTATGTTATAATAACTGTGTATGTTATTATAACATATATTTTTCAGAAAGGCAATACCGTTTTTATGGAACAGATCTATACAATACCCGTAAACGAAGCTTTTGAGGCATCGCGTGACGACCCTGCTTGCGGATGTCCGCTTTGCACGCTTTACCGTAAGCTTGAGGAAAACGAGCTTGACCTTATACTCGGCGCATCAATGATGGAGCCCGATATACGAACGATAACCAACAAAACGGGATTTTGCAAAACGCACTACGATATGATGTTCGTGCGTAAGAACCGTCTCGGCATGGCTCTCACACTCGAATCGCATCTCGGTGAGCTAAAAAAAGAGATAAAGAATCCGCTTGTGGGTAAGATCGGAGACAAGCCTGTATCCCGAATTACCAAGCTTGAGGAATCCTGTTACATATGCGGACGTATCGAATATAATTTTTCGAGAATGATAGAGACCGTGGCGTATCTTTTCGAGGTCGATCCCGAATTCCGCGAAAAATTTGCCGCGCAGCCCTATTTCTGTCTGCCTCATTACCGCCGTATGCTTGAAACGGCGCAGAAAAAGCAGAGCAAAAAGTTCTATCCCGCATTCGCAAAGATGGCGGCGGGAATCGTTGAGGGGTATCTCGACGAGCTTACCGAGGACGTTTCGTGGTTCTGCAAAAAATTCGATTACCGATACGGTGACGAGCCGTGGTATAACTCAAAGGACGCGGTCGAGAGAGCTATGAGATTTTTACGCTCTGACATACACAGACCGCCCGAAAAAAAGAGCGATAAGAAATGAGATAAAAATGCTTGATTTACTTGAACTTCAAAAGGAATTTATACTTAAGCATCTGAGAGAGGGCGACACAGCCGCAGACTTTACTATGGGAAACGGATACGATACCGTATTTCTTTCAAAAGCCGTCGGTGAGAGCGGAAAGCTCTGGGCTTTTGACATACAGAAGCAGGCTCTTGACTCAACTTCGGCAAGACTTAAGGATTCGGGCTGCCCCGAAAACTATACGCTTATACTTGACTCGCACCACAACGCGAAGAATTACATCAACGGTAAAATAAAGGCGGGAATGTTCAATCTTGGCTGGCTTCCGGGGGGAGACAAGAGCATCACCACGTTGCGTGAAACGACGATACCCGCAATTGAGGCGGCTATTTCCATGCTCGACCGTGACGGTGTACTGACCGTTGCCGTATACCCCGGACACGAGGAGGGAGACGCGGAAGGGAAGCTCGTTGAGGAATATCTGTCGAGTCTGCCGCGTTGGAACGTGTGCGCGACACAGATACGTATACTCAATTCACCGACGTCGCCGTTCTTCCACGTTATAGAAACAAAAGCTTGAAAAAATTTTCAAGCTTTCAGGTTTTGTGGGCTTCGATGGCTGAACCCCATTGATTTTGCTGCGCAAAACCACCCACAATTCCCAAATAATATTTAAGGAAAAGATAATGAACAACAATCAGGAAAACAACCGCCGCCCTCTGACTCCCGAGGAAAGACGCCGCCGAATCGAGCAGATGTCGCCCGAGGAAAGACGTAGATACGAGGAGCGCAAGCGGGAATATATAGAGCGCAAAAAGCGTGAGGAAGCCGAAATAAACGCGGCAAAACGCAGAAAAATAATACTTATTTCGGTGTTTGCAGTGACGGTTGCGGTCGTTGTAGGGATCGCGGCGATAATAATAGCGTTATCGCTTCACAAGGACGACCCGAAAACGCCCGATTCGTTCGTGTACGTTATTGGAGACGACCGCAAGGACGTTGCGTACAAGGATGCCGCACGTGACGGCGTGCTTTGCATTGATATAAGAGATATGCGAAAGGCTCTCGGACTTACAGAGAGCGCAAAATCGGCTGACAGCGTCACGTTTACCGCAAAGACGGGAAATACCGTAAAGTTCAGTGACGGAAGCGCTGTGGCAACCGTCAACGGTGTGTGCGACGTAAAAATGCCTGCAAAGGCGCTCGTAACTTCAAAGATATGCTCGGTACCGATAGAAACTGTGGCGTATATATTCGACGGAATAAGCGTAACTCTCAGGACAAGCAAGGTATATATAGAAAAGACGCGCGAGGTCGATATTTATGCTAAAAGCAACCAGACGTTGAATATGATAATCGATTTTGAAGCCGATATTGAGGATTATGAGGATTATATGAATCCGACCGGTGAGGACCGTGATAAATATCTTCTGATAGCAAGTAAGACAAATCCTCTTGGTGAGAGCTTTGTTCCCGAAGAACTTTATTCTCTTGATAAGACCTATTGCTACAACGAGAACGCAAACCAGATGACCCGCATTGCCGCGAAAGCGCTCGAGGCTATGCTTATCGAGCTTTGGGCGGATACAGGTGACACAAATATCGTAGGAACGAGCGGATATCGCTCATATACGAGACAGGAAACGCTTTTCAACGGATATATTGCCGATGAAATGGCAAAGGGGCTCAGCTATGATGAGGCAAAAGAATTGGTTCTGACGTATTCGGCAGCTCCCGGCACAAGCGAGCATCAGAGCGGTCTTTGTATGGACCTTGTTGACCTGACTCGTGGTGACGTTGAAAACTATTCCGACACGGGTTGCTTTACCGAGAGGGAAACATACGAGTGGTTGCTCGCAAACTCATGGAAGTTCGGTTTTGTTCTCAGATACCCCGAGGGCAAAGAGGATATAACGGGATATTCGTTCGAGTCGTGGCATTTTAGATACGTAGGACGTTATCATGCGGAGCGCATATACCGTTCGGGACTTACACTCGACGAGTACGTTAAAACACTTGATTAATATGGAGCTTATATGAACGAAAACAACTACGGTCAGACGGAACTCAAGGAAAAGACCGACGCTGAGCTTGATGAGCTGATAGAGCAGGAGATCCTTGAAGAATCCGAACCGACCGCACGTGAAAAACACAGCTACAAAATAATAAAGCGTAACGATACTTCCGACAAAAAAGACGGAAACGCAAATATGATAGCGGTAATATCGGTTGTGGCGCTCATATTCACGGTCATAATGGCGCTGTCGGTGTTGATTATAAACAATCTGCACGTGACAAAACCTAAAACCGATCCGAGTGATACTACCAATACTGTGAACCCATCTGTCGGAGAAAGCCCCCTGTTTGCCGAGGTGGGATCTGATTACCGTTCAAAGCCTATGCTTCCGTCACATACAAACGCTGCGGAAAGCACAACGGCATACAGACCGTCGGGCGCGTCGAACGCGATGAGCGGTATATATTCAAGTCATTCGATACTTGTTGACGCGAGCGCAGGGAGCGTTATGTACGGCGACGGTATCGACGACAGAATACAGATAGCGTCGATGTCAAAGGTAATGACGCTTATAGTTGCCTGCGATTACATAACCGATGAGAACCTTATGTTTCAGGGTATCAAGGTAAAGTACGATCCGAAAATGGACGGATACGCTACCTGCTATATCAGCACGAAAAATTCAAAATATAAGGAATCAACGGTATACGTCATAGACCTGCTGTACGGTCTGATTCTTGAATCGGGCGCAGATTGCGCTTATGCGCTTGCCGAGGGACTTGCGGGAAGTGAGGCGGCATTCGTTGAGAAGATGAACGCGAAGGCAGCGGCTCTTGGAATGACCGATACACATTTTACGAACTGCGTCGGTAAGGACGACGGTGGCGGGAATTATTCGAGTATGCGCGATGTTGTTACTATGTTTTCCTACGCGCTTGAAAACGACCTCTGCCGCGCGATACTGACGACAGAGAGCTGGGTAGCGGTTGGGGACTACGCATATCTGCACGGCAGTACGGGCTACATTCCGGTTAAGGCTATAGTTTATACCGGAATCAGAAAACGCAAGAGTGATATGGTATGCGGAAAGGTGACAGCGCTCGGTGGCAAGAGCGGAAACGAGGATCTTGCTGGCTACTGTCTTGTAAGTCTTGCGCGTTCGTCTGACGGTCGGGAATATATATGCGTCACTGCGGGCGGTGAAAACGGAAAGCAGTACGACGACGCGGTATATATATACAGTAATTATATTAATTGACATCTTTATATTTGCGGATTTTGCCTTTTTAAGAGGTGAAGTCCGCAAATCCGTGATATAAAGAAGGGAGTGAACCGATTGATATTCGGAAAACACATAAACCGATATTATCTTAAATATTTACCGGCATTGCTTATAGGTCTTGCGTCGCTGGTGCTGGTAGATTACGCGCAGCTCATAATTCCCGAGCTGTACCGTTCTGTCGTAAACGGTATCGCGTACGGCAAGATCGTAGAGGACGGCTCAGAATACATATTCAATATGGACTATCTGCTTGATAAAATATGTCTGCCTATGATAACAGTCATACTTTGTGTCGTTTTCGGACGCTTTATCTGGCGTATCTGCTTCCGCGGCTCGGCTGTCAGAATGGAGACCGACCTTCGCGGACGCATGTTCGACCACTGCAAAGACCTATCACAACAGTATTATCAGGTAAATAAGGTAGGAAACCTTATGACGCTCTTTACGAATGACCTTGAGACGGTTCAGGATTGCTTCGGTTGGGGCGTGCTTATGTTTTTTGACGCGATATTCCTCGGCGCGCTTGCTATCGTCAAAATGTATATGATGAATCCTATAATGACGCTCCTCACGGCAGTTCCTATGCTGCTTCTTATAGGAATCGGCGCGATACTTGACCACGAGCTTGAAAAACGCTGGGACGCGCGGCAGGCGGCGTTCTCATCTCTGTCGGATTTCTCGCAGGAGTCTTTTTCTGGTATTGCCGTAGTAAAGGCATTCGTAAAAGAGACAGTCGAGCTTATGTCCTTTAAAAAGCTCAATAAAAATAACGAGGACACAAACGTCGCTCACACAAAAATGTCGACGCTTCTCGGTATACTTGTCACGCTGTTCGTTGAATCGGTAATATGCGTAATTCTCGGATATGGCGGTTATCTCGTATACAAGGGGGATTTTGACGCAGGACAGCTTGTTGAGTTTATCGGTTATTTTACGTCTATTGTCTGGCCCATTATGGCGGTCTCACAGCTCGTTGAGATGCGCTCGCGCGGAAAGGCGTCGCTTAAGCGTATCGGAGAGCTGCTTGACGCAAAGCCCGACGTGTGCGACAGAGCAGACGTAAAGGTACCGAAAGCACTTACAGGTGATATAGAATTTAAAGCACTCACATTCCGCCATCCCGGCGGGGAATACGACGCGCTTCAGGGCGTTTCGTTCAAAATAAATGAGGGTGAGCACGTGGGAATCATAGGCAAAACGGGAGCAGGTAAGACCACGCTCGTTGACCTTCTTCTCCGTACGTATAACGTACCCGACGGCACGCTGTTTATAGGCGGTTACGACGTAAATACAATACCGATAAAGTCGGTGCGCGAATTTTCGGCGTACGTACCGCAGGACAATTTTCTGTTCAGCGATACTATTGCAAATAACATTGCATTTTCGGGTGAGATGAGCCGTGAGGAGATAGAGGACGCCGCGAAGATGGCGGACATTCACGGAAATATCACCGAATTTACCGACGGCTACGAGACCGTACTCGGTGAGCGAGGTGTAACCGTGTCTGGCGGTCAGAAGCAGAGAATTTCGATAGCTCGCGCGCTGCTAAAGGATGCGGGAATACTTATACTCGATGATTCGGTCTCGGCGGTTGACGTAAAGACTGAAAAGGTGATTCTTTCAAACCTCAGAAAGCTTCGAGGCGGTAAGACCACCATACTTATAGCTCACCGCATCTCAACTATCGAGTCTATGGATAAGATAGTATTTATAGACGACGGAAATATAGTCGCGACAGGCACACACGAGAGCCTTTACCGTGACTGTCCCGCGTACAGAAATATGGTAGAGCTTCAGCGTCTTGACGACGAGAGTAAGAAAGAAGCCGAGACTGACAGCGAGGGGGTGTGCGTAAATGCGTGAGTTTTTCCCTGTAATCGCAGTCGGAGCAGTGCTTGGAGTGCTGTCGCTCATATTTATAGTCGCGTATATGACGATAAGAAAGCAAAAGGAAGCCATCGGATTTGACCGCAATATGAAGGACAGCGAGATAACCAAACGCCTGCTTGCGTACGCAAAGCCGTATTGGAAGAATTTTGCCTTCGTCCTCGGTATAATGCTTTTCTCGATATCCTACGATATAGTCGCTCCGATACTGATGGGTCATATTGTCGAGGTAATACAAAAGGATTTCGCAATGTCGGAGCTGCTTACGCTTGTTATCGTATATGCGTCGATACTCATAGTTTCGCTTATCTGTACCTACGTTCAGGCGATAGTCCTTCAAAAGACGGGTCAGAAGATAATTTCGCATCTGCGCGAGGACCTGTTCGTGCATATCGAAAGCCTTTCGCACAATCAGCTCAACGCAATTCCCGTCGGTAAGCTCGTAACGCGCGTTACGAACGATACGGGAGCTATCTCGATGATGTTTACGAATCTTATAGTAAACCTCATTAAGAACTGCTTTATTATAGTCGGCGTTTTCGTCGCGATGCTTTGTCTTAACTATATGCTGACGCTTATGGTGCTTTGCTTTGTGCCGTTCATCGTGCTGTTTACCGTCGTATTCCGTAAGTTTTCGAGAAAGGCATACAGAAAGGTCAAGGACGGGACGACCGATATAAATACCTTTCTATCCGAAAATCTGTCGGGTATGAAGATAATACAGAGCTTTAACCGCGAGGAGCATAAGAAAAACGAATTTGATAAAAAGAACCGCGCTCTCGGCAAATCCAAGCAGGGTGAAATGCTGGTGTTCAGTATCTTCCGTCCGCTTGTCTATATGCTGTACGTTTCGTCGGTGCTGTGTCTGCTCTACCTTTCGGGACGAGGATACATAAAGGACTTTTCCTTCCTCGGACAGACCGTCACGAGCAGTCTTGTGGTAACCTTTTATTCCTATATAAATAAGTTCTACAACCCGATACAGAACCTCGCAGAGCAATTCAATTGGCTTCAGTCGGCATTTGCGTCGGCAGAGAAGATATTTACGATATTTGATATGAAGCCCGAAATCGAGGACGCGACCGACGCTATCGAGCTTGAAACTGTTGAAGGAAATATAGAGTTCCGTGACGTTTGGTTTGCCTATAATCCGGGCGAATGGGTGCTTAAGGGTGTGTCGTTTACTGTAAAAGCGGGTGATACCGTGGCGTTTGTCGGCTCAACAGGCTCGGGAAAGACTACAATACTGTCGCTCCTATGCCGAAATTACGACATACAAAAGGGAGAGATACTCGTTGACGGTCGCGATATAAGAACCGTCAAGGTCTCGTCGCTAAGGCGTCATTTCGGTCAGATGCTTCAAGACGTATTTCTGTTCTCGGGAACTATCAGGTCAAATATTCTGCTCGGTGCGGAGGGAATTGACGACGATACGGTAATGGAAGCCTGCAGATACGTGAACGCCGACCATTTTATAAATAAGCTGTCGGCAGGGCTTGACGAAGAGGTACGCGACAGAGGAAACAATTTCTCGGCAGGACAGCGTCAGCTTTTGTCGTTTGCGAGAACGATAGTTCATAAGCCGAGCGTAATGATACTCGACGAGGCGACGGCAAATATCGACACCGAGACCGAGCTGCTTATACAGGATTCACTTGAAAAGATGATGAATATAGGCACGATGCTGATGGTCGCGCACAGACTTTCGACTATAAAAAACGCAGATAAAATAATAGTTTTGTCACACGGAAAGATAGTGGAGGAAGGAAATCACGCCGAGCTGCTTGAAAAGCAGGGAAGGTACTTCGGACTCTACAAAATGCAGTTTGAAAAGGAACGCCTTTCAGGCGCATAAAAAACAGAGGCAGACCCAAACGGGTCTGCCTTTGGCTTTATAAATTGGGATTTATCGAATTGTTAGGCGCGAAGCGTTTGAAGGTTTTTGCGTCGCTTTTTGCAAAAAGCGACCGCTGCTCCAGCGCGCGTGCGCTGGTCGCCTCCGCAGAGGCGAAATCTCCCCCACGGCGTGTTCTTTTTTGCCAAGCTTTTTTCTTTGCGCCTT
>JAZODV010000026.1:0-9943 GCA_045597185.1 Eubacteriales bacterium
TACATAGCGCAAACTGCGCACATTTTCCCATTCTTATTGTTTCCAAGAAGGGATATTCTTAAACAATTAAATATTTCAAAAAGGAAAGCACCTTGGCTTAAAGCCGTTACATAGCGAGTACGAAAAATTTGGGGTAGCCGCCACCTCTGTTTTGTCGTACCGTCTTGTAACGGCTTTTTTGTTTTGCTCAGAAGCCGATCATCAAAAGACAAGGAGAAAAACAAAATGAACGAAATGATTGAACAATTGAAAATTGATCCCGAATTTGAAAAGGTGATCCCGCCGCTGACCCAGGACGAGTACCATCAGCTTGAAGAAAACATTCTTGACGATGGCAGGATCATGATGCCGATTGCTGTGTGGGGTGACATCATTGTGGACGGACACAACCGCTATCGCATCGCCCGTGAGTATGGGGATATTCCGTTCTCGACTACACAGCTTACCTTTGCCAATCGTCACGAGGCGATTGCTTGGATCTGCAAGAATCAGCTTGGCAGACGTAATCTGAGCGACGAGCAGAAGGCATATTTGCTTGGTAAGCGCTATTCTGCCGAGAAGCAAATTGAAAAGCAACGCGACGAAAACGGCAGGTTTGCCCCGGGTGGACAAAATGACCACCTGGAGGAAAAGCTCAAAACAAGTGAGCGCATAGCCAAGGAGATCGGCAAGAGCGAGAAGCACGTAAGACGCGCCGAGCAATACGCGCAGGCACTCGATCTTGCGGATAGTGTTTGTCCCGGCATTAAGAAAGATATTTTAAGTGGCTTTATCAATACCACAAATAAGGATGTAATCGCTTTGCTGAAAGCGGACAAAGAAGATCTTCCCGATATGATTGACGAGCTACGCGGGATAAAGAAAAAGGAAGATGAGAAAGAAACGCATCCCATTGAAGAAAGTATCGCCAATGTAAGTATGGTTGGAAATGCCAATATGTTTATTAGCGGTATGAATAACTATCTGTCGAGATTTCCTAAGTTGCGGCTTGATCCCACATATATACCACGCACATTATCTGTTATCGAAGCTGTCCGCGATTACTTGAATGAGGTTGAAAAAGATATTTTGAATGCGCTTGCAGAAAGTAACGAGAATATGGACACTCCACAATCGGAACAAGAATTATAACCTCGTGCCAAGATGGCACGAAGCGGAAAATGAAGTGGTATGGGTCAATTTGACCCATACCAAAACGAAAATCCTCCATACATAGTGCATATGCACACCGCCCAAGACCACGCCGCAAATCTTCACGGAAGGAGGCTCAACATATCTGCGGTACGGTCAAGGAAAAGAACGAGGGTAACAGAATCCCTTACGGTATAGGGCTCTGTCCTATACTGTAACAAGCATAGCAAACGTGGCTACGCCAGCTTGCCCGTCTTTGCTTCGGCGCAAAGACACTTTAGGGAGGTGTCCCTAATACCCTCTAAATTACAACACAGGAGGATAAAACTATCGACAACAAAAAGAAAGAAGAAGTGATCCGCTTCAAGACAACGACGGATCACAAAGCAAAAATCGAACGTGCTGCCGAAAAGCGAGGACTCACGGTATCCGAGTATCTTCGCCAATCGGTCAATGCAAAAATGAGCCGCGATAGACCAATGGATTGGTATCCGACCATTGAACGGCTTGAAACCATCTGCGCGGGAGCAGATGGTGAAACGAGAGCCGAGCTCGTAAATCTCATCCGCGATCTTTACAAGGGAGGTTCTTGATGGCAGTAACGTCAATATGGGCGGTTCATCGATCTATCAAAGATGCCTTGGATTATGCTGCCAATCCCGAAAAGACCGAGAACCCCAACGAAGATGATCTCCGTCGTTTGATGGATTATGCCGAGAATCCCGACAAGACGGAACAGAGGTATCTGATCAGTGGAGTAAACTGCCTGCCCGAGCTTGCCTATGAACGAATGATGGAGACAAAAAGGCGGTATGGCAAGTATGGTGGTATCGTCGCCTACCACGGATACCAAAGCTTCAAACCCGGTGAAGTCACACCCGAGCAATGTCACGCGCTCGGGGTGGAGCTTGCCAAGAGATTATGGGGAGACAAGTATGAAGTCTTGGTCGCAAGTCATAGGGACCACCAACATCTGCACAACCATTTTATTCTGAATAGCGTTAGCTTCAAGGACGGAGAGAAGTTCCATTGTCCACCGTATTACCACGATACGGTGATGGCTCCCGATTCGGACAAGCTCTGCCGAGAAAACGGTCTGTCGGTTATTCAGAACCCACAGAGAAAACGCGCACCTTACGTTGCCTATATGGCGGAGAAGAAAGGTAAGCCTTCTCATCGTACTCTTTTGAAGATGGACATTGACGATGCCATCGCAGATTGTATGTTACCAAACCATTTGCAATTCGCACTTATTTGTCGCGGCTATACCTTGCTGCGTGGGAAGGAGTACAAGCATCCGTGTGTGATCGCAAAAGGGTGGAAACGCCCTATCCGTATCGACAATCTTGGAGAGCGCTACACACCCGAAGCCATTGAGAAAAGGATTCTTTCAAGGCGCGAATATCGAACGCCGTACTATCCAAGCCGCCCTCCGCTTTACGAGATATGGCAACGTCGTAAGGGATACGATCAGCACAACACTGTAGAACTTATCTTTATGATCGTGCTTGAACTGTTCGGCATTGATACAAGCGGTAAGGTAATTCAAAACGATAATTACCAAGAACCGCTTTCTCCCGCAATGCGACAAGAGAAAATTTATTTAGAGCGTTATATGGAAACGGTCAATCTCATCAACCGCAATGATCTTGGCTCTACCGAAAAAGTGCAGGAGTTCATTGATGATAAAGAAGCGGAAATGGCGTTGCTGTTGTCCGCACGTAATAAGATTGATAACCGCCGCCGCAGATCATTAACTGAAGCCGAGAAAGACGAATGCTCGCGTAAGCGCAAAGCCATAAGCGCCGAACTAAAAACGCTTCGCCACGATATCAACTTGGCAAAGGGCATATTCCCGATGATCGAAAATCTAAAAGAAAAGCTCCGTATCGAGATGGAGCAAGAACAAGAAATGTTCCCGAGAGAAACGGGAGCAAAAAGTCAACCTAAAATTAAAAGAAATGAGGAAAAACAAAGATGATAAACCCTTTTGAAAATGTAAATGGACACAGAAACGAAACCACCTGCGCATACGCGCTAACCAACATTTACCCGATGGAGAACCATCCCTTCAAGGTTAAGGACGATGAAGATATGGCAGCTCTTGTTGAGAGCATCCGTCAGTATGGAGTATTGAATCCTATCATTGTCCGCAAGAGAACCACGGGTGGTGGTTATGAGATCGTGTCCGGTCACAGACGTTATGAAGCGTGTAAACGACTTAATAAGTTTGACATTCCCGTTATCGTCCGCGATCTGACCGACGAAGAAGCAATCCTTACGATGGTTGATGCCAACCTTCAGCGCGAGAGAATACTTCCGTCGGAGAAAGCCTTCGCTTACAAGATGAAAATGGACGTGCTGCGCCATCAAGGAAGTTCGCGCCAAGATGGCACGAAGCGCTCTGATGAGGCTCTTTCCGAAAATGCCGACGATAGTGCACGTCAAATTCAGAGATATATCCGCTTAACTTATCTTATCCCCGAGCTTTTGAAGATGGTGGATGAGGGTATCGTTTCGCTGACCGCAGGTGTGAATTATTCCTATCTGCGCCAATTTGAGCAGTTGTCGGTTTGGATGATGCTTGTGGAGAAATCTATGTCAATTACCACAGACAAGACCGAAGAAATGAAAAATGCGAGTAAAGCAGGAGAGCTCAACGAAGAACAGATTCGCGGCTACTTCAAATGCAATGCCACCGAGCCGAAAGAAAAAGTGCCCAAGAAACAGAGTGTTAAATTTGCCTTCGACGAGATCTCGGACTTCTTTCCCGATATGAAGCCCAAGGAGGTCAAGGACAAGATTTTTGAGATTCTGTTTGCTTGGTACGACGCACAGCAGAACGCGGTAATGGATGCCCCCACAGAGCTTGATGCGGTCATTATGAATGGAGGTAATGGATGAGAATAAAAGAATTTATAAGTGATTTTCTTCGCAGATGTCGAATTGCTTTTGACAACAAGAGAGCCGAGGGCAGTATAGAGTGGATCGACAACATTCTGTATTTTTTCGAGGGCAAAACACGTATCCGTATTACCGAACACTTTCCCGACAAGGGTAAGCACGTCGGCCACTTGATCGAGAACGTAATATCCAATGAAGCGGCGGCTTTCCCTCGCCTTGAAAGTACAGAATCCGATTCTACAGAAAAAGCATCATAAATTTACAAAATGCTATGGAAAACGAGACCAACCTATGGTATAATATGAGTGTAAGCAAGTATTGTACCATTGGGTTGTTTCGGAGTCTACAAGGAGGAACTTAGTTGAAACAACAAATCTACAATACAGGAATTTATTTAAGACTTAGCTGTGACGATGATGTTCACGGCGAAAGCGTCAGTATATCCAACCAAAGACAGATGCTTACCCAATATTGCCGAGAGCACGGGCTGAGGCTTGTTGACGAGTACGTTGATGACGGTTACTCGGGAACGAATTTTGACCGCCCCGGATTTCAAAGAATGCTCGACGATATTGAGGACGGAAAGTTCAATTGTGTTGTTACAAAAGACCTTTCTCGTCTCGGCAGAAACTATATCTTAACGGGACAGTACACAGAGATCTATTTTCCATCCAAAGGTGTTCGCTATATCGCAATCAGCGACGGAGTGGATAGCGAAAAAGGTGAAAGTGAGATCGCACCGTTTCTGAACATTCTCAATGAGATGCACGCAAGACAGACATCGAAAAAGGTGAAAGCCGCGATGAAGGTTCGGTTTGAGAATGGTGCAAGATCGGGATATTGCGCTCCTTACGGATACGTTAAGCACGAGACCATTAAGGGAAAGATCGTTCCCGATGAAGAAACCGCTTGGGGGGTACGAAAGATTTTCACCCTTGCCACCACGGGAATGGGACCGAATCGCATTCGTAGAGCTTTAGAAGCCGAGAAGATACCCAGTCCATCTTGGAGGCAATACGAAAGATACGGGTTCTTTTCACATCTGTTTGAGGGCAAACCCGAAAGTCAAAAGTATCTTTGGACAAATCCGCAAATAGGCTTTATCTTGCGAGATGAGACCTACATCGGCAATAGTATCCATTACCGACGTAAATACGTTTCATTTAAGAACAAAAAGCAGTATTTGTCAGATGAGGATGATTGGTATCGGGTGGAGAACACACATGAACCTCTGATCTCATTAGATGTATGGGGGCAAGTACAAGCTCACGTAAATCAAAGAAAGCGCCCATGCAAAAGTGGCTCGACACACATCTTTGCGGGATTGATCCGTTGTGCTGATTGTGAGAGCTCGATGAGGATCAAGCAAAGGAAATACAAGGACAGCGTTTATCGTGCGTTTGAGTGTTCAACTTACGCTCAATACGGCAAGGAAAGGTGTACGAATCATCTTATCAATTATAAGACCTTGTGTAATGTGGTTCTTGTGAGACTTCAGTATTGGGTATCATTGGCGCAAAATGATGAAAAACAGCTATTAGACCATCTCTTGAAAAACGGTCAAAAGCAACGGGTAAGCGAAACGGATATTGCAAAAAAAGAGCTTAACAAATCTCTTAAGCGGCAAAAGGAAATTGATACGATGTTTGCAAAGCTATATGAGGATCACGCGATGGGTAAGATTGCCGAGCGTAATTACGATATGCTTTTGCACAGGTATCAAGACGAGCAGATGGAGCTTGAAGAAAAGATCTCCGCGCTCAAAACCAAACTGTCCGAAAACGCCGAAACCGAGCGAAACGCTGAGCGTTGGATTTCACTGATACAGAAGTACACCGAGGTCACGGAATTGACAGCCCCTCTGCTCAACGAGCTGATCGAGAAAATCGTTATCCACCAAGGCACCACAACCGAGGACGGATACCGCGACCAAGAGATAGAGATCTACTACCGCTTCATCGGCAAAATTGATTAACAAATTGAATATATAAAAAATGCAGTGCTTCGTATGTCCTTAATTAAGGCATACGAAGCACTGCATTTGTATCCACAAACGCTATTTTAGTTATAAGGATTTAGCGTATGCCAGTGTCATCATATGGGTAAGTGCCTTCGCTTCCTTCATTCCGCAGCCGTAAAGGAAATCGCCTGTTAAGAACTGCACCAGTGGTGAGGGTCTATCAGCTCCTACTGCAAGCTCGACCTCAACACCGTCGGTAGCTTTTGTACACTTCACAACACGGTTTCCGACCATGCGGACATAACCATCCTCTCCAAATACTTCAAGAGTAACCGGAGAATAATTCGACACAAAGCCGGTTTCATTTACCGCAATCGCACCATTTTCAAAGCTCATAACGGTAACTGCATTGTCCTCTACTCTATCCGAGTTTTTTTTCTTTACCGACTCAATTTCGCAGCTCACCGTGAACTCTGAGCTTGCCTTCACGGGCATACCGAGTATCCATTCGGTCAAATACATTCCGTGCGCGCCGAGGTCTATCATCGCCCCGCCTCCGCACTCCTGCTCATTATAAAAATGTTTTGGTAACCAATCCTTAGTGCTTCCGGAATGGCAATTACGAAAGCGCATATAGTTCAGTTTTCCAAGCTCTCCGCTTGATGTCACTTCCTTTACTGCTATACGCGAGCCCAGATATTTTTGAAAAAGAGAGATCACGAAGGTAACACCGCTTTCGTTTACCGCAGTTTCTATTCTATCACAGTCAGCGTCAGTTAATGCAAGCACCTTTTCGGTAAAGATATGCTTACCCGCTTTTGCTATCTTTATTATATCTTCCGCATGCTCAGATGAAGCAGAACAGACGATAATACCTTCCGCTTCACTTTTGAGCAGCTCGTCGGGGTTACTAAAACGGAGAATGTTGAATTTACTCGCAAAATTTTCCGCGAGAGCGTCATTTTTTTCATAAAATCCGACTACTTCTCCAAGCTCCATAGCGGTCTTGGCATAGCCGGGGGCATGGACATGCCATACTCCGAATATAGCTATCTTCATTTGAAATACACCGGCTTTCCCGTCTTAGACGATTCATATATAGCCTCAAGTATCTCGGAAACTACGAGAGCCTGCTCAGGCAGAACGACAGGATCGGTATCGTTTACGATAGCCTTTATCCAGTTTGCAGCTTCTACTTCCTGAGGAGTACCCGATGCGCCGCTGTAAAACGCTACTCTGCCCGCTGTGGTGTTTACGGTAGTTTCGGTCTGACGGTCGAACTCGATCTTGTTTACCTTAAGGACGTTATTCTTGATTTGAAGTCCCTCGCGGCTTCCGCAAAGCACACAGCTACCCTCTTGTATAGGCTCGCAGGTGTTGAGCGCCCAGCTTGTTTCAAGCATAATAGTAGCCCCGTTTTTCATACGGATAAACGCGCATGCTGACTCTTCCAAGGGGGTGGTGCTGACACCATTGTCGCCCCAGATGTTTCCTGCTTCGGGATGCTCGAGCTTCTTATGAGTCCGTCCAACAACCATTTCCGGCTCGTAATTATTCATAAGGTAAAGAGTCAGGTCAAGACTGTGAGTAGCAATGTCAATGATAGGACCGCCACCCTGTGCTTCCTCATCAAGAAATACACCCCAATTAGGAGTTCCTCTGCGGCGAATGGCAAGACAGTTGGCGTAATAGATCTCCCCGAGCGCTCCCGAATCTATGTATTGCTTTGCATAAATGCTCTCGGGCTTCTGTCTGTGCTGATATCCAATGGTCAGCTTCTTTCCTGTAGCCTTAGCCGCCTCATACATTCTCCTTGCATCCGCTGCCGTTTTTGCCATGGGTTTCTCGCACATAACATGCTTGCCAGCGTAAAGGGCGTCAACAGTGATATCCGCGTGCTCGCGGTTGGGAGTAAGCACGTGAACTACCTCTATGTCTTTGTCCTCTAAAAGTTCTTTATAGTCTGTGTAGACCTTAGAGTCCGGAGTTCCATATTTTTCCTTAGCCTTCTCTGCGCGCTCGGGAATAATATCACAAAACGCTACCATTCTTACATTAGGCAATTTAGAAAGCGACGGCATATGTTTGCCGTTTGCGATGCCTCCGCAGCCAACAATACCCACCTTTACTATCCTATCCATTACAATTATTACCTCCGTTTTTGAAATTGTTTGTTTTTTGAACAAAAACTTTAATTATATTATAGACAAAAAGTAAAATAAATGCTATAATAAAATTGTCAAAAAATATAACAAATTTGTTTTTGGAGGCTTAAGTGAAAGAAACCGATGTAAGGATTGAAGAACCGCGGGCGATAGGACAGGAAATAGAATTCTTTGTGCAGAAAAATTCGAAGAACACAATTTCATGTCGTGCACACATACATAAAGCCGTCGAGCTTCTTTATATTAAGGAAGGAAGCTATACAGTAAGCTTAGACAACACGTGCTATGAAATAAGCGAAGGAGATCTTATCCTTTTTTGCTCGGGAGCTATCCATCATGTTGTAACAGGCGAAAGCATGCAGAATAGCTATTACGTCATAAAAATACCGCCAGCATTTTTTTTAGACTTAGCACGGCGTGATGCGGGAGCAGAATACGCAATGCGTTTTGCGCTCAACCGTCGGGAGCATAAGTGCTTTTGGAATAAGGAAGAACTTAAGGGAAGCGAGATAAAACATGTGCTTGACACTCTTGTAAGTGAATTCACTCAAGAAAAGTATGCTTCCGATGTGGCTATAAAACTGAAGGTCATGGAGCTTCTGCTGACCATACTTAGACATGACGCTCCAAGCGAGCAGTTAGTAAACGACCAAACCTCACATGTGATATGCTCGGTGATGAACTACGTTCAAGAAAGATTCGCCGAGGATATCGACGAAAAAGAGCTCGCCAAAAGCTATGGAATGAGTTACAGTCACTTTTCGAGAAGCTTCAAAAAGGTGACGGGTATGACGTTTAAGAATTATCTGAACCGAACGAGAATCAGCAAAGCCGAACAATTGCTTTTCTTAAAAGGCTGCTCGGTAAGTGAAGCTGCAATCGCCTGTGGATATAACACCATATCGTATTTTATAAAAGTCTATCATTTGTTTACGGGTACAACTCCGTATAAAGCGTTGAAATCAGAAGCAGCTAAATAAAAAATAAGGGGCTGTCTCATTTAGCGCAGTACAAAAGCCACTTTTAAAAGCAAAGACAAGAATTAACTAAAAAATATAGTATTGTTCTTTAAAATGAGGAAATCCGTCGAAAAATCGACGGATTTCTTCATTTTTATGTGGCTTTTTAGCCGTTTTAAGCCGCTCTACCGTACTCCTGTACGGCGACGTTCGTCTCAAAACGGCTTCTGCATCTAACTGAGACAGCCCCTTGAAAACTGTCCTTTAGAGTAACGCTTCAAAGAGACAGCTCTTTTGTTATTCAACCGTGAATATTATATCTCCCGTGTCGCTTGTGATCTTACATATATTTTCCCCGGACGGCATAGGAACCTTGACGTCACCCGTGTCGGATTCAGCCATAAATATTTTGCCCGAGAGAAGATGACCCGAAATATTTCCCGTGTCTGTCCCGATATCAAGTGCGGATGCGTCGCATCGGTTCAGCTTGACGTCTCCCGTGCTTCTTTCAAGAAAAATTTCTTCGGATGCTATAACGCTGTTAAGTGTTATGTCTCCCGTATCTCCGTTGGATATAAGATCTTTACACGAAACACCCACAAGCTCGGTCTTTCCCGTTGAAACACGTATCTTCACATCTTCCCAAAACTCCGAATCTTTTACCGATACGTTTCCAGTTGACACCGAAATATCAAGTGATTTTGCCTTGATGCTTTCAAGTACTTCGCGACCGGTCGAGCCTTTTACTTTTATATGCTCCAATACGGAAGCAGAGGATTTAATATCTCCCGTGCTCAGCGTTATGTCTATGCTTTTGAAGCTGA
>JAZODV010000027.1:0-2390 GCA_045597185.1 Eubacteriales bacterium
AGCGAAGCATCGTGGTCTTGCCCGCCTGACGCGGTCCTGTCAAAAGAATGGCAGAATACGACTGCGACAGCTCCATGATTCGATTTTCCATATGACGGTAGATGTAATTCATAAATTCCTCCACTATGGCATTTTAATACTATCAATATTATACTCCTATTTTGCCCGTTTGTCAATAAATTTTTCGGCTATTTTTAAGAATTTATATAAATTAGCCGAGTTTTTCCGTAATGGGTATTGATTCTTCCGAATCTGCAAAAACTAATCTTATTAAAGATCGGAGGATTACTATGGATTCCATATGGTTAAAAACGGCGCAAAAGCCACAGTTTGATGTGCTTAATGGGAATAAGAACGTGGATGTGCTTATCATAGGCGGCGGTATCGCGGGGCTTTTGTGCGCTTATAAGCTGAAAAATGCGGGCATGGATTGTATGCTGGCAGAGGCGGCGGAGATCTGCAGCGGCATCACAAAAAACACCACCGCAAAGATCACGGTGCAGCACGGAGCCATCTACGACAAAATGATCAAACGCTTCGGCGAGGACAAGGCGCAGCTTTACGTAGAGGCACAGATCAAGGCGGGCGAGGAGTACGCTCGGCTTTGTAAGGATATCGATTGTGACTACGAAACGCGGGATTCCTACGTCTATTCTTTGAATGACCGCAAGAAGATCGAAAAAGAGGTTGCCGCCCTGAATCGTATCGGCGTAAAAGCCGAGTTTTCGGACGCAAAAGAGCTTCCCTTTCGGGTTGCGGGAGCTGTGCGCGTAAAGGATCAAGCGCAGTTTCACCCCTTGAAATTCATCTATCATATCGCCAAAGATCTGCCGATATACGAGCATACAAAGGTCGTAGAACTGATGCCGCACAAGGCGAAAACCAATCACGGCGAAATAACGTATAAAAAACTGATTATCGCAACCCATTTCCCGATGCTCAACAAGCACGGACTGTATTCATTGAAGCTCTATCAGCACCGTTCCTACGTGATTGCTTTGAGGGGCGCGCGGAATGTGAGCGGAATGTATGTGGACGAATCGGATACGGGGCTTTCCTTTCGCTCCTGCGGCGACCTCCTGCTTCTTGGCGGTGGCGGACACCGCACAGGTAAGCAAGGCGGCTGTTGGCAGGAGCTTGAGGATTTCGCTAAAAAGCACTACAAAAATGCCGAAATTGTTGCAAAATGGGCAACGCAGGATTGCATGACGCTGGACGGTGTTCCCTATATCGGGCAGTACGCGGGATCTACCCCCGACGTGTTCGTCGCCACGGGCTTTAACAAATGGGGGATGACAAACGCCATGGCCGCCGCAGATATCCTTTGCGACCTCGTCAGAGGCGAGACTAATCCGTACGCCTCCGTTTTCGAACCTTCGCGAAGAGTTCTTCATCCGCAACTTGCAGTAAACGCTTTTGAGTCTACCGTGGGACTTCTTACTCCCACCGCGCCCCGATGCCCGCACCTCGGCTGTGCTCTCAAATACAACAAAGCCGAGCACACGTGGGATTGCCCCTGCCACGGCTCGCGTTTCACCGAGAACGGTGAGCTGATTGACAACCCCGCAACCGATGATAAAAAGATGTAACAATCATTCTGATACGAAAAAACGCACTTTGAACGTAGAAATCACCGCCTACAGAGTGCGTTTTTAAATTTTTCAAAAAAATTTTCAACTTTTTTGCAGAAAAACAACACTGTCAAGCGTGTTTTATGGGTAGAGAAGCAAAAAATCCGATACGGTATAGCGGACTTGCTTTATCTCATATATTTATTTCAAAAACGAAGGGTGGATTGCGCGAAAGTCACTTCCCTCTTACACGAAAATAAACTGTTTCGCGCTTGAATTTTGCTTAAAGCAAAATTCATAAAAGTATATGTCTTATGTTGGATTGGAGGTAGATATGACCCAAGAAAATGACGAGAATTATTACAATCAAAACGAAAATTGTACAAGTGTTTTTAAGAACGGAATTTTGAAGAAGGAGGAATACACGAATATATGGATAGAACTGATCTCCACATTGGAGCGAGGAAAAAGTGTAAATTTTCCTCAAAGTCAATGACAAATAGGGGCAGTCTGTGTTACAATATCCTTGGAGGAAAACATCTTGTTCTTATCCGGAAGGAGATAAGAACATGAGAGAAAAAGTAGCAATCTATTGCAGACTGTCCGAGGAGGACAAAAACAAGCAAAACGCCACCGACGATTCAGGCAGTATTCAGAACCAAAAGGCGATGCTCCGCGACTACGCCAAGCGCATGGGGTGGGAGCTTTACGGCATTTACAGCGACGACGATTACGCCGGCTCAGACCGTAACCGCCCCGAATTCAAGAGATTACTTGCCGACGCGCAGGCGAAAAAATTCGATATTATCCTTTGCAAAA
>JAZODV010000028.1:0-1516 GCA_045597185.1 Eubacteriales bacterium
GGGTTCGGGGAACCACACAAGTGGGGGGTTCCCCGTTTTACACATTGATTTTCCGAGGTCTTCACCCGCTTTTTTCTTTGTGGCAGAAGGCGCAAAGAAAAAAGCTTGGCAAAAAAGAAACGCCGTAAGAAAGATTTCGCCCTCTGCGGAGGGCGACCAGCGCACGCGCGCTGGAGCGGCGGGCGCTTTTTGCAAAAAGCGACGCAAAAATCTTCAAACGCTTCGCACTTAAGTGTTCGACAAATCAAAATTTGAAAACCTTAAACTAACGTAAAACGAGGTCAACGCATGACAGCCGTATTCGATTACATTTTAAAACCGCCCGTCGGTTATGAAAAATTAAAAAAAAGACGTATTTTGCTTATCGTACTTTACGTTGGTATTGCGCTCGTCGGTATCGGTACGGGAATTCTGACGTGGCATTACGGTCTGTTCTTCCCTTCTCTCGCGCTTGCCGCGGGTATCGATCTTTTGGCGATAGCTTTTACGTGGCGAAAGACGAAACCCGAATACGAATATCTTGTCGAGGCGGGTGAGTTTTCTTTTTCGGCGATATACGGCGGAAAAACGAGACGTACGATTCTGACGCTCGATCTTACCGATGCGGAGCTTATTGCGCCGGCGAACGGTTTATACGATTCGAAATTGCGCGATTTTGCGCCTCAAAATGAAATTTTCGGTGTATTTACCGACGAGCAGAAGAATTATTTTATGCTTTTTAGGAACGAAAACGACGAGCCGACCGTATTTTATTTTCATGCAGACTCGGAGCTCGTTCGCGTTCTGCGCAAATATAACGCCAAAACGGTAGTAGTTCACAAAATTGAAAGTTGAAAATGAAAAATTGTTAAGAATTCATTAGTAACAACAGTTTGATAAATTGGGATTTATCGGAGAGTCCATGTTTTTATGCGAGACTCTGTCTCGCGCTCTGCCCAAGAAACTTTTTCGAAAAAAGTTTCTTGGGGATCTTCAAAAACTTTAAAAACGTTTGGTTTTTCCGGTGTGTTTATTCATCTTTCAAAGGTCACTCGGACGTGACCTTTGAGAGATCACACGGTACTTATCACGTCGGCGGCAATTCACCTGAAATCAACGTCCCCAACCGAAGCCGCCTCCTTGTCGCTCCCGCAGTCGCGGGCTCGTGTGTTTCCATTCGGACACACTCACTACGCGACAGGGCGAAAATATAAATTGCGCAAAATTGGGATTTATAGGTGAGACGAACAACAACGAATCTGTAGGGGCGACCATTGGTCGCCCGAAAGAAATATTAACCGCAAATAATATTTCTATAGACTGAATAAAACCGTACAGATTTGTTTAAATTGCTTATCTGATAACGGTAATTTTATTTATCTTAACCGTTAGTTTTCGGGCGACCAATGTGTATAGTGTGATAAGATAGTTTACAGAATGTGAAGGGACATAGTTTACAACTTTATGGTAAAATAAAGGCATAAAAAAGTCGAAGGGAGACGGACGATGCCTTGGAAAGAACAAAGATTGGAAACTA
>JAZODV010000029.1:0-2226 GCA_045597185.1 Eubacteriales bacterium
GAACGAGGTCTCGTTATCTGGGCGGAAATTCCGTACATTTCAAAGCATATGCCGGGGGGACGCGAGAACACTGTTTCGCAGATGAAGGAGCTTATCTCGCAGAATTACAACCATCCGTCTATAGTAGTGTGGGGACTTTCCAACGAAATATCCATAGGCGGCTCCGATGACGATCTGCTTGAAAATCACAGAATACTCAACGATCTCTGTCACGAAATGGACAAGACCAGACTTACCACGATAGCGGCGGTTTCCATGTGTAAGATGGACGATCCCTATCTGCTGATTCCCGATGTAGTTTCATATAACCACTACTTCGGTTGGTATGGCGGAGATACGTCCATGAACGGACCTTGGTTCGATAAATTTCACGAAACTCATCCTAATATACCGATAGGCTGTTCCGAGTACGGCTGCGAGGCACTTAACTGGCACACAAGTGACCCGAAGCAGGGTGACTATACCGAGGAATACCAGGCATATTATCACGAGGAGCTTATAAAGCAGCTCTTCACAAGAAAGTATATGTGGGCAACTCACGTATGGAATATGTTTGACTTTGGTGCCGACGCAAGAGCCGAGGGCGGCGAGAACGGACAAAACCATAAGGGACTTGTCACGTTCGACAGAAAGTATAAAAAGGACTCATTCTATGCATATAAGGCATGGCTCGTATCTCCCGAGGTTGATCCGTTCGTACATCTTTGCGGAAAGAGATACGTTGACAGAGTTGAGGACATAACAAAGGTCACAGTTTACTCGAATCTTCCCGAGGTAGAGCTGTTTGTAAACGGTGAGAGCATCGGAAAGAAGACCGCAGAGGATCATTTCTTCTATTTTGACGTAAAGAACGAAGGCGAGACCACTATTGTAGCCAAGGCGGGCGAGCTTACAGACGAGGGTAAGATCCGCAAGGTAAACGAAAGGAATATGGACTATGTTCTTGTTGAAAAGGGCGCGGTTCTCAACTGGTTTGATATCGACGCACCCGAAGGACGCTTCTCGCTTAACGATAAGATTTCCGAGATTATGGAATCGAAGCGCGGTAAGATGTGGTTTGTCGGCGTAGGTCTTAAGATAAAGAAGAAGATGGATGCAACCAAGAAGGGTGGAGAAAAGAAGTCGGGCGGCTTCGATGTTGATCTTTCTTCTGCAGATGGCGGACTTATGCAGATGATGGGCGGCTTCACTGTTCTTCGACTCACAAGCATGATGGGAATGATGAACATTGAATTCACCAAGGAAGAGCTTCTTAAGATGAATAAGAAGCTAAACAAAATAAAGAAGCCGGTAAAAAAGAACTGATAAAACAGTCGAATATGCTAAAGGATAGCTTTAAACGCCGCTGGGAAATCAAATTCTCAGCGGCAACTTTTTTAGAGTTTTATAAATCATTTTATAGAGCTTATTTGCTTTAGCTGTGTCATATACAACCTCTCGCAAATTGCAGATAAAATTTTCAAAAAAGTATTGCAATTTACTTCTGGGTGTGATATAATTCAATATAATATTCAAGATGAAAGGAATGATGGATTTGGATAACAAAATTATACTTGCAGGCCACAGAGGTTGGCGCGGAAAATACCCCGAAAACACTATGCTCGGATTTCGTGAGGTTCTCAAGATCGATGTAGACGCGATCGAGACCGACGTACATATGACAAAGGACTACCATATAGTAATTTGTCACGATATGAACCTTAGGCGTACGACGGACACAAAGGGAAATATATGTGAAATGACTCTTGAAGAGGTCAGAGTTGCGGATGCGGGTATTAAGCGCGGAGAAGAGTTTAAGGGCGAAAAAGTACCGCTTCTTGAAGAGCTTCTTGAGCTTTTGGCGGACAGACCCGACGTAAAGCTTATGCTTGAGCTTAAAGACTATCCCGAGGAGGTAGGCGACTTTGCTTATGCATCTGCCGGACTCAGCTTGTCGCTTTGTAAAAAATACGGCGTTTGGGGAAAAGACAGACTTACTGTCCTCTCATTCTCTGCCGGAAATTTGGCGTGGCTCCGTCAGCGTTATACAAAGGATGACTTTAGTATCCACGGTTTCTATCCCAAAATTCATATGAGAGGCTACGAAAAGGACGATCCGTATAAGTACTACGATGAGGTATGTATCTTCAACAAGGGCTACAAGGATCCCACGGGATTCCCGCTCGAATGCGATTCGCTTGTGGCTGATAAGAAGAGATTTATTGAATTTGAGCTTATGGGAATCAC
>JAZODV010000030.1:0-2184 GCA_045597185.1 Eubacteriales bacterium
TGACAGCGCAAGCGAGGGAGCGATAAAGCTCTTCTCTGACAATCTCTCTCATCTTATCATGCAGTCCCCTATCAAGGGCAAGACCGTTCTCGGATACGACCCCGGATACCGTACGGGATGTAAGCTCGCGGTCGTTGATAAGACCGGCAAGGTACTCGACACCGCCGTTATCTACCCCACAAAGCCTCAGGAGCGAATTGAGGAAAGCGGACGAGTCGTCACAAAACTTATTCGCAAGTACGGTGTAAACGTTATCGCGATCGGTAACGGTACGGCATCCAAGGAAAGTGAAATATTTATCGCAAATCTGCTTAAATCCATTCCCGAGGACGTCAAGTATATTATGGTAAGCGAAGCCGGCGCGTCGGTATATTCGGCATCCAAGCTCGGTGCCGAGGAATTCCCCGATTTCGACGTTACGCAGCGTTCCGCCGTGTCCATCGCAAGACGTTTGCAGGACCCTATGGCAGAGCTTGTGAAGATAGATCCGAAATCCATCGGTGTCGGTCAGTATCAGCACGATATGAAGCCCGCAAGACTTGACAGCGCGCTCACGGGCGTTGTTGAGGACTGCGTCAACAGTGTCGGCGTTGACCTCAATACCGCATCTCATTCCCTGCTCTCTTATATTTCCGGAATTAATGCGACGACCGCAAAAAATATCGTAAAATACCGTGAGGAAAACGGCGAATTCACAAAGCGTGCGCAGATTCTTAAAGTACCGAAAATAGGCGCTAAGGCATTTGAGCAGTGCGCAGGCTTCCTAAGAGTCCCCGGTTCCGATGAAATACTCGACAACACTGGAGTTCATCCCGAGTCCTACGCCGCAGCGCGTGCGCTTCTTTCAGAATTCGGCTATACCGAGGACGACGTACGAAACGGAAATCTCTCCGAACTTCGCAAAAGGGTCACGGGCAAAGGCATAAGATCGGTTGCCGAGACTCTTGGAATCGGTGAGCCTACTCTGCTCGACATTATCGGTGAGCTTGAAAAGCCCGGACGCGATATCCGTGATTCCTTCGCCGCCCCCATTCTTCGCGACGATATTATGGATCTCTCCGACCTTAAGCCCGACATGATACTCACTGGTACTGTACGTAACGTTATAGACTTCGGCGCGTTCGTCGATATAGCGGTTCATCAGGACGGTCTCGTTCACATATCCGAGATGTCAAACAAGTTTGTAAAGCATCCGTCCGAAGTAGTTTCTGTCGGTGATATCATTCAGGTTCGTGTTCTGTCGGTCGACGAGAAGCGTAAGCGTATCGGACTCTCAATGAAGGGCGTTGACGGTAAGCCACTCAGCAAATCTTAATATATTAAAAAATGTTTTTTTTGAAAAATGAACCAATTTTTAATAGAGAGCTAACGCGTTGTGCAACATGCACAATAGAGGCAATGAAATTTTGGAGAAATAGGCTCTTCCATTTTCGTCGAAAATTTGGTACAATATTATAAGAAAAATTTATAGTGATTGGGCGAAGTATGCCCTTTCGCAAGGAGGATATTTTAATGGCAAGCGTATCACTTAAGCACATTTATAAGAAATACCCCGGCGGTGTTACCGCGGTATCTGACTTCAACCTTGAGATCAAGGACAAGGAATTTCTCGTACTCGTTGGACCTTCCGGATGCGGAAAAACAACAACACTCCGTATGGTTGCAGGTCTTGAAGAGATCTCCGAGGGTGAGCTTTTCATCGGTGACAGACTCGTAAACGACGTTGCTCCTAAGGACAGAAAGATCGCGATGGTTTTCCAGAACTACGCTCTTTACCCCCATATGACAGTTTTCGAGAACATGGCATTTGGTCTTAAGCTCAATAAGACTCCCAAGGAAGAGATCAAGCGCCGCGTTGAAGAGGCTGCACGTATTCTCGACATCTCCCACCTTCTCGACAGAAAGCCGAAGGCTCTCTCGGGTGGTCAGAAGCAGCGTGTTGCTCTCGGTCGTGCTATCGTTCGTAACCCCATGGTCTTCCTTCTTGACGAGCCGCTTTCAAACCTTGACGCTAAGCTCCGTGCATCGATGAGAACCGAGCTTACCAAGCTTCACGACAGAGTTCAGACCACGTTTATTTACGTTACACATGACCAGACCGAGGCTATGACGATGGCTACGCGTATCGTCGTTATGAAAGACGGTCTTATTCAGCAGGTCGATACACCTCAGACAATTTACGAC
>JAZODV010000031.1:0-5049 GCA_045597185.1 Eubacteriales bacterium
CCCCGCTACCGGTGAGAAGAAGCTTATGGGTGAGTTCCTTACCAACGCACAGGGTGAGGACGTTGTTGCAGGTGTACGTACACCTATGCCTATCGCACAGATGGCAGAAAAGTTCCCCGAAGCATTCGCACAGTTCCAGGATGTTTGCAAGATCCTTGAGAACCACTATCACGACATGCAGGATATGGAGTTCACCGTTGAGCACGGTAAGCTCTATATGCTCCAGACCAGAAACGGTAAGAGAACTGCTCCCGCAGCTCTCCAGATCGCTGTTGACCTCGTAGCAGAGGGACACAAGACCAAGGAAGAGGCCGTTCTTATGATCGACCCCAGAAACCTTGACACACTTCTCCACCCGCAGTTTGACGCAAAGGCACTTAAGGCTGCAACTCCTATGGGTCGCGGACTTGGCGCATCTCCCGGCGCTGCTTGCGGACAGGTCGTATTCTCGGCTGAAGACGCAGAGGCTTGGAAGAACGCAGGCAAGAAGGTAGTTCTTGTAAGACTTGAAACATCTCCCGAAGATATCACAGGTATGAAAGCTGCTCAAGGTATCCTCACAGTTCGTGGCGGTATGACATCTCACGCTGCTGTTGTTGCCCGCGGTATGGGTAAGTGCTGCGTTTCGGGATGCGGCGACATCAACATGGACGAAGAGAACAAGAAGTTCACTCTCGCAGGCAAGACCTTCGTTGAAGGTGATTATATTTCTATTGACGGTTCTACCGGTAACATCTACGACGGTATCATTCCTACCGTTGACGCAGAGATCTCCGGCAACTTCGGCACGATCATGGGTTGGGCTGATGAGTTCCGTACACTTAAGGTAAGAACAAACGCAGATACACCCGCTGATGCTAAGAAGGCTCGCGAGCTCGGTGCTGAGGGTATCGGTCTCTGCCGTACAGAGCACATGTTCTTCGAGGCAGAAAGAATCGCAGCATTCCGTGAAATGATCTGCTCCGATACGGCTGAAGAAAGAGAAGTTGCTCTCCAGAAGATCCTTCCCTACCAGCAGTCCGACTTTGAGAAGCTCTACGAGGCTCTCGAAGGCGCACCCGTTTGCATCAGATTCCTCGATCCTCCTCTCCACGAGTTCGTTCCCACGACAGAAGAGGATATCGCGGCTCTTGCAAAGGCACAGAACAAGAGCGTTGATGACATCAAGGCTATCATATCTTCTCTCCACGAATTCAACCCGATGATGGGTCACCGTGGATGCCGTCTCGCAGTAACATACCCCGAGATCGCAAAGATGCAGACCTCCGCTGTTATCCGCGCCGCTATCAACGTTCAGAAGGCACACGCTGACTGGAACGTAAAGCCCGAGATCATGATCCCGCTGGTTGGCGACGTTAAGGAGCTTAAGTACGTTAAGAAGGTAGTTGTTGAAACTGCCGATGCCGAGATCGCAGCTGCAGGCGTAAAGCTTGACTACGAGGTAGGTACAATGATCGAGATCCCGAGAGCATGTCTCACAGCTGATGAGATCGCTGCCAACGCAGACTTCTTCTGCTTCGGCACAAACGACCTTACTCAGATGACATACGGCTTCTCTCGTGACGATGCAGGTAAGTTCCTCGGCGCATATTACGATGCAAAGATCTTCGAGAACGATCCCTTTGCAAAGCTCGACCAGACAGGTGTTGGTAAGCTTATGAATATGGCTGTAACCCTCGGACGTCCCGTAAATCCCAACCTCCACGTTGGTATCTGCGGTGAGCACGGTGGTGACCCCACATCCGTTGAGTTCTGCCACAAGATCGGCCTTGACTACGTATCCTGCTCTCCCTTCAGAGTACCGATCGCACGTCTTGCTGCTGCACAGGCTGCTATCACAAACAAATAAGTTAATACAACTTTTTATCCCACCGCATTTTGCGGTGGGATTTTTATAAAATAAAAACCGACGAATTTAGTCGGTTTTTATTTACTTTCAATATATTTAAAAAGTGGGGTTTTAATTGGTGGAGAAATGTTTTCGGGTATATCTTTTATTTCAAAGAATTTAAGCTCATCAACTTCATCCTCTTGACATTTCAAATCGCCCGAATAGTCTTTACAAATATATACTATATCGATGTTGGAGACTTCGTCTCCGTTAGGGTAAATATAATGAGTATCCTTCCCCGAGAAAATGCCAAACAGTTCAAGCTTATTTGCTACAAGTCCTGTTTCTTCATAAAGCTCACGCTTTGCGGCTTCTTCAACGACTTCGTCAAGCTCGACCGAGCCCCCTGCGTATCCCCAGCAGTGATTATCGTGTCTGAGTTGCAAAAGTATTCTTCCCTGCCCGTCTTCAACAATAACGCTCGCGCCCACCTGGAGCAGAGGTCTGTGCCCGACAACTTTTCGAAGATCCATGATGTAATTAGACATAAGCTTATACGTGACTCATATGTATTAAATTCACGGTGGCGTTAACCGGAGCTCTGTTAAAGCTTGTGCTTTCATTCTCTCTTCTGAAAGGCAACAGCTTTTCTTCAAGCTCCTCGATACGCTCTATTTTGCCGCTTACATAATCGAGAAGTCTTCTACGGCAAGCCTCCGTTCGATATACAAGCGCACCTATGCGATGATCCTGAACGTCAAATCCGTGAGGCTTGTTGTCCATAAACCATTGCTTTTCAAAAGCCTTTCCGAATATTCTTATAAGCTTTTCTACCTTAACGTACTCGTTCTTGGCAAGTCGTTCAAGCTCTTCCTTGTCACCTTTCTCATATGCATTACGGGTGCGCAGACCAAGGTCATATTTTATAGCCATTACATCACAAAGCTTTGCGGCTGTGTCAAAAACATAACCATATTTACGACTCTTTTTGGCAGTTGCGTAAAGCTGTTTTGCAAAATCTACATATTTTTCTCCTGCGCCCTCTTTGATTGTATAGTCAAGGAATCCATTGAAATAATCGGAGTAAAGCATATACTTTGAGGGGTTTCTGGGCTTGCCGACGTAAGGTATTACATCGTTAGGACAGTCAATATTCATATACTCGTCGAAATCAATTCCAACAAGTCGTTTGAATTTTGCTTTGATTTTTTCCTCGTCTTTATTTCCTTTGGCATATTCAGCAAGGTAGAAAAGAGACGGAAGCTGCGAAAAATGCGAACACTCCGCACCGTCATCACCCCACATGGTAAAGAATATGTTGCGTATCTTGTGCTTTTTGCAGGCATCAACAGCCGGAATCATGCTTTCAAGTGTAAATCTGTTAAACGGTATCATACCGGACCAACACCAAGCTCCGCCCGCAAACCATGTTTTATCAGAAAGCTGCTTGTGATTATATAGCATATCGCTGTATGTCTGCTCATTGCTCTGATAATAATCCCAATATACCGGTATTACCGATTCAGGCAAAGCATCGACTACCTCTTTAGGAATATCACATCTTGGAACAGTATATTTTCCGTTATTCCAAGGTCTGAAATACATATCCGACCATATCATTAGCTCGTAACCGTATTTTTCGGCTAATTCGCAAATTTTGGCAAGATGGCGCTTCATAATATCGTTGACAGTCTCGTAACCGTGTATATCGAGATGTTTTCCTCGTCCAAGCATATGAGCTTCATCCATTCCTATATGTATCTTCCTTGACTTGAAGCACTCGGAAAGGGTTGAAAACATATGGTCTATAAGCTCATATGTTCTATCGTCATCTGTAAGCAGGATATCATTACAATCCTTCGGGAATTTTCCCCAACGGAAAATCGCGTTAAGGTGGGCAAGCGTCTGTATACAAGGTATGACAGTAATACCAAGACTCTCAGCAAAGGCATCTATCTCCTTCATTTCGGCCTTTGAGTAACGTCCTCTCATATAGCCAAAATAAGGTTCTCCGTCCACCTCATAGGTGTCCTCTGTGTATAGCATTACACAGTTGTATCCCATTTTCTTAAGTAGTGGCAAAAAACGTTTAAGACCATCCATACTCATCACAGCGTTGCGTGACATATCTATCATTATGCCAAGATTATCAAATTTTTTCATACATCTTCTCCTTGTATATTCTGTCTTTTATAATCTTTGTATAATATCCTTTATTATTTCACCAGCCATAATATAGCCCATAACTCCTGGAACATACGGCATACTTCCTACTATACCACTTTCGGTTTTTATAGAAGGTTCCGTCGAATATACACATTTAAGATGCTTCACACCGCGAAACTTAAGCTCTTTTCTGACCGCCTTTGCAAGCGGACAGACCTGCGTTTTATAAATATCCGCCACCTCAAATTTTGTGGGGTCAAGCTTATTGCCCGCCCCCATTGCAGCTATCATAGGTATTCCGAGTTTGTCTGCCCTTACGGCAAGCTCGATTTTTGCGGAAACCGTATCAACAGCATCGGCAATATAATCATACTCGTCAAGTGGATACTTGTCTGCATTTTCAGGAAGATAGAACACTTTATACGCATTTACCTTACATTCTGGATCAATATCAAGTACCCTGTCTTTTATAACGTCTACTTTGTTTTTTCCGAGATTTGAATGTAAGGCTATGATCTGTCGGTTTATATTTGATTCGGCAACGGTGTCTCCGTCAAAAACGTCAATACGTCCAACACCTGCGCGCGCAAGAGCCTCGACTATGAGTCCGCCAACTCCGCCAACTCCGAAAACAGCAACCTTAGCCTTTTTCAGCTTTTTACAAGCACCGCCGCCGATAACGGCGGCGGTGCGTATATCTTGTTCACGAATACTCATTTTGCAAAATCCGCTTCGGTCGTTTCCTCATCGACCGGAATTTCGTATATGGGCTTAGCGGTTCTTCCGCATTCGTCGGTTATATGCTTTTTGCAAAATCCCGCGCGAATCGCTCTTGCGGCGTGCTCCAATTCTTCTTTGTCGAATATTTCATACTTTGATTCATCAAAGAAATCAAAGAAATGTCCGCCCCCCTTTTTGCGATTGTGCTTTAACAGCCACAAGCACCCAACCACATTAACTGCTGCAACCGCAGACAGAGCGGCTAAAAAGCTTTTCTTTTTTATACAAGTAACAAGAAATACAACAATCAACACAACTATCGAAGCGATAAG
>JAZODV010000032.1:0-15398 GCA_045597185.1 Eubacteriales bacterium
CCGTGGTGAACCTCACTTTTAGTAAGACCACCAGCCCCGACGAGATGAGTACCGTGCTTTCCTTCACCGATCGCGCCCGAGCGGTCGGTGAAAGGTGTATAAATACATAGGATAAATCATTTATTTTTGAAAGTTTTTGAAGATCCTTAAGGAACTTTTTTCCAAAAAGTTCCTTAAGTGGGGTGTGGGGTGAAACCCCGCATAAAAAACGCAACGTACCTATAAATCCCAATTTATCGAAATTAAATGGATAATAAATCTCGGAAGAAAAACGCTTTTGCGTTTTTCTTCGTCAATTTTCAATTTTCAACTTTCAATTTTTTTAGTTCGCTCCGCGGATTATGTCTCCCTTTTTTATATCAAACGGCGCGCGGATATAAAAAGGCATCTGCGGATGCGGCGCGGCTTCGATCGGTTCTTTGTTTTCGTCATAAATTTCGGTCACTGTAAAGCCTCTGCCGAGCTTTCCGGGGGAGATAAGCTCCACGCGATCATTCAGCGACAGCTTATTCCGCTGAATAAATCTGCAAAGCTCGCCCTCTTTTGCGTCCTCGTCTGCCGTGGCAAGATAGGCTTTTTCGCGTATATAGCCGAGGCTCGACGCAAGCTGCGGATTCTCTCGGGGGTCGTCCCTGTAAAATCCAGTGGCGTATTCTCTGTGAGAAACACTCTCAAGCTCGGACAGAAGTCTTTCATCAAAAGTATACCCCTCGGGGTCGGCAAAATATGCGTCAACTGCCATTCTGTAGGCATTAGTTACCACCGCCGTATAATACGCGCTCTTGACTCTTCCCTCTATCTTAAATGAATTTATACCTGCCTCTATAAGCTCTGGAACTATTCCTATAGTGCACATATCCTTCGACGACATTATGAATGTGCCTCTGTCGGTCTCCTCGATCGGTATCGGCAGGTCAGGTCGCTTTTCTTCATATAAATTATAGCTCCACCTGCAGGGCTGGGCGCACATTCCGCGGTTTGCGTCGCGCCCTATAAGCTGATTCGACAGCATACATCTACCGCTGTACGACACACACATCGAGCCGTGAACAAACGCTTCAAGCTCAATCTCGTCGGGGATGGCGTCGCGTATCGCCTTTATTTCGGAAAGCGTCAGCTCGCGAGCCAGCACGAGTCTTTCAGCTCCAAGTCTTGCATACGCGCGTGCGGCGGCAGGCGAGCAGATGCTTGCCTGCGTTGAGACGTGTATCGGCATCGACGGAATTATCTCTCGCACGGTATCCATAACACCGAGGTCGGCAACGATTGCCGCGTCGATCCCTATATCCTTTATCTCGGAAAGAAACTCACGAAATTCACCGTACTCGTACCCGTGGAGCATATTATTCAGCGTTATATACAGCTTTTTACCGAGCGAATGGGTATAGTCTGCGGCACTCTTCAGCTCTTCAACCGAAAAATTGTCGGACGCGGCTCTCATTCCAAAGCTTTTACCCGCAAGATAGACGGCATCGGCACCGTACAGCAGCGCCGCGCGTAGCTTTTCGGGGTCACCCGCAGGAGAGAGTATTTCGGGTCGTTTTATCATATTTTATGATCCTTTTCAATGATTTTAATATTTAAACGTTTGTTTTTCTTTCAAATTTTGATTTATCGGTGGGGATTATGTGGGGCTCTGCCCCATACCCCGCCTAAGGAACTTTTTGCAAAAAGTTCCTTAGGAATCTTCAAAAACTTTTAAACAATGGGATTTGTTTTAATTGTTTGTTTATCTTTCAACGGTTGCTCGGGCGCAACCGTTGAGGTTTTATACGGAGCTTTACGCGTCGAGGCCGGAGGTCTTGCTAAAAGTGAGGTTCACCACGGCGCCTCGACTACTCGCTCACGCAGTCGCGGGCTCAAACGCACGCCATTGCGGCGTTCTCACTGCGCGACGCTAAAGAATAATATAAATTTTTAAAATTTCAAACGGTTAATATTGTTATAATGTCGCGTAGTGAGTGTGTCCGAATGGCAACACACGAGCCGCGACTGCGGTAGCGACGAGGAGGGGTGCCGTGGTGAACCTCACTTTTAGCAAGACCATCAGCCCCGACGTGATGAGTACGGTGCTTTCCTTCACCGATTGCGTCCGAGCGGTCGGTGAAAGATTCATAAATACATAGGTTAAACCAATTATTTTTGAAAATTTTTGAAGATTCCAAAGGAACTTTTTCTAAAAAGTTCCTTTGGTGGGGTGTGGGGTGAAACCCCGCATAAAACCTCAACTCTCCGTTAAATCCCAATTTATCTATCAAAATTCGGGCGTGTATTTTTTATCCGCCGAGGCTCGCTCTTGAAAATAGCCGAGGAAGCCAAGGCTTTCTGCCACCTTTAGTACATATTTGTACTCAAAAGACGTTACGCGTCTTTGAAGCTCTGCGTACGGCGTGTCGTTTGCAAAATCAGGGGTGTACTGACTCATAAGGCTGAGTCTTATATCCTTTACGGGTAATATTTCCGCGAGAATTTCAAGGACTCTTACCGAGTCGTGCCTGTTTCCGGGAAGCACCAAATGACGAACTATAACGCCCTTTTTCATCATTCCGTTTTCGTAAAATTCCGCGTTTCCCGTTTGGCGAAACATCTCGCGTACCGCCGCGCTTGCATATTCTGTATAATCGCCTGCCGCCGAATATTTTTCCGCGGTCTCTTTTGTACCGTACTTAAAATCGGGTAAGTAAATGTCTATAAGACCGTCGAGCATTCTGAGCGTTTCGGGCTTTTCGTAGCCGCCGCTGTTCCACACGGTCGGTATTTTTAAGCTTGGCTTTATCCTTTCAAGCACACGCGCGACGGTGTCGGTGTGGTGCGTTGGGGTGACAAATTCTATGCAGTGAACGCCCTGCTCTTCAAGCTCAAATATCATTTTGCCGAGGCGGTTTTCGTCTGCCCTCTCTCCTGTCTGTCCTCGGCTTATATCGCGGTTCTGACAGTACACGCATCCGAGTGAGCAGCCCGAAAAGAATATTGTTCCCGCGCCGCGTTGACCCGAAAGGCAGGGCTCTTCCCAAAGGTGCGGCGCGTACCTTGCAATTCTCGGTATATTATCAATACCGCAAAAGCCGAGCTGTCCCGACGCTCTGTCCGCGCCGCAATTTCTAGGACACAGTCTGCATTCCACACGCGCTCACCTCTTTTTCATTTATATTTTCTTATTCTTACAAATATCCGCAAGAGGACATTCGGTACAGCGCGGTGACCGTGCCGTACAAATCTCACGTCCGAAAAGCACGAGACGGTGGCAAAAATCACTCTGCTCGTCGGTCGGTATCAGCTTTTCGAGTATTTTTTCGACTCTTTTCGGGTCTTTTAAGTCCTCGGAGTAAAACCCGAGCCTGCCGCAGATACGTATACAGTGGGTATCCGTCACGACACCGCCCTTTTTAAAAATATCTCCGAGCAGTAGATTTGCTATCTTTCTGCCGACGCCGGGGAAGGTCAGAAGCTCCTCCATTGTGTTGGGAAGAACTCCCCCATAAACCTCTGTAAGTCTTATACATTCGTTTTTAATATCTGCGGCTTTGGTGCGAAAAAGTCCGCAAGGGCGCACGATCTCTTCAATTTCAGAGAGCTCTCCCTCTGCAAGCGCCTCGGCGGTCGAAAACCTTTCAAACAGCTCGCGGCAGACGATATTCACGCGCGCGTCGGTGCATTGTGCCGAAAGTCTGCCCATAACGAGCAGCTTCCAGGGCTCCCCGCCGTATTCAAGGGAGCAAACGGCTTCGGGATATGCTTTTTTTAGTCCTTCTACCGCCGACGCCATTCTTTGCTTTGACGTCATTTTGCCGTAAAATACGTACCGACGTGTTCACCGTCAAGCAGTCTGTAAAGTATTTCGGGGTCGTGTCCGTTCATTATAAACATAGGAATACCTGCGCCCGTGACGAGTCTTGCCGATTCGAGCTTTGCCGTCATACCGCCCGTGCCTCGCTCTGTTCCCTTTCCGCCCGCCAGTGAAATAACGTCGTCTATGTTCTCAACACGGCTTATGAGCTTTGCATTTTCGTTCTTTCGGGGGTCGCTATCAAAAAGACCGTCGATATCCGAAAGATTTATAAGTATATCTGCGTGACACACGACAGAAACGTACGCAGACAAATAATCGTTTCCACCGAAGTTAAGCTCCTCTGTCGCGACCGAGTCGTTTTCATTTACTATTGGAACACAACCAAGACCGATAAGCGACTCAAAGGTATTTTCAACGTGCGCTCTTCCCTCGTCATTCTCAAACACGTCACGCGTCATAAGTATCTGACCGACCGTGATTCCGTAATCAGAGAAAAATTTTGCGTATATCTTCATAAGCTCGGTCTGACCGACGGCGGCGGTCGCCTGCTTCTCTGCCGTCGAGTGGGGTCTTTCGGGAAGTCCAAGCTTCGCAACGCCGGCACTGACCGCACCCGAGCTGACGAGAACTATATCCTTGCCCGAATTTTTAAGGTCCGAGAGTACCTTGACAAGCGTTTCTATCCGTCTGATATTAAGATGTCCCGTCTCGTGCGTCAGTGTCGAAGAGCCGACTTTTATGACGACACGGCGGCAATTTTTGAACATTCCCATAATTTTACGTGTCCTTTATAAATATTTTTTCATTTGTCGAAAAATTTTACTCAAAAAGGTCTTTCCAAAATTGAGTTTTTGTATTATAATAGATGTAATATAAAAATTATACTACATATTTTTGTTTTGTCAAGATTAAAGTTTAGATACAGGAGGAATTATGAAGCAAAGGTATAAGATAACCATAGCGGACATACCTATGAACGTCGTCAGCGACGAATCCCCCGAGGCTGTTGAGGCTCTTGTCGGTGTCATCGACCGCCATCTGCGCGAAATATATTTAAAGAGCAACCGTTGCTCAAAAACAGAAGCAGCTCTTCTCTGCGCTCTCGACTACTGCGCGGACAAGCTCAAGGCGCAAAGAAAGTTAAAGCGTCTCGAGTCTCTCAACGCAGAATACGAGATCCGTATCAGAGAGCTTGAAGAAGAGCTTGAAAAGCTTACCTCAAATGACTAAGCTTCCCGAGCTTTTAGCGCCCGCCGGCTCGCCTGCGGCGCTCGAAGCGGCAATAGATGCGGGAGCCGATGCCGTCTACCTTGGCGGCTCGGCTTTTAACGCTCGAATGGGCGCGGTCAATTTTGACAGCACCTCTCTTCGCGAATATATCTCACTCGCGCACAGGTACGGTGTGAGGTGCTATCTCACGCTCAATACTCTCATATACGACAGAGAGCTACACCACACGCTGAAAGCCGCGAGCGACGCCGCCGACGCGGGTATTGACGCTCTGATCGTCGCCGACCTCGGAGCCGCAGCCCAAATAAAAAGACACATACCCGACATGCCGCTTCACGCAAGCACTCAGGCGTCGGGTCATAACCGTTTTGCCGCCGCCGAGCTAAAAAAGCTCGGTTTTTCTCGTATGGTCATCGCGCGTGAGGCAAGCATGAACGACATAAAAAGCTTTAAAGAAAACACCGACCTTGAGCTTGAGGTCTTTATACACGGCGCACTCTGCGTCAGTCACTCGGGTCAGTGTCTTTTTTCATCGGTCGTCGGTGGAAGAAGTGGAAATCGCGGTGAATGCGCCCAGCCCTGCCGTTTGCCGTTTTGTGTAGGTAAACGTGAGAAATATCCGCTCTCGCTTAAGGACTCCTGCCTTGCGGCGTTTATTCCCTTCTTTATCGAAAACGGCGTCGATTCACTTAAAATAGAAGGTCGGATGAAGTCCCCCGAATACGTTCACCGCGTAGTGAGCATCTACCGCCGTCTGATCGACGAGGGAAGAGCCGCGACACCCGATGAGATCCGTTCTCTTGCCGAGGCATTTTCAAGAGGCGGCTTTACCGACGGATATTTTTCGGGACGGCTCGGCTCACATATGCTCGGAATACGAAGCGACAGCGACAAAGCAGATTCCCGTCAGATTGAAAAATTCAACGGAATATCTCGCAAGGTCGGTCTTGATATTTTAGCAACCTTTAAATCACACGAGCCGTCGTCGCTTACGCTCAGCGCAGGAGGTACGTCGGTCACGGTCACTGGTGACGAACCGCTTCTTGCCAATACAGCGCCGATGTCGGTGTCTGATTTTTCGCGCTCGCTTTCAAAGCTCGGCGGAACTCCATACGCCCTAAATAATATAAAAATAAACGCCGACGACGGTCTTATGATGCCAATATCGCGTCTTAACGCTCTGAGGCGCGACGCTATATCTGCGCTTGGAGAGGCTCTTAAGCCAAAATATGAAATTTCAAACCACTATACAAAAGTCTCACCGAAAAATAAACGTACACCTCTGTGTTCCGCAAGATTTTTAAGTCCGTCGGACGTAACGCAGACGGCACGCGAGTATTTTGATATTATATATCTGCCGCTTGACCGCTACGACGGCTCAACGTCGGGCGTTATAATGCCGCCTGTCGTGTTTGACCGTGAAATACCGCGAGTTACAGAACTGCTTGAACGTGCAAAGGAGCTTGGCGCGACCGATATTTTAGTCGGAAACCTCGGACATATCGAGCTTGCGAACAAATTCGGGTTTACTCTTCACGGCGATCTCCGTCTCAATATTACAAACAGCGAAACAGCGGCGGTTCTTGAATCCTTCGGCTTTTGCGAGCTTATAGCGTCGCCCGAGCTTACGCTTCCGAAGCTACGTGACCTTGGCGGCGCGGTAACGGCTACCGTTTACGGTAAATTACCGCTTATGCTGCTCGAAAAGTGCGCAATACGCGAAATTACAGGCTGTCAGGGGTATAATAGCTGTCAGATCTGTCACGCAACGCTCACCGACAGACGTGGCATTGATTTCACGGTGATACGCGAGGGGCAGCACAGAAACGTCGTATATAACAGTCTACCGACCTGTATGTCAGACCGTGAGGAAGAGATGAAAAAAGCGGGAATCGTCTCACGTCATTTCATCTTTACCGACGAAACACCGACCGAGGTCGACCGAGTTATAAAAGCCTACGTGGACAAATCTCCTCTCGGTATTCCCGTCAGGAGGATAAATAAGTAAATAAATATTATATATGGGCGTTGCCCACGTATAAAACCTCACCGACAAATCAAAAAACGGTCACGTTCACGTGACCGTTTTTTTGATTTAATGCTTATTCGCCCTCATAAAGCTTTTCGAGCTTATAGAACTGACGTGCCTCTCGGCTGAAAATGTGAACAAGCACGTGTCCGTAGTCCATAATTATCCACGCGTTGCTGTCTCTTCCTTCAATTCTGTATGGCTCAACTCCGCGGAGCTTCGTTCTGTACTCTACCTCATCGGTCAGCGCGCGTACCTGCGTGTTCGAGCCACCCGTACAAAGCACGAACTGTTCCGCGATTATCGTCTTTTTACCGACCTCTAAAACGTTTATGTCGTGTGCCTTCTTCGAGTCAAGCACCTCTGCGATATATGCGGCAAGCTCGGCTGATGTTGCGTTTTCAAGCGACGGCAGATTTTCGTTTTCGTTTATTTCATTGATATTTACGTTGTTATCCATAATTAGTTCCTTCCTTATTTTGATTTCTCACACACAAGCTCATTATATGCCGCCACTGTGTCGGGACATATCGGTCGCATCTTTTCTATAAGCGAGTGCATCGTTTTTGTGTATGCGAGTATAAGTATATCCGAAAGATGCGAGAGCCGCTCGGTCTCGGTCATTTTTTCGGGTTCTTTTTCAAAAAATTTACGGCGAAGCTCTACGCAATCATCATACGTGCGCGATTCGTCGATATAATCGGCTAAAAATATCAGCTTTTCTGTAAGCGTCATACCCGCGCGACCTGTTGTATGCCACCTGACCGCCGAAACCACCTCGGGATCGTTAAATTCGGGAAGCTCCTTCGGGATCAGCAGTGCCGCCGTGATCGCGTGAAGCGTTTTCGGGGCTGCCAGCTCGTCCGCGGTCGGTATATAGGCGTTTTCAAGACAGATCGCGAGCTGACGGTCGTACGGTATCTCCTTCGTGTAATCGTGGAGCAGTGCCGCCACAGAAAGAACGTCAAGCTTTTCGGGTGCGTATATCTTTCCGAGCCGTACTGCCATTTTTTCGACCTCAAGAATGTGAGCCCTGCGCTTTTCGGACATCTGCGTGTCATTTGCGATCCTTGCGCGGAGCGAATTTATTTTTTCGTCAGAGAAGATCATCTGTACATTCCCTCCGCTCTGATAAATTCCTCAGCCGCAAGTGAGACAAGACCCGATACGGACTCACCTCGCCTTATTTTTTCGCGTACCTCACTTGACGAGATGTCTATTGCAGGCACATCTATTATCGGAATATCCACGCCGTATTTTTCACGGTAAAGCGTCAGCTTTGCTTCGAGCTTTCGCCCGATTTTGCTGTCGTTTTCGCGTCGAATACACACGGGCGTACATAGCTTGAATATCTCCTCCGGACAGTACCACGAATCAAGCGTCAGTATCATGTCTGTTCCGCACAGAAGAAACAGCTCCCTGTCCTTTCGTGCAAGTTCACGCAGAGTCAGCACCGTATAGCTTTTTCCCTCTCGTTTCAGTTCAATATCCGACACCTCTGCACCCTCAATATCGGAAAACGACAGCTCACAGAGCTTTAGTCTCTTTACCTGATCGTCGGGGTAGGTTATTTTTTTATGCGGCGGAATTCCTGCAGGAATTATGAGAAGTTTATCGAGCCTCATCTTGCTATAAAACGCCCTTGCCGCCGATATGTGACCGATGTGCGGCGGGGAAAACGTGCCGCCGTAGATGCCTATTCTCATTTTAGTTGAGCTCAATGCGTTTGTTCTTTACGGATTCACGGTAAAGCACAAACTTTGAGCCTATAACGGTTATTACCTCTGCACCCGTACCTGCGGCAAGCTCTTCCGCAGCCTCGCGAGGTGTGAGTCCGCAGTTTTCGAGCGTTTTGAGCTTTATAAGCTCGCGTGCCTCAAGTGCGTCGCCGACCGTCTTTATCATATTTTGATTTACGCCGTCCTTACCGACCTGCATTATCGTGTCGATATTCACGGCAAGCGAGCGCAGATATGCGCGTTGTTTTGATGTCATAATTAGTCCTTAATACTGTATTTTTCGGTAAGAGCATCCGCAAATTTTGCGATGGCTCTTCCTCTGTGGCTGACCGCGTTTTTTTCCTCGGCGGTCATTTCCGAAAAAGTCTTTTTTCCCTCGGTCGAGTAAAACAGTGGGTCATAACCAAAGCCGCCATCACCCTTTGCCTCGGTCAGCATTTTTCCTTCGGCGTAGCCTGTAACCGTTATGGGTTCCTCACCGTTCGGGAAAACACACGCGATAGTGCAGACGAACCTTGCTCTCCTGTCGCTGACACCGTCAAGCTCACGAAGTATTTTTTCGTTGTTTTTCGCGTCGTTTCCGTCCTCGCCCGCGTATCTTGCCGAGTATATACCCGGAGCACCGCCGAGCGCGTCAACCGAGAGACCCGAGTCGTCACCTATACCGATATACCCCGACTTTGCGGCGTAACTCGCCTTTATGAGCGCGTTGGCTTCGAAGCTGTCGCCGTCCTCAACTATTTCGTCGTTAAGACCAACGTCCGAAAGAGAGAGCAGCTCAAAATCGGGAATATATTTGCGGATGAGCGTCTGTAGCTCGGTTATTTTGTGCTTATTGTGTGATGCAAGTACGGCTTTCATTCTTCTTCACCGTCAGCTGCAAACAGCGCGTCGATAAATTCTCCCGCATTAAACGGCTCCATATCGTCTATCTTCTCGCCGACTCCGACAAACTTGACGGGAATACCGAGCTCCCGCTTGATTGAGATTATGATACCGCCCTTTGCTGTTCCGTCGAGCTTATTGAGAATGAGTCCCGTAAGTGCCGCCGAATTCTTGAATTCCTTTGCCTGCGAGATCGCGTTCTGTCCCGTGGTCGCGTCAAGCACCAAAAGGTTCTCACGGCAAACGCCGGGAAGCTCACGGTCTATAACTCTATCGATCTTAGAGAGCTCATTCATAAGGTTCTTTTTGTTCTGAAGTCTGCCCGCGGTATCAATGATGAGCACATCTGCACGTTTATTCTTCGCGTAGTTTATAGCGTCGTAGACAACAGCCGCAGGATCTGCTCCCTCGCTCTGCTTTACCATATCCACGCCTGCTCTCTCGCACCATACGCCGAGCTGATCGATAGCCGCCGCTCTGAAGGGGGCAGCCGCCGCAACGACGACCTTTTTGCCGTCCTTTTTGAGCTTGTTAGATATTTTACCGATACCCGTAGTCTTACCTGCGCCGTTGACGCCGATAACCAACACGACAGACGGAGACGTTTCAAGCTTTAAGTCCTCGCCCTCGCCTATCATCTCGGTAATTATTTCCTTTATAGCGCCGTTTATCTGCTCGGGCTCTTTAAGTCTGCCGTCCTTGATGCGGTCGCGTAGCTCGTCGATGATTTCCTCTGTCGTTTCAACTCCGACATCAGCTTCAATGAGCAGCTCCTCAAGTTCCTCAAGCATATCTTCGTCAACGCGAGTAAAGGTTTTTGCAATATTGTGAAGTCCGCCGAATATCGCATCCTTTGTCTTTTTAAGACCGGATTTCAGCTTATCCAAAAATTTCATCCCAGGAATCGCCTTTCTTTTTTGAGATTTCTTCTACGTCAAGTGCCAGAACCTTCGAGATTCCGTGCTCAGGCATCGTTACACCGTAGAGTCTGTTTGCCGCTTCCATTGTTCCGCGGCGGTGTGTTATGATAACGAACTGAGTTCCGTCCGAGTAACGCTTTATGTATTCTGCAAATCTTGCGACGTTTACCTCGTCAAGCGCCGCCTCTATCTCGTCGAGAATACAGAACGGCGTCGGATTTACCTGAATTATCGCAAAGAAGAGCGCGATCGCGATAAACGACTGCTCACCGCCCGAGAGCTGCATCAGCGATTTGATGATCTTTCCGGGAGGCGCCGCCTTTATCTCGATACCCGAATTCAGTACGTCGTCGGGGTCGGTCAGCTGAAGCTCGGCAGAGCCTCCGCCAAACAGCTCACAGAACGCCTTGTTGAAGTTTTCGTTGATACGTCCGAAGGCTTCGACGAAGGTGACCTTCATCTCCTCGTCTATCTTCGAGATTATATTTTCAAGCTCTGTCTTTGACTTGCTTAAGTCATTTATCTGCTCTGCCATGTAATCGTATCTTGTTTTTAGTTCTTTATACTTATCGACAGCGTCAAGGTCAACGTTACCTATCGCGCGAAGCTTATTGCGGCACTCTGTCTGTATCTGCTGCACCTCGGGACGTGTCTTTGCGTCGATCTCAGGATATCCGAGAGCTATCGCCTCGTTACGTGTCAGCTCGTGCTCCTCCATAAGCTTTGTTGCCAGCTTATCCTGAGCCTCGCGAAGATTCGTCAGCTTATTTTCCCATTTGGTATACTCACGGAAAATAAGCTCCTTTTCGTTCATCTTGTCGCGCATCTTGCCGGTTATCGCGTTGAGCTTACGTTCAAATTCAAAGCTATCCGATTCAAGCAGCGCACGTTTTGAATTGAGCACGGAAAGTCTCTTTTCGCCCTCCGCAAATTTCTCGCGGTTTTCGGTCTGCGACGCTCTGAGAGCCGAGACCTCACCGTCAAGCGCGGCGATCCTTTCGTTCTGCTCAGCAATGTCACCGACACATCTGTCTATAACGTTCTTCGACTGCTCGAGCAGTGCGTTCGCGTTTTCTATATCCTTCGATATTTCAACCGTCGCAATATACGCCTCGGTTATTCTTTCACCGAGCTCGTCACGAAGAGAAAGCTGTGCGTTTTTCTCAATATCACGCTCCGAACGGTATGCCGATATCTCATCTATCTGAACACGTACCGCCTTTGCCGCTGCCGTCAGCTCCTTTATTTCCTCTCGGTTCTTTTCCTGATTTCTTGAAATATCACCAAGATCTGCGCGGAGCTTTTCTATCAGCGTATTGTTAGCGTCGAGCTTTGCGCGCACCTGTTCAAGTCGTCCCTGCTCTGTATTGCGGAGAGTATTTATAAGCTTTATGCGCTCCTCTGCCGACGAACGCTTATCCGAGAGCTTGTTTCTCTCGCCCTCGAGCTTTGAAAGTTCTTTTTCGGTTGCCGCAAGGAGTATCTTTACGCCTTCAAGCTCTTTTTCGAGGTTCTTTATCTCGCCTGCGCGTCCGAGTATGCCGTTTTTCGTCTTTGACGAACCGCCCGTGAACGAGCCGCCAACGTTTATCTGCTGTCCGTCAAGAGTTACGGCTCTTACCTTATATCCGAGCGATCTTGCCATAGCTGTGGCATTATCGATATTATCGAACACTACCGTTCTTCCGAGCAGATTCGATACGACTCCGCGGAATCTGTCGTCACACTTTACAAGTGTATCGGCGACCGCTACAAAGCCCTTAAAATTCTCTGCCGAGCGCATCTCACTAGTGGGGGTCGTTCCCTTCATAGACGTGAGTGGGAAGAAGGTCGCACGACCTGCCTGCGCCTGCTTCAGCGTATACATTGCCGCCTTTGCAACGCCCTCATCCGCAACAACTATATGCTGAAGGTTTGCTCCGAGTGCCGTTTCCACTGCGGTCACGTAGCTGTCGTCAACCGAGATAACACGCGAGAGCGGGCCGTAAATCTTTGCGCATCTGACACCGTTCGTGTCTGTTATCTTTCCGTCGGCGTACTGCTTCATTACAAAACGTACCGAGCTGTTATATCCCTCGAACTGCTCCTCCATAACTTTGAAGTTTTCAATTCTCTGGGCTATTGAGTCACGGCGAAGTTTTACAGACGAAAGCTCACCCGACTTTCTATCCATTTTTACGGTTATCTCGTTCAGCTCATTAAGCGTTTCGGCAAGCTCGGTCTCACTTTCGGTCTCTGATTTATTATACGACTCAACCACCTCAAGATGAGCCTCACATCTCGACGTAAGCTCATACGAAAGCTTTTCGTAGTCTTCTATTTCTGCGTTTATCGAACTGTCCTTACCTGAATCGGTCTTGGTAGCACTTTCAAGCACTGACAGCTTGACCTTTATGTCTGTCTCCTCGGTCTCAAGTCTGTGTATATCCTCAAGCGATACCGCGATATCGTACTCAAGCCTTGCTGCCTCGTCTGCCGCCGCCTTCTGCTCCGTGAGAAGCCTTGTATGCTCGGCTTTCTTTTCTTCAAGTGCTTTTTCGAGCGCCGATATCTCCTCTGTCTTTGCCTTGTGGTTTTCCTTTTCTGCCGCAAGCGTGGTCTCCGACGAAGCTATAACTCCCTTTGCCGCCGCGATCAGCTCGCCCGTGTGAAGTATTTTAGTATCGTTTACACGGTACTCGCTGTCGAGCGTGTGATTTATGTTAGTCTGTTCCTTTATACTTCTGAAAAGCTCCTCGGACGCCATTTTATTGCTCTGCGACGCTTCGAAAAGCCTGTCGTTCTGTCTCTCGAAATCGCCAAGTGCCTCCTCGGCATTGTGAAGATCAAATTCCGAGCGTCTGAACGATTCGTCTGCCGCCGTGATGTCTGCACGTATCTTTTCGGTGTCGTAAAGCCAGAGCTGTACGTCCGCTTTTTTCTTTGCTTCAAGCAGAACGAGAGCCTTTTTCGCCTTCTCCGCTTCCTTTTCGAGAGGACCGACCTGAGCCTCGACCTCAAGAAATACGTCGTTTATACGTACCATGTTTTCTTCGGTATGAGCGAGCTTTCTTTCGGTCTCCGTGCGTTTGTGTCTGAATTTTGCGATACCTGCGGCATCCTCAAAAACCGCGCGGCGTTCGTCACTCTTTCTTGAAATTATCTCGGCTATCTTACCCTGTCCGATTATCGAATAACCGTCGCGTCCGATACCCGTGTTCATAAACAGCTCGTAAATATCGCGCAGTCTTACAGGTCTGCGGTTTATAAAATACTCACTGTCTCCCGAACGGTAGTAACGTCTCGTTACCGTGACCTCGTCGTACGGACTGTCAAGCCTTGCGCCGTCGCCCGTGTTGTCGAAGGTTACCGAGACCTCGGCAAAGCCCATCTGACGTCGGCTCTCCGAGCCTATGAATATGACGTCCTCCATTTTGGTTCCGCGTATACTCTTGGAGGAGATCTCGCCAAGCACCCAACGCATCGCGTCCGAAATATTCGATTTTCCGCTTCCGTTAGGCCCTACGATTATTGTAGTACCGCCTTCAAATGTCAGCTTGGTCTTGTCGGGAAACGACTTGAAACCTTGCATCTCAAGTGATTTTAAGTACATTTGCGCCCTCCTTCCGAATCTTTATTCATACCTTATATTATAACCTAAAATGTCACTTTTTTCAAGGATTTTTACAACATTTACACCGTATTTTTCACGCAGGCGCAAAATATTATTTCTTTTTTGTCCCACAGCCTTTGAAACCGACCCACGTGCAACGTAAACTGTGAGGTTCTTATCTCTTAAATCCTGCTCTCCTATCGCCTCGCAGATGCGTCTGAAATACAACTCGTTCATGGAAAGCTCGCCTATCGCTGGGTGGTTAGCTCCGCCATACACCTCTTCCTCGGACGAAAGATTTTCAGACGATTGAAGCCCGACACGTATTACGTTTACACCGCGTCTGTCAAACACGTCGAGCACATCTGCGGTACGGCTTACCGTCTCGGCGTCGGTGAGTGGAGTGTAATCTCCTTGCTCCGCCATTCGGCAAAGCGCGGTCTTTTTAAATACCACAGTCGGATATACACGCGCCGCCGAGACACCCCATGAGCAGATATCGCGCGCGGTCTGTATCTCGGTCTCTCGCGTTGATTTCGGAAGTCCTAACATCATCTGTCCGACCACCGAAAAGCCTGCCTCGGTCAAAAGTCGCACCGCCGTTTCGGACTGTTTTTTCGTATGTCCTCTTTTTGATGCTAAAAGCACTCTTTCGTCGGTGCTTTGTATGCCAAGCTCGACCGCTGCGACGGTGTATTTCTTGAGTATTTCGATTATTTCGGCGTTTATATAGTCGGGTCTTGTGGACATTCTGATACCCGACACACGGCCCGACCTTACGTATTCCTCGGCAATATCGAGCAGATATACCATAAGCTCTCGGTCGATCCCTGTAAACGAGCCGCCGAAAAACGCTATCTCGGAGGTTCTGTCGCCAAGAGTTTCAAGCGCCGTTTCTATTTCGTTTCTGACACCTGACGGATCAAATTCACCGTGTCCCGAAATCGTCCTCTGATTACAAAATACGCAATCGTTCGGACAACCCATGTGCGGTATGAATATCGGTATATTTGCGTGCTGCTTTGGCATTTTAGGCTCCTTTCTGATTGCTTTTGATTTTTGTTTATCTTTCAAATTTTGATTTATCGGCGAGTTTGATTCGAAGGGATCTGTAGGGGTCGACGTCCTCGACGACCCGTTTGAAACGATTTAATTAAAATATAATCTCTATAAAGACACGCACAAAATAAATTTATAAAATATTATGCTCAAT
>JAZODV010000033.1:0-10359 GCA_045597185.1 Eubacteriales bacterium
TGGGATTGGAAGGCACAGTACGGCAATCGCATCATCAGCCAGCTCAAAAAGCTCGGTTCTTCGTGCGACTGGTCGAGAGAGCGCTTTACAATGGACGAAGGACTCTCTCGCGCGGTTCGTGAGGTATTCGTAAATCTTTACAATAAGGGACTTATCTACAGAGGCTACCGTATAATCAACTGGTGCCCTCACTGTCGCACAGCTCTTTCTGACGCAGAGGTAGAATATACCGAGCAGGACGGATTCTTCTGGCACATCCGCTATCCGTATAAGGACGGTACGGGATATCTTGAGGTCGCAACGACCCGTCCCGAAACCATGCTCGGAGATACCGCTGTTGCGGTAAACCCGAACGACGACAGATACAAAGACCTTGTCGGAAAAACTCTTGTTCTTCCGCTTGTCGGACGCGAGATCCCGATAATCGCGGACGAGTACGTTGACATTGAATTCGGTACCGGATGCGTTAAGATCACACCCGCACACGACCCGAACGACTTTGAGGTCGGCAAGCGTCACGAGCTTGAGGTCATCAAGGTCATCGGTGACAACGGAGCGATCAACGAGCTTGGCGGAAAGTACGCGGGAATGGACAGATACGACGCGCGTAAGGCTATCGTTGCCGATCTTGAAGCAGGCGGATATCTTGTTTCCGTTGAACCTCACTCTCACAACGTTGGTACCTGCTACCGCTGTAAGACCACGGTCGAGCCGCTTACGTCCGATCAGTGGTTTGTAAAGATGGGACCGCTGACAGGTCCCGCGCTTGACGCAGTCCGTGACGGAAGCATCAAATTTGAGCCCGAAAGATTCTCAAAGATATATATAAATTGGATGGAAAATCTCCACGACTGGTGTATCTCGCGTCAGCTCTGGTGGGGTCACAGAATTCCTGCCTTCTATTGCGACACCTGCGGTGAGATGGTCGTATCTAAAGAAGACGTACACGTATGTCCTAAGTGCGGCGCCGAGATGCGTCAGGATCCCGACGTGCTTGATACCTGGTTCTCGTCCGCCCTCTGGCCCTTCTCAACGATGGGTTGGCCCGATAAGACCGAGGATCTTGAACGCTTCTTCCCGACAGACGTACTCGTAACAGGCTACGATATTATTTCGTTCTGGGTATCGCGTATGATCTTCTCGTCACTTGAGCACACGGGAAAGATACCGTTCTCAACGGTATTCATTCACGGTCTTGTTCGTGACGCAAAGGGACGTAAGATGTCCAAATCTCTCGGAAACGGTATAGATCCGCTTGAAATTATCGACAAGTACGGTGCCGACGCACTCAGATTCGCTCTGGCTACGGGTAACAGCCCCGGAAACGATATGCGTTTCTCGGACGAAAAGATCGAGTCTGCCAGAAACTTCGCGAACAAGCTTTGGAACGCGTCGCGTTTCGTTCGTATGAATCTCACGATAGACGACACCGCAATGCCCGAGGAAACAAAGCTTGCCGCCGAGGATAAATGGATACTTACACGCTTTAATTCTCTTGCGGCGTCGGTCAACAATGCGCTGTCGAATTTTGAGGTCGGTGTAGCTCTTGCGGCTATTTATGAGTTTACTTGGGACGTATTCTGCGACTGGTACGTTGAGCTTGCAAAGGCGAGACTCAACGATAAGGGAAGCGAAGCTAACGAGACGGCACAAAGAGTAATACTCCGCGTTCTCACGGGAATTCTCAAGCTGCTCCATCCGTTTATGCCTTTCATTACGGAAGAAATTTATCAGGCACTTCCTCATGACGCGGAAAGCATCATGATAGACAGCTATCCGAAGGCATCGGACGAATTTGATTACAGTGCAGAGGCTGACGATTTCGAGAGAGTTATGACCGCTATCAAGGCAATACGCGCAAGACGCGCTGATATGAACGTAGTACCGTCGCGTAAGGCAAAGGTGTATATTGCGACTAAGTATAAAGAGAGCTTTGGCGAAAATACCAAGGTGTTCTTTGAAAGACTTGCGTCCGCGTCCGAGGTTGCGGTTGCGGAAAGCTTTGACGCAGAGACCGTAAGTGCCGACAACTCGGTACAGATAGTAACCGATTCCGCAGTTATCTTCCTGCCGCTGTCTGATATTATTGACACGGAAAAGGAAAGAGCAAGACTTACCGCCGAGCTTACGAAGCTGAATTCCGAGGCTGAGCGCATTGAGAAGAAGCTTGCAAACGAAGGATTCGTGGCAAAAGCACCCGCGGCGGTCGTCGAGGGTGAGAGAGCAAAGCTTGCAAAGATAAAGGAAAACCTTGTTGGAGTCAACGAGGCTCTCGCTAAACTCAAATAAAGATAAGCGGTCTGAGTGAAATGAATTTGCATTTCACTCAGACCGCATTTTTTGTAATATTGTTTTGGATAAATCCCAATTTACCTGACGATGTTACTAAAAGGAACAGGCCGCCGCGACGGTCTGTTCCTTACTATTTTTTAACTTATTTATTTCCGCAGAATTCATCGTAGATGGCGCGGAGGGTCGTTTCGTAGTCATGCTCCTCGACACCGATGATGATGTTAAGCTCACTCGAGCCCTGGTCTATCATTCTAATATTGACACCTGCGTTCGATACAGACGAGAACACCCTTGCAGCGCAGCCCTTCGACTTGACCATACCGCGTCCGACAACGGCTATCATTGCAAATCCGTCCTCGATCGTCAGCACGTCAGGGTTAACTCTCTTTTCAAGCGAGATAAGCAGCTTTGCGCGGCATGCGTTGAGCGCTTCGGTAGATACGATAAGGCTCATTGTGTCAATTCCCGTGGGAACATGCTCTACGTTAATGCCGTATTCCTCAAGTATCTCGAGGATTCGTCTGACAAAGCCGAGTGTAGAGTTCATCTTTTCAGCCTCAACCGTAATAACAGAGAAGCCCTTGCGTCCTGCGATACCCGTAATAACTCTTTCGCGGTCAAAGCTGTCGGTCTGATCGACGATCATTGTTCCGGGGTCCTCGGGCGCGTTCGTATTTTTAATATTTATCGGAATATTTGCGATACGGACAGGGAAGATGGACTCGTCGTGAAGCACCGTTGCGCCCATATAGCAAAGCTCGCGAAGCTCGGTATAGGTTACGGTGTCAATGGGATGAGGATTCTTGATGATTCTCGGGTCAGCCGTCATAAAGCCCGAAACGTCGGTCCAGTTTTCATAAAGGTCAGCTGATACCGCGCGAGCGACTATCGAGCCTGTAATATCTGATCCGCCTCTTGAAAAGGTTTTGATAGTTCCGTTGGGTCTTATGCCGTAGAAGCCCGGAATTACAGCGTATTCGTGCTTTGAAAGCTCTTCGCGCAGGGCGTCGTTTGTGGCTTCGCTGTCAAAGCTGCCGTCCTCTCGGAAGAATACTACGTTTTCGGCGTCGATAAAATCAAAGCCGAGATATTTTGCGAGTATAAGACCGTTGAGGTATTCGCCACGGCTTGCGGCGTAGTCGCGTCCTGCTCTGTGAAGCATTGCATTTTTGACGTATTCAAGCTCACCTGAAATGTCAAAATCGAGACCAAGCTCACGGATTATGGAATTATAGCGCTCGCAAATTTTTTCGTATATTTCTGTAATATCCTCGTGATTCTTTACCTGATTATAGCATTCGTAGAGCATATCGGTGACCTTTTCGTCATCCGAAAAACGCTTGCCGGGCGCTGACGGTACGACGTAACGTCTTGCGGGGTCTGCCTTTATTATATCTGCTACCTGACGGAAATGTGCCGCGTCTGCAAGAGAGCTTCCGCCGAATTTTACTACTTTAAGTGACATATTTATCTCCTATGCGTTTTTTGTAATATTATATGATCATTTTATTTTTCTTGCTTCAACGTAGTAGCGCTTGTCCCTTGCGTGTCCCATCGAGAAGGTCTTACGCGGAAGCGCGCCGTCAAGCATTACGCTCTTGAAGAGCTGATCTTTACCCATTCCATCGAATATAAAGCCTATCGCGTTTTCTTTATTAGCGAGCTTTTCGGTGGAGTCCTCGCCGTGTATGTAGTCAACGACAGCTGACGGATGCTCTTTTATATACCCGTCGATGAATGTCTGGAGCGTGCCGACAGTGAGCTGATGGCAGGGCTTTCTTATAATTATTTCGCCCTCGCCGCCGTTATAAATATACTTTACTGTCTGCGGTGTGGAATCGCCGTCAAGAGCTTCGCAATATTCGCTGAATTCCTTTACGAATTTTTCGGGCTCGACACCGAACACTACTCTGTATATAGGCTCGAACTCAAGCGCGGGGTCGTGAAGGTTGACGACCTCGGCAAGCGCATAGCGCGCGGGGTGGTTCTTTGCGGCGTCCTCGCCTATCTCGGCTTTTATTTCCTCATAGAGCGCCTTTGCCGACGCGAGCGAGTGGTTTCCGTCACCGACAGCAAAGAGCAGAGGAGCAAAGCTTCCGCCGTAGCGCTTTTCTATCGCCTCGGGGGTTACGAGAGCTTCGAGTGCATCCGATACTCTTTTCATTTCATGCTCGGTCAAGAACTGTCCTTTTATGTGACCGCCGTCAAGCATCATATCGAAATCGTATGCAGGGGTAAGGTCTGCCGACATAAGCGGCTCGATGACTGTTTTTTCGGGGTCGTCGATAAGCAGCATAACGTGAGGTAACTCGATAGGAGCGCCGCGACGTACAGCAACTCTCGGCGGAATTCTTTCAAGCACCGTGCCCTCTGTCGCACGGATACGCGGCTCTGTTCCTTTTCTGTAGTCATAGCATTCGAGGTCAACCATACCCACGATACCGCGCCTTACACCGCCCGAGGGCTGAGTTCGTTCGACGAATATCATAGTTTCGGGATTTTCGTGCAGAACAGAGCCGAGGTATTGGTACATGGTTTTGTTTATTACCGGTACGCACTCCTCTGCCTTATCAAGTCTGACCTCGGGGAGGATCAAACGGAGAGCGGACGGCGCATCACCGACGTACTTTTCGGCAGCGTCCCAATACTCGGGCTCAGATGTAAATTGATCGCACGCGATGACCGCCCAACGAGAGCCGTCGGTCTTTTTGAAATCGGGAAGTAGGATATTTGAGGGATAAAAGCAATTAATCATCGAAATTTGTCCTTTATACTTTGATAATTATACATTATAACTGATTTTTATCAACAAATCAATAGCTTTTTAAAAATTTCACCGCATTGAACACATTTTTACACGGTACGGTATATTTTTTGTGGTTTTTACGGTATAAAATTTCTTGGTTTTGTTGACTTTCCCCTGAGGTTATGCTAAAATTATTATGTTGCAAGCGCAACTATCACACGCAGACAAATGGAGGAAGAAAAGAATGGGACCCGGAGGTTTTATGCCGGACGGACGCTATAATTATGAACGCGTCCTACGACCGAAATCACTGAAAGAAGTACCGTCGTATCTAAAAAAGCTTCTCGGCGGCTTTTTCAAACGTCTGTTTTACATATTTGACCTTGTTTGGAAAACAGGACCGTGGATACTTGTTTCGATGTCGGTCATTACCCTGATCATCGGATTTTTACCGGTTACGGGAACTATCATATCCAGAAATATACTCAACTCTCTCCAGGGGATAATCGAAGAACGTGTAACAGGCTCATCAGTCAGCTTTTGGGGCTCTGCTGTAATGTTTTTTATAATTCTTCTGTTCACACAAAGGCTTATCAACCGTATAATACAAAGAGTGTATACCGCAGTCACGAGAATTGCGGGAGAGAAGGTCGTAAAGCAGGTAAAGGTGCAGATAATGGAGAAGGCGCGCGAGCTTGATATCTCTTCCTTTGACATGATCGGCTTTTATGAAAAGCTTGAAAACGCCAACCGCGAGGCGGGTACAAGACCGATAACGATAATACGACAGACCTTTGCGATAATCAGTACCGTTATTGAGCTTGTGTCATACGTTGTGGTTCTTGCAACGGCTCCCGATATGTGGTGGGCGATATTGCTCGTTGTCACTGTTTCGGTCCCGTCTGCCATAATCAGCTTTGTGTACAGACGCAAGACCTTCAGCTATTTCAGAGTACGCTCGAAGGACAGACGTCAGATGGCGTATTATTCGGGGCTTATGGTCAACAAGGACCTTGCAAAAGAGGTCAGAATGTTCGATCTGTCCGATACGTTTATCGACAGTTATAAAAACGTATTCGACAGATACTACCACGGACTTCGCAAGCTTATACTCAACGAGAGTATTTGGCAAGTAGCGCTTGCGCTCATCTCGTCAGCGACTAATCTGTTTTTCTACGGATTTATCGCGACACACGTATTCTCGGGTAGGATAAAGATCGGTGACTATAATATGTACACAGGCGCGATAGGCTCGATAACGACTGCGATCAATACGCTGATAACCACGTCTGCGGACATATACGAGGGAACGCTGTTCATAGACAACCTTATCTCCTTCCTTGAAGAAAAGCAGACGGTCGTTCCGATAAAGGACAAGCCTGAAAAGGTAAAGCGCAATACGGCACACACGATAGTATTTGAAAATGTCAGCTTCCGCTATCCCGGTACTGAGCGCGACGTTATAAAGAACGTAAACCTGACGATACGTCCCGGCGATACGGTAGTCCTCGTCGGTCTTAACGGAGCGGGTAAAACAACACTTATAAAGCTGCTGACAAGACTTTACGATCCCACGGAAGGTAGAATACTTCTTGACGGCAAGGACATACGGGAGTACGACACCAAGGAAGTCTACGCAATGTTCGGAATAATCTTCCAGGATTTTGGAAAGTACGCGTTCACGGTTACTGAAAATATCAGTTTTGGTGAAATACAGAGGGATGTTGATATTGAAAAGATAAAGGAAGCGGCAAGACAGAGCGGGGCTGAGGAGTATGTTGAAAAGCTTCCCGACGGATACGATACGCCGCTTATGCGAATCTTCGAGGAAAACGGAATCGAGCTGTCAATAGGTCAGTGGCAGAAGCTTGCCGTGGCACGAGCCTTCTACAGTGAGTCGGATGTTCTGATACTCGACGAGCCGACCGCCTCCCTTGATCCTATGGCAGAGCAGGAGATATTCAATCAGTTTGACAAGCTTCGAGCCGATAAGACGACTATATTTGTCTCACACAGACTATCAAGCGCAACAGTTGCGACACAGATAGTAGTGCTTGAGTACGGTGAAATAATTGAATGCGGCGATCACAAGACGCTTATGGCTAAAAAAGGACGCTATTACGAGCTGTTCACAACACAGGCAAAGCATTATATAGACAGCGACGAGTAAAAACTGCAGATTCTGTAAAAAATTATAGTAAATTATTTCGATTTCTATTGACAAGCAAAAAAAATTGTAGTATAATACGTCTTGGTGTTTTCGAAAACACACAACACACAAGAGTGAGGGGAGGGAAAATAAGATGGCAGAAATCAAGGTCAGAGAAGGCGAATCGCTTGACAGCGCGCTTCGTCGTTTTAAGCGCCAGACCGCCAGAGACGGCACCCTTACCGAGCTTCGAAAGAGAGAGCACTACGAAAAGCCGAGTGTAAAGCGTAAGAAGAAATCGGAAGCCGCCAGAAAGCGCAAATACAAATAATTGTTAATAGACTGAACGCTTAAATAACAACAGAGCCGATACGGAAAATCCGTATCGGCTCTGTTGCTTATTCTGTTTTATTATCTTTGTTAAGCTCGTCGGCAACTGAGCTTATGACGTCTGTGAGCTTTGCGGCGTCGAGCTTTCCCTCGGTGATAACGTATATGACCGACGGAACAAGCGTGAGAACTGCGCCGATAAGCGTCGTGACGGTATCGTCGGCTCCGAAAAGCTGCAGAACTCCCGCGACTGCGGCAATTACCGCCATCCAGAATTTGCGGGATGTGAGTTTTTCTTTTATATTCATATTATTAATATCCTTTTTAAAGCTGCTGCTGTTCTCGGAAGTGCCGCTGAGAATTCCTGCGCTCAAGTCTGACGACACGACGGTCAAGTCGGTCAAGCCTTTCGGATGCACGAAGCTCTTGTTCGTCTTGCGCTTTTGTATGCTCCCTAAGCTCCTTGACCGCCTCTTCAAGCAGAACGATAGCTCGGTTTATCTTGACGGCTGCGCTTATCACCGAAATAAACGCTGCGAGCATCGCGAATATGCCGGAAACGATTTCCCACGTCATAAGCCGTACCGAAGCGGCCACGTACGGTAGCTGTGCTTCATATTTTTCCTTTCCTTGCGGCTTTCGCCGTCCCCAAATAGAGGATAACACAAAAAAGCCGTGCACGACTGACGGATTTTTGACAGTTAAATTTTCTTTTAATGGAAATATAAGCCGATCAAAAAAGTAAAACATCAGAAAAATGAAAAATATTTTTCCGAAATTGACAAAAAAGACTTGACAAAATGAAAAAGATGGTATATAATCATACCATAACAGGAAAAAACGTGTATGGAGGGACATATAATGGCAGCTAAAAAGGTAACGAAGGTAGAGGAAAACGTAGATCCAAAGAAGAAAGCACTTGAAACGGCGCTGAAGCAGCTTGAGCACGATTTCGGAGAGGGAACGATAATGAAGCTCGGCGAAAATAAGCATATGAACGTTCAAGCGGTCAGCACCGGATCCGTAGCGCTTGACAGAGCGCTCGGTATCGGGGGCGTTCCGCGCGGAAGAATAACCGAGATATACGGACCCGAATCGTCGGGTAAAACGACCGTCGCGCTTCATATAATCGCAGAGGTCCAGAAGGTCGGCGGTCAGGCGGCGTTTATTGACGCTGAGCATGCGCTCGACCCCGTATACGCAAAGGCGCTTGGCGTAAATATAGACGATCTTCTCGTTTCACAGCCCGACTGCGGAGAGGACGCGCTTGAAATTTGTGACGCGCTTGCGCGCTCGGGAGCGGTCGACGTTATAGTTATAGACTCTGTCGCGGCTCTCGTCCCAAGGCAGGAAATAGAGGGAGATATGGGTCAGTCAAACGTCGGCGTTCAGGCAAGACTTATGTCGCAGGCAATGAGAAAGCTGTCGGCTGTAATTTCAAAGAGCAACGCAATCGTTATATTTATAAATCAGCTCCGTGAAAAAGTCGGAGTTATGTACGGCAACCCCGAGGTAACGACGGGCGGACGCGCTCTTAAATTCTATGCGTCGGTCAGGATCGACGTAAGAAAGGCCGACCAGCTCAAGAACGGAAACGATATTTACGGTAACCGCGTAAGATGTAAGATAGTAAAGAACAAGGTCGCGCCGCCCTTCCGTACTGCAGAGTTTGATATACTTTACGGAAAGGGAATCTCGCGTGAATCCGAGCTTGTCGATATGGCGACAGAGCTTGAGATAATCAAGAAGAGCGGATCGTGGTTCTCATATAACGGCGAGAAGCTCGGTCAGGGCAAGGATAATATAAGAAAGCTACTTGAATCGAACTCGGAGCTGTTCGAGGAGATACTTGCAAAGGTACGTTCGATGAGTGATAAGCTCTCAGATACCGCAGAGGAATTCGAGCTTGACGATGAGGACGAGGACGAATTCGATATCAGAACTCTTAAGACCGATGAATCCGACGAACAGGCTGAATGAGGACTACCCCGCGATAGAGCTTATACATGCATCAAGACTGTCGAGCGATAATTCACTGATAGGAATAACTGTCAATATATCCTTCGGCGACGCGCCTGAAAAGAATGATAAGCGGTATATGATAATTACCGAAAAATGCTATAGGGGGCTTGAGCTGAAAAAGGGAAGAATGACACACGCGCAGTTTGAGGAAGCCGAGAATGACGCGAACATCTGTGACGCCTACAGACGCGGTATCAGAATGCTGGAATATGGAGCAAAATCCAAGGGTGTCGTGGCGTACAGACTTCGCGAAAAGGGATTCAGTATAAGAGTTGCCGATATGGCGGCAGAACGGCTTGAGGATGAGGGATATATAAACGAGGCAGAGGACGCGATGAGAATTGCGGAGCTTTGCGTAAGACGGCTGTGGGGAAGTAAAAAAATAATGGCGCATCTTTTCTGTATCGGATACAGAGGAGAGGCGCTGGACGCCGCCGAGAATATGCTCGCGACGGTGAACTTTTCCGAGGTCTGCGCAAAGTACATCGAAAAGAAATATAAGGCGTTTCCAAAAGACAAAAAAGAAGCCGAAAAGGTCACTGCGGCACTTATGCGCTACGGCTATACTGCATCGGAAATAAAAAACGCAAGAAAAATACTTATGAAAAAAGACGAGTAATACCGGTAAAAACGCAAACACCGCAAATTATATTCAGGCGGTGTTTGCATTTTTATGTTTAAATTTTGATTTATCGGCGAGTTTGATTCGAAGGGATCTGTAGGGGTCGACGTCCTCGACGACCCGTTTGAAACGATTTAATTAAAATATAATCTCTATAAAGACACGCACAAAATAAATTTATAAAATATTATGCTCAAT
>JAZODV010000034.1:0-7011 GCA_045597185.1 Eubacteriales bacterium
ACGCCGCGAGAGAAAAAATATCGAGAAGGGTCAGGTTCACATTCGTGCAACCTTCAATAACACTATTGTTACCGTTACCGATGTTGCAGGAAACGCAATCTCGTGGGCATCTGCCGGAGAACTCGGCTTCAAGGGCTCAAGAAAGTCCACACCGTTCGCGGCACAGTCTGCATCCGAAACAGCTGCAAAGGCTGCAATGGAGCACGGCCTTAAGTCTGTAGAAGTTTACGTAAGAGGACCCGGAGCAGGTCGTGAATCTGCAATCCGCGCACTCGAGACCGTAGGACTTCAGATCACAATGATAAAAGACGTAACACCCGTACCGCACAACGGATGCCGTCCGCCTAAGCGCAGACGTGTTTAATCAAAATCGGAGGTAAAACGATTATGGCAAGATATACAGGTCCTGTATGTAGACTCTGCCGCAGAGAAGGCACAAAGCTTTTCCTCAAGGGTGAGAGATGTATGACAGGTAAGTGCGCACTTGACCGCAGAAGCACAGCTCCCGGTCAGCACGGTGCCGCTAATAAGAAAATGCGTGAGTACGGAGTACAGTTCCGTGAGAAGCAGAAAACCAGAAGATACTACGGTGTTCTCGAGAAGCAGTTTAAGAACTACTTCGCAGAGGCAGAGCGTAGAGACGGTATGACCGGTGAGAACCTTCTTAAGATTCTCGAGTGCCGTCTTGACAACGTTGTATACAGAATGGGTATGGCAGAGAGCCGCAAGGAAGCTCGTCAGCTCGTACTTCATGCACACTTCCTTCTTAACGGAAAGAAGGTTAACGTTCCTTCGCTGATCGTTAAAGTCGGTGACGTTATAACCGTAAAGGATTCCAGCAAGGATCTTACCAAGTTCAAAGAGCTTGCGGAGGGCATGAGCTCCAAGATCAGCCCGAAGTGGCTTGAAGTAAATCGTGAGAACATTTCGGCAAAGGTGATTGCACTCCCTGAAAGAGAAGACATTGACTTCCCGTTCGCAGAGCAGCTCATCGTCGAGTTGTACTCGAAATAATTTTGAAAAGTTGTTGTGCATAAAAAAGCACCGACTTACAAAATTATATCAAATCGCGCGACCAATATAAATTTTAAGGAGGGTTTACTCGACAATGATAGAGATACAAAAGCCCGATATTAAGACCGAAATCCTTAGTGATGACGGTAGCTACGGCAGATTTATCGTTGAACCGCTTGAGCGAGGCTACGGTATAACTCTGGGAAATTCGCTACGCAGAATACTGCTCAGCTCGTTGCCCGGTGTCGCAGTTACTAATATTAAGCTTGACGGTGTACTTCACGAGTTTTCGACAATACCCGGTGTTAAGGAAGATGTCACAGAGATCGTTCTTAATGTTAAGGGAATTACAGCAAAGCTTTACGGAACAACACCTAAAACGGTTGTTATAGACGTAACCGGAGAGCGTGAGATCACAGCAGGTGATATCAAACAGGATTCGGATATAGAGATCCTCAATCCCGAGCATCATATAGCAACGCTCGGATCCAATGAGAGATTCTATATGGAACTCACATTTGACCGTGGACGCGGATACGTTTCTCAGGAGCGCAACAAGCAGCTTCATCAGCAGGTTCTCGGACAGAGCGTAACAGCTCCAATCGGAACTATTTACACAGATTCTATCTACACACCGGTCTATAATGCAAGTTTCAACGTAGAGAACACTCGTGTTGCAAACGTAACAGACTACGACAAACTTTCGCTTGAGGTCAAGACCAACGGTACGATCTCGGCAAAGGAAGCGATTTCATTGGGCGCCAAGATACTCAACGAGCATCTCAACTTGTTTGTTGAACTTTCGGACGATGCTAAGAATACCGATATTATGGTTGAAAGAGAAGAGACCATAAAGGAGAAGGTTCTTGAGATGACCATTGAAGAGCTTGACATGTCGGTACGTAGCTTCAACTGCTTGAAGCGCGCCGGCATTGACACGGTAGAAGATCTTATTAACCGTACCGAGGAGGATATGATCAAGGTCAGAAACCTCGGAAAGAAATCGCTGGAAGAAGTTATCCAGAAGCTGCATTCGCTCGGACTCGACCTCAAGAAAGAGGAAGAGTGAGCTGACAGCTATCAAGTCTCAAGAAGGAGGGAATAAAAATGCCCGGTACAAGAAAGCTCGGCAGACCCACAGAGCACAGAATGGCTATGCTCCGCGGTCTTACGACATATCTGCTTGAAAATGGCTCGGTTGAGACAACTCTCACCAGAGCAAAAGAAGTTCGTTCTATTGCAGAGAAGATGATCACTCTTGGCAAGAAGAACACTCTTGCGAGCCGCCGCGCAGCTCTCAAATTCATTACTAAGGAGGATGTGGTAACAAAGCTGTTTACCGAGATCGCTCCCAAGTATGAAGAAAGAGAAGGCGGATATACACGCATTTACAAACTTGGTCCTCGTAGAGGAGACGCCGCTGAAATGGCGATCCTTACTCTCGTTGACTAAGAGGTAAAATAAAAAAGGACTGCCGCAAATGAGTAAAATCATTTGCGGCAGTCCTTTTAGTATTTTGAGAACAATATCTTGAAATCTACTTTATTTGATGCTGAAGCTCATATATTTTTTCTCTTGTTGGTTCTGGCAGATGACCGAACGGGAAGGGAATACCGAGCCTTTCATACTTCATATTGCACATTTTTTTGAAAGGCAGAAGCTCGACTTTGTCGACACAAGAAAACCGTGATACAATGTCCGAAAGCCGTTTTATATTTTCTTCATCATCATTTATTGTAGGAATTATAACCTGACGAACTGTTGTGGGTATTTTCTTGTTATCAAGATATGAAAGAAAATCAAGAACACACGAAAGCGAACAGCCTACATATTTTTGGTAAAGAATTTCTTCGGTATATTTTATGTCAAGTAAAACTCTGTCGGTAACGTCAAGTAGCTTTTTTACGCTGTCGTTAAATATACTTCCCGACGTGTCAAGGCAGGTGTTTATTCCTTTTTCGTGACACAATTCAAACATACGACGCACAAAATCAGCCTGAAGCAGAGGCTCACCTCCCGAAACGGTTATTCCGCCGTCATCTCCAAAATATTCTTTGAATCTGACCGCCCTTGAAGCTATTTCATCGGCGGTCATTTTATTTCCGCTTGAGATCTTCCACGTGTCGGGATTGTGACAGCAGCCGCAACGAAGATTACAGCCCTGCATAAACACAACGAATCTAACACCCGGGCCGTCAACCGTTCCAAGACTTTGAATTGAATGTATAATACCCTTTTCAGACATATTACATATTTTCGTGGAAGGTACGGCTGATGACCTCTCTCTGCTGCTCTCTTGAGAGCTTTGCGAAGTTTACTGCATATCCCGAAACACGGATAGTAAGGTTGGGATATGCTTCGGGGTTTTCGTATGCCTTCATAAGAGTTTCTCGGTTCATTACGTTGACGTTAATGTGATGCGCTTTCTTTGAGAAATAACCGTCGAGAATAGAAACGAGATTATTAACTCTTTCCTCGGATGTTCTTCCAAGCGCGTCTGGAGTTATCGAGAAGGTGTTTGAAATACCGTCACGGCAGTCGTCATAGCTGAGCTTAGCGACTGAGTTAAGAGACGCGAGCGCACCGTTTTCCTCTCTGTTGTGCATCGGATTTGCGCCGGGGGCAAATGGGGCGTGAGCTTTTCTTCCATCGGGCGTTGCCGCGGTGTTTTTGCCGTACATAACGTTTGACGTAATAGTAAGCACTGAAAGAGTATGCTCGGCGTTTCTGTATGTCGGAGTTTTTCGGAGCTCTGTTATGACTTTGTGAGTCATATCCTTTGCTATAAGGTCAACTCTGTCGTCATCGTTTCCGAATTTCGGGAAATCACCGACGGTTTCAAAGTCAATGATAAATCCGTTGTCATCCTTTATCGGACGTACGTCTGCATATTTTATCGCGCTGAGAGAGTCTGCGACCACCGAAAGACCAGCAACACCGAACGCCATAAACCTACCAACCTCGGTATCATGAAGTGCCATCTGTGTTTTTTCGTAGGCGTATTTGTCGTGCATATAATGAATTACGTTCATAGTATTGACGTAAAGTCTGCTGAGCCAAGCGACGTAAATGTCAACACGCTTCATGACCTCGTTGTAGTCGAGCTTTTCCCCATCAAGAACAGGCATCTGCGGACCTATATGCATCGCGCTTGAGGTGTCGTAACCGCCGTTTATGGCGATAAGCAGGAGCTTTGCGAGATTGCAGCGAGCGCCGAAGAACTGCATCTGTTTTCCTATCTTCATAGCTGAAACGCAGCAGGCAATAGCGTAGTCGTCACCGTAGATAGGGCGCATAACGTCGTCGTTTTCGTACTGTATCGAGTCTGTGTCAGCCGAAACCTTGGCGCAGAATTTTTTAAAGTTTTCGGGAAGCGAAACAGACCACAGAATAGTCAGATTCGGTTCGGGAGACGAGCCGAGAGTATAAAGGGTATTAAGCATACGGAAGCTGTTCTTTGTAACGAGAGTTCTTCCGTCCTCACCCATACCGCCGACAGCCTCGGTTATCCACATGGGATCGCCGCCGAAAAGCTCGTTGTATTCGGGTGTGCGAAGGTGACGGGCGATGCGGAGCTTTATAACGAAATCGTCCATAAGCTCCTGAGCACCCTCTTCGGTAAGTGTACCGTTTTCAATATCGCGCTCAATATAAATATCAAAGAAGCTGCTGACACGACCGAGCGACATCGCCGCCCCGTTCTGCTCCTTGATAGCACCGAGATAGGCAAAATACGTCCACTGTATAGCCTCGCGCGCATTTTTTGCGGGTTCGCTGATATCACAGCCGTATATAGCCGCCATATCCTTAAGATAACCGAGGAATGCTATTTGCTGATAAAGTTCTTCATCAAGACGTATTGTTTCGGCATTGAAATCCTTTTTGGAAAGATTTTTCTTATCCTTTTTCTTTTCCTCAATAAGACGGTCAACACCGTAAAGCGCGACACGGCGATAGTCACCTATAATACGTCCTCTTCCATACGCGTCGGGAAGCCCAGTTATAACGTGACATTTTCTCGCGGCGCGCATCTCGTCTGTGTAAGCGCGAAAAACGCCGTCGTTGTGAGTTGTGCGGAATCTGAATTCCTGCTCGACCTTTTCGCTGAGCGTATAGCCGTACGCCTCACACGCCTGACGCACCATTCTCATACCGCCGAAGGGATTGACACCTCTCTTTAGCGGTCGATTTGTCTGCATACCGACGATAAGCTCATTAGGCTTGTCTATGTATCCCGCGGAATAGCTTGTGAGAGAGGATACTGTATTTGTATCAATATCAAGCACACCGCCGTACTGACGCTCAAGAGTGAAGAGAGTCTGAACCTTTTTCATAAGAGAGCTTGTACGCTCGGTAGGACCGCACAAGAAGTCGGCGTCACCGGTATATTCTTTATAATTTTTCTGAATGAAGTCGCGTACGTTGATCTCATCCTGCCAAGCACCTGCGACAAATCCGTTCCAATTTGAATGCTGCATGTAGTACCTCCATAAATTAGAAAATATTTAAAGAAAAAAGAAAAAGACAACCGAAACGCAGTTCTGCGAACGATTGCCCAGACGGTCGGCATTTATTTTCTGCATTCCCCCGCGGTGACCCGCGTTTCCGTCAGTTATGCAGAACCTACTGTACATATTATACACGTATTTTCGATTTTTGTCAATTGATTTTTAAAAATAAAAAAGCAAAAAGTATTGGAAGATATTGTTCCTTGATTTGCGGGCTTTCCTGTGTTACAATAAATACGTAAATTTTCGCGATTTTACAATACCAAACTAATGTCTGCAGGCAGAAAGGATCTGATTTTGAAAAGAGTTATTGCTATATTTTTAATTGCGTTTTCGCTGTTTTTGACTGTCCCGATAAATACTCAGGCGGCATCATATATTAACGTATACATAGACGGACAAGCTTTTAGCGGAGACGTACAGGTAAGAAACAATACGACTTACGTTGCTGTCAGAAGCTTTTCGACAGAGATGTATCCGTCGGCGTCTGTCACGTATAACAGCAGTGCAAGAACACTCACGGTAAAGACCGACAAGCTTACAATGACGGCAAAGGACGGCAACAGCTACATAGAAGCAAACGGAAGAATTTTATATTACGATCAGCCGATATTTATGCTGAACGGAAGAATGTACGCTCCGATTCTTCAGCTGTACAAGGCTTTCGGCGCGGGAATAAAATGGAGTGATGCTAAGCGCGGATTCCTCGTCACGAGAGGGAACGGTGGGATCACTCGCGGAAACGATTTTTATAGAAGCGACGAGGTCTATTGGCTCTCGCGTATCATAAACGCCGAGGCAAAGGGTGAGCCTATAAAGGGCAAGATCGCCGTTGGAAACGTAATACTAAACAGAGTGAGGTCAAGCTCATTCCCAAATACCATATACAGTGTCATATTTGACAAAAAATTCGGCGTACAGTTCACACCGGCAGCAAACGGAACAATATATGAAACACCGAACGCAGACAGCATAGCTGCCGCAAAAATTTGCCTTGAGGGCTATACGCTAAGCAACGGTATTTTGTATTTTGTAAATCCTCAAAAATCACCGAATAGCTGGGCGAGCCGAAACCGTGTCTATTACGGAAAAATAGGCAACCACGCATTTTATTACTAGGAAATATACGGGCGGTCTCAATTTCGATCATGAGACCGCCCCAATTTTAACGCACTTTTTTGCGTTCATAAAAAATTAACATAATATATACATGCGTATATATATTGCACGGAGTATGTTCACAATTGTGTGGTAAAATGTGTTATAAGTAGGTAGTTGTACGATTTTGCCGAAGAATTTTGTGCAAATAACCGAAAAAATATTTTTATGAAGGAGAAAGAAGAACATGATCAAGAAAATCATCGCATTGGTTATCTGTCTGGCGCTTTGCGTGACCGGTCTTACTGTTGGCTTTATAAATCAACAGGCGAAGAACGGCGGCGAGATGCTCGAAGCAGGTGCAAATGCGATCATCGGCTCAGGAACAAAT
>JAZODV010000035.1:0-2008 GCA_045597185.1 Eubacteriales bacterium
TTTTTCTCAATCAGTTCAAAAAGCTCTTTGAGTCTTTCGGCTCTTTCTTCTGTAAACGGCATATCGCTACTCTCCTTTTACTTGACCGCAAGCTCCATGCGGAGAGTTTGGGAAACCGAGTCACCCGCGACCATATAATCGTCGTGCGCGTATGCAACGACACTCTCGCCGTTATTGCAGACAGTATACGTTTCATGATCCACGTAGATCTCTGCCTTGACAGTATCGCCCTCCGCCGTAACCGAACGGATTTCAATGCTTTTATCACTTATGCGGGGCAGCTTGTATGACGCGCCTTCAATGAGCTCATATTGATTTTCGCCGCTGTCCTCGTCAAACCAAGTGCTTTCCTTGTCGTATTTGTAGTCCCATTTCATGAATAACAAATGAGTAGCCATAGGGTTGCCTCCTTCCTTATTATTTGAACGCATTGGAATTCAATCCTTTGATCTTATCCTTCATTTCTTTGGTCATGTTCTTATCACAGTGCTTGAAAGCTCCGTATCCAACAGTTACACCGCGAGGAGGATCTGTTTCAAATTCCACATCGGATATACCGCTATCCACGAATGCTAATCTATCAATTGTGATATTATTGGGCAATACGATCTTTTTAAGCGAGGTGCAATTCTCGAAAGCATAACTGTATATTTTCTTGACGCCTTTCGGAATAACGACAACGGGACCAAGGTTTTTGCACCCTCTGAAATCCCACATACCGATCTCGGAAATGTCATGATTTAAACATACGCCTTTCAGATTTAAGCATTTATCAAATAAATAACCCGGGATTCTTTTTGTTCCTTCCGGAATTACGATTACCGAATGAGATGCTAAAATCTCCTCTTTTCGCTTTTGAGCCGATTTTGCTTTTACAAGCTGATCCCATATTTCTAAATCGCTTGCTGTTGCTTTTTTCTCCGCATAAGTAGCACCATCTGTTTTACTAACCGTGGGTGCAACTGACACTTTCTTAACCTCTGTCGCAATGGTTGTTTTTTTCTCCACCGCAGGGGTATCAATCACTTCTTTGGGAGCAGAACCGTAAATACGTGCAACAATCTCGTCGGTTGCCTCCGATACTTTGCATATCTTTTTATCGTTCTCGTAGTAATACTCAACAGCAGTACCGTCGGGAGCCATCAAAATACCTTTGCCGTGGCGGACGTCGTTTTTGAATTCTCCTATGTAGGTATAGTTGTCAATATACCAGCGCTTTCCGTTACCGTGGAATTTTCCTCTTGCGAAGTCGCCTTCGTAATAGGCTCCGTTTGCCCAAACATATCTGCCTTTTCCGGTGCGGAAATTTTCAACCCAGTCACCCACATACGTGTCGCCGTTCGGCCAAGTCATTTTGCCTTTGCCGTCGCGTTTATCGTCATGGAACTGTCCTTCGTATTTGCCGCCGTCGGTATACGTATGTATTCCGTAGCCTTCATACTTTCCTCTTACAAAATCACCCTCGTGATAAGTACCGTCTGCCCACGTAAATTTTCCTTTTCCGGTTTTGAAGCCGTAAACCCAATCGCCTTCATAGGTATTGCCCGTGCTCTTCCAAAACATTTTACCCTTACCGTTATAAGAGGAACCGTGCACCTCACCTACGTACAAATCTCCGTTAGGATATCGATACTCCACTTTGCCTTTAAAACTGGCTTTCGACCAGCCCCAAAACGGCATTTTAACCTCGAATTCACCCGTACTTCCAACGATGCGAACCTTATTACCGAATTGGTCGGTGTAGCTTTTATAAGATTCGGTGTTTGCCGCGAGCTTTTTTTGATGTTCATAACGACAGAAAACATGACAGTAATAATATCCATCGCCAACATAGCTTGTTGCGTGGTCAGAATCTAATTGCTTGCCACAATTTGCACAATAAACTGTCCTTCCCATAAAAATATCCTTTCATGTAAGTGTTTTGTTGAATGCCTTTCTTTTGTAGGGAAAGGCATTCTATTAACATACCGTTTTATTTATTCAGCGTAATATCGTAGATAGCGTAGGT
>JAZODV010000036.1:0-1808 GCA_045597185.1 Eubacteriales bacterium
AACAGGTGCTTCAGGTGCGGCCTCGGCAACAGGTGCTGCTTCTTCCTCTTCCTTAAAGCTTACTTCCTCGGCAATAACCGGCTGCTCGTGCTTAACAGCTTCGTAGTCGAGCTTGATTGTCATCGAACGCATAATGCTCTCATCGATGTTGTAGATACGGTCAAGCTCTGCGGGGAATGCGGACTCAGACTTGAATGTAACGACTACATAATATCCCTCGGGCTTGTCGTTGATAGCGTATGCAAGGCGGCGCTTGCCCCATTCGGTCACTTCAACGATCTCAGCGTTCGAGGAAATCAAGCCTGTGAACTTGTCTACTGTTGTCTTGATTGCAGCCTCGCCGCCCTCAACGTCAACAATAAACATTGTCTCGTAAGAATTGATTACCTTTTCCATATTATACCTCCCTATGGACTTTTGCCCGGCGGCATCGAATGTATTTTGTGTATTTACCGTCGGGAAGGAGACGGGCATTTTTTGCCCGTATCGAATTGGTATTATAACACAGTTTTCATGCCGTGTCAAGAGTTTTACCGATTTTTTCTTTTATTTTTTCTTTTGTGTTGATTTTTCCTTCATATAATGTTATAATTACAGTACAATATATTCTGCTTCAGGGGGATTTTATGGCAGACAGAAAAAAAGATATTAAGCTTCCAAGACGTCGGAGACGTCGCGCCTCGTTTTTTCCGATCATCATCACACTGCTTATTTTTCTTGCAACGTTCTGTATTCTTACGGTGCTTGACCTTGCCGGTCTCATTGAGCTTCCATGGAATAAAAAGCGCGAGATCTACGCCGTCACAGAGGGCACTGTCGAGATACATATGATCGACGTCGGTCAGGGCGACAGTATTCTGATAATGGCTCCCGAGGGCAATATTCTCGTTGATGCGGGTGACAACAAAGCTGAAAACGAGCATAAGCTAAAAACTTATCTTGACGGACTCGGGATAGAGACTATCGACTATTTTATACTTACCCATTACGACGCAGACCACATCGGTGGCGCGGATATGATTATTGAGACATACACGGTCGAGACGGTTATAATTGAGGATTATTACTACGAAAAAGAAACGTCGGTCTACAGAGACTATCTCGACGCGCTTGAAAACAGCAAGGATACCGTCACGAAGGACCCGGACGTTGGCGAGGAAATGGCTTTTGGCGAGCTTCATCTAAAATTCCTCGGTCCTACCGAGCGCTTTGACGAAAAGAACAACGACAGCATCGTAGTCCGTCTTGACTTCGGCGAAAATTCTATCATGATGACAGGTGACGCCGAGATAGACGCCGAAAAGTCGCTTGTAAGCACCTACAATTCGGCGGAGCTTGACTGCGACGTACTCAAGGTCGGACACCACGGCTCGACCACCTCTACTACAAAGAATTTTCTAAATGCAGTCTCACCCGAATACGCGATAATCTCCTGCGGAATCGACAATTCATACGGTCATCCGAAAGCAGAGATACTTGAACGTCTTACCGAAATCGGCGCAAAAATATACCGAACCGACAAGACCGGCAATATCGTCCTCGTCTTTGACGGTAAGGATATAACGGTTAAGGATGAATGAATAAATAACAAAGCAAAAACTACTATATTCCCATTCAGGTTTATAGTAGTTTTTGTATAGAGATTTATAAACAGTATGAACTGCGCTAAATTGGGATTTATCGGTGAGACGAAAACAAAAGAAACACCTACCGCAAATAATATTTCTATAAACCGAATAAACCTTAAAAATTGTAGGGGTCGACGTCCTCGACGACCCGATACGTTGATTTATTGAGCATAATATTTT
>JAZODV010000037.1:0-5997 GCA_045597185.1 Eubacteriales bacterium
GTTGCTGTGATGAAGGGAAGATTGATGCTTGTGGAAGTCATACCCGAAAGCTCGATCTTAGCCTTTTCTGCGGCATCCTTAAGTCTCTGAAGTACCATTTTGTCCTTGCTGAGATCAACGCCGTTTTCTTTCTTGAATTCCTCAACCATCCAGTCGATAATTCTCTGGTCGAAGTCGTCACCGCCGAGTTTGTTGTTACCTGCGGTTGCGAGAACCTCGAAAACACCGTCCGAGATCTCAAGGAGAGATACGTCGAATGTACCGCCACCGAGGTCAAATACCATGATCTTCTGGTCCTGTGCTTCTTTGTCCATACCGTAAGCAAGAGCAGCGGCTGTCGGCTCGTTGATGATACGCTTTACGTCAAGACCTGCGATCTTACCTGCATCCTTAGTTGCCTGACGCTGTGCGTCGGTGAAGTATGCGGGAACTGTGATAACAGCCTCGGACACACTTGTTCCGAGATATGCTTCGGCGTCGGATTTGAGCTTCTGAAGGATCATCGCGGAGATCTCCTGAGGTGTGTAGGACTTACCGTCAATGGAAACCTTTGTGTTGGATCCCATATCACGCTTAATGCTTATAACTGTTTTGTCGGGGTTTGTGATCGCCTGTCTCTTTGCGACCTGACCGACCATACGTTCACCTGTCTTGGAGAACGCGACTACCGAAGGAGTAGTACGTGCGCCTTCGGGGTTCGGAATTACTACCGGCTCGCCGCCCTCGTAAACAGCGACGCAAGAGTTTGTTGTACCAAGGTCAATACCTATGATTTTTCCCATAATTAATTTCCTCCATTTATTCTGAAAAATTATAAACTTGTTTTAGTTGGCAACCTTGACCATAGCGTAACGTATGATCTTGTCGCCCTTAATGTAGCCCTTTTGTAGGACCTCGACGATCTCACCATCGCCGTAGGCTTCGTCCTCAATATGCATAACCGCGTTATGATACGTGGGGTCGAATTCTTTTGCTTCTATTTCAGTGACACCGAGCTTTGTGAAAATGTCCTCACACGCTTTGAGTATCATCTGAACTCCCTTTGTGACCGATTCCGCGTCACTGTACTGTGCCGCTCTTTCGAGATTGTCGATAATAGGGAGCATTTCACTTATTGCATCGGTGTAAGCATCTGCGTATACCGATTCGCGTTCCTTCTGTGAACGGCGGCGGAAATTATCGTATTCCGCAAGCATACGTACGTACTTGTCGTTGATGTCAGTAAGCTCTGCCTTGACTGCTTCAAGCTCCTTCTGTACTTTTTTAAGCTCAGCCTCGCTTGATTTGCTTTTTTTCTTTTTACTCTCGTCGTTTGCGACAGCCTCTGCTTCAGGTGCTTCAGCGGCTGTTTCGACGTCAATCTTGTTTTCTTCTGTTATCATTATTGTTTTCTCCGTCTGTGAGTGTATTTTCGTTTATCATATCGGCAAGTCTTCCTGAAAGTCCCGAAATGGTTGCAAGCACTTTCTGATAGTCCATTCGAAGCGGACCTATGACGCCTATCGCGCCAAGTGTTTTTCCGTCCTTTGTTGTTATCGGCTTGAACACAAGCGCGGAATGGTTCATTACCTTGACCGAGCTTTCAGAACCGAGAACTACGTTTATATCGTCATCCTTAGCTCCCGCTACGATATTGAGAATATCGTCCTTTTGTTCAAGCGCACCGAGCATTTCGCGGAATTCCGACGTGTCGGAATATTCAGGATATTGCAGTAGTCTGTCGATTCCGGAAAATTTGAGCTCACCCGAATCAAGCTCGTTCATAACCTCATAGATACACTTGATTATGGGATTGATTATCTCGGCTTCGTGTCCCATTTCACGTTCAAGCTCCATTATAATAGGAAGGGTTATGCTTTCCGCCGAAAGACCTGCGACCGAACGGTTGAGAAGAGAAACGAGACGCGATACCGTTTCTGTAGTAATACCGCCCGAAACTCTGACCGTCTTTGTCTTTACCGAGGAATTTGAAAGCATCATAACGAGAATGAAACTTCTGCTGTCTGCGAGGAATCCCTCAAAACGTTTGACGGTTACGTCGGAGCGGCGCGGCTTTACTGCGATACCCGTGTAATTTGTAAGTGCAGATGCTACCTTTGACGCGAGAACGAGGATCTGATCAAGCTCTGTCATTTTCATTTTGAGAAGCTTGTTTATCTCTTCGATCTCATGGGTCGTCATTGCGTAATCTCTTGCGAGAGAGTCAACGTAGAATCTGTACCCAAGCTCACTCGGAACACGGCCCGCCGATGTATGAGGCTGTTCAAGATATCCGAGGTTTTCAAGCTCTGCCATTTCGTTTCTGATAGTGGCTGACGAGCAGGTGATATTCTTGCTTTCCGTCAGATATTTTGAACCGACAGGCTCTCCGCCTTCGATATGAGCTTCAACTATCGCTTTTAGTATAAGGCGTTTTCTTTCGCTCAATTCATCTCCAAACATATTTTTCCTCCTCTCAGTCAAATTTTTAGCACTCAAACATTATAAGTGCTAACCGACGCTATAATATTACCCCATTTAACCCACTTTGTCAATAGGTCGGAGCAAAAAAAAATATGAACTTTTTGTTAATTAACAAGCAAATGAAGCTCAAGACCGCTAAAATCATACGGCACTGAGTTAACTTGCTCAGTGCCGTATGATTAAAACACGATTTTATTGATTAGGAAGAAGGTCTGTATTCCAGTTTGCGATCTTTTCGGAAATATCCTCACCGAAAACAGCCGCGATAGCTTTAACATTTGTTTCAAGTGTTGCAACGTCGCAGTCTTCCTTTACTGCCTGCTGCTTATAGTAGTTTTCACACTCCTCGAGAAGTGTTGCACGGTCTTCTTCGTCCATGGATGCGGAAAGTTCAAGAGCATCCTTGCTGAGACCGTTCTCGGGATTACCGTCAACGTAGGCAATTTCATTTATAGCGGCAGAAGAGATCTTGGAATCCGCCATAGTGGATATCATCTCATTCATACCTTCTTTGTCATTGTATATTTCTTTAAGAGCGTTGTTTTCTTCGCCGGTTTCGCCGTCGTTTGCTGCTTGAGAGGCTTGGATGAGCTGCATTGAATAATCGAGAGCTTTTGCTTCCTTCTCAAGCTGTTCTTCTGTAAACTCCTCGTTTGCAAGAGTTTCAACGAAAACAGCCATCATCTTCTGTGAGCTGGTGTTTTCCTGTCCGCCTGCATCAAGTGAGGTAGAGGTTAGGAGGTCGGTATCGTTGATTATTTCTTTCATAATAGCGGCGGTTGAAGGGTCAAGCGATTTGTTGAGCTCTCCAAGTGTCGAGGCAAGCTCTTTTATATCATATCCATCTCCCTTATCGTAAACATTGAGGATATTTACGAACTGCTGTGTTGCTATCATAAGATTTTTAATGTGGAGGTCGTCATCATTTTCTATATGATCGATTAGAATGTTGGCGATGTCGCGCATACTGTCGAAGCTTTCGGAGCTGAGCATCGCTACGAGCAGCTCATTTACTCCTTCACCGAGGAATATACTGCCTTGAGCCGTCTCTGCAAAGCTTCCGATAGCAGCCATGTCTGCTTTGGCAACTGCGTCCATAGCATCTGCACTTTCGGAAAGCATTTCAACTGTTTCTGTTACAGAATTTATATCGTCAATAAGAAGGGCAAGAACCTTTGCTTCCGCGCGAAGATCTTCGTCTGTTAGCGAATCTATATTTGCATCTGTAACGTTTATACTTTCTACATTGTGATTTATAGCTCTTATAACTGATGTGAAAATGAAATTGATAGAGGGCGCCGTGAGGTCATGGAAGTCTTCATTGTGGTAGAGAAGGAGAAGAACGTCTCCGAGCATATTTTCGTTAGCAAAGACATGGTACGCCGCGCTTATATCGTCCTTTGCCATAGCTGCGGCAAATTCCGCAGGTAGATTATAATCAAGAACTACAATGATAGCGTCGTGTATAGTTTCGATATCTTTTTTAACTCTTCCGGCGTCAGTTTCTGCAAGGATCTCAAAAAGAGGATCTGTCAGTATAGAGGCTGTCGTATCGTCGGTCTCTGTCTCCTCTTTCTCAAGCGCATTAGTTGCAAAGTATGATAAAACGTCAGCGACGACGGCGCAGTGTGCATCAGATTTAGAGATGTAACCGAATATTCTGTCGATTGCATCCTTTTGGTCATCGTTGTATTTTTCAAAATCAACAGTGAGATAGATCGCGTCACAGCAAAGATCGAAAAGCTGATCAAATTCATTTTTTAGCTTACCGTCGGCATTGACGGAGGCTCCTGTAAGACCGTTATAAACGAGACGCATAGGGCCTTTTGATGACATTGTGACGAAAACATTGTTTGTGACAGGGTGAAAATACTCATCAAGCAGATCGTTAACCGCATCGAGATCAAGAACCCCTTCGCTGTCGGTAACGGTGTAGCTTAATAAGTCAAGGTCGGGAGAATTAATATCTACCTTGGTTTCAAGCTTTGTTGCGGTATTTACAATATTGTCAATACCGTCGGCAAAGGTGCGGATGATTCCGGTTATAGGAAGCATGACTAAAAGGATAATGATAGTTGTTGTTACCATCTTAACGCCGCAACCTATAAAATTGAAAACGATAGAAGGACAGGACTTCTTTTCATTTTTTTCCGTGGTTGTATTGGCAGAATCTGTGACAAGATCGGATGCCGCAGAAATTTCGGAAGGTGTTGATTTTCTTTGTTTCTTTTTCTTTTTATCTTTTTTGCTCACGCAACCGAGGGCTTTACCGATGAAATGCGCGGGAATAAGAAGAATAAGATTGAGAATAAAGAATAACCAAACGAAAACGAAGGGCATTACCACAGAATATATTACGTTACCGATAAGATCCTGCGTTGCGTCTGAATCGGATATAAATTCGACCTCTCCGATAAAGGACTCGGCTATTGAGAAAAGCTCGTGTCCCGGAAGGGAAGTGCATAGAATAAATACTATAACGAATGATAGGATAGCGGCGGCAAGTGTTCTGCAAAGCCCAAGAAGACATTTTTTCCAGCCTTTAAAGAAACCGACAAGACCGCTGAGCGCGATTATAACGCACAGCACTATTGAAAAGACGAGCATAATAGTGGATAACATATTAAACCTCCAAAAGTGGTAAGCGAGCATAGCCACGCTTATCAAAAAATGTATATACAATATAATGATAGCATAAATAGAACGATTTGTCAACCGAATGGGTCAAAACGGTTGAGAGAAAAAAATAAAGAAGCAAAATATGCTTCTTTCACTTTATTAGGTTGTAATACACACTGACGCGTGATGCCATACTGCGCGGGGTGCGCAGATTACATACACGCCCAAAGGGCGTGATTACATGCCAATCCTTCGGATTGGATAAAAAATTACGAAAGCAACTGCTTTCGCGATTTTTTGGTGGAGACAATTGGAATCGAACCAATGACCCCATGCATGTCAAGCATGTACTCTAACCAGCTGAGCTATGCCTCCGTATCAACGGGAGATATTATACCACATAGTTTTAAAAAAAGCAACCCCTTTTTCAAAAAAAGTTATTTCTTTTTTTGTGAAATCGCGTGTACAAGCCGAGAATACTCTTTTTTATTGACTTTGCCCGTTATATATGATAAAATAAAGCAGATATCTTCATCAGACGGATATGTAAAGATAAAATACATAAGGAAGTGATCTTATGACAAAAGGTAAATTCGGTACTTGGGCAAAGTCAAAAACCAAGCTTTATTTCATTGATGCTATGGGGTCTATGGCGCTCGGACTTTTTGCGTCGCTGCTTATCGCAACGATATTTGACACCGTCGCAAAATATACGGGACTTGATTTTTTCGGAACGGTAGCGACGTTTGCAAAGAGCGCGACGGGTATGGCTATCGGCGTTGCTATAGCTTATAAGCTCGGCGCGCATCCGCTTGTAATGTTCTCGTGCGCATCGGTCGGAGCAATGGCTAACGCAATGGGCGCAGTTATAAACGGCGGAGCAATAACCGCTTGGGCGGTAACGGCAAAAACGGC
>JAZODV010000038.1:0-3362 GCA_045597185.1 Eubacteriales bacterium
GTATATTGTTTAGCAATCTTTTGTTGGAAGATAAGGGGAGATGTATTCCAAAATTGCTCAACAAATTAGATTCCAATCAAATTTGCGACAATACCAATTTTAATTTAAAAATTAAAACTATTGTCAATGAAATGAAAGATATAATGGATTTGCAGGCAAAAAATATAGAGAAATTGAAAGAATATAGGCATAAAGTTTATGCTCATTTTGATAAAGGCTTATTTAATACTGAGTGGCAAAAAACATTTGTGCAAAAAAATGACTGTGACTTCGATGCTATAATAAACACATGCATTGAACTTTTTGAAAAAATATACGAATTAATTGTTTTGTTGGGGGGCGAACCGTTTGGAAAAACTTTAATGAAACCATATGATATAAACTACTTAATAAGTAGGTTGAAAGGGTGAAGTGAATTCGTCCACCCTTTGTACACCCGTACATTACAAAGCACCATAAAAACCACTAACAAACCCACAACCTACCAAGCGTAAAATCTGCCTTTTCGGTGGATTTTGCGCTTTTTCTCGTAAAAATATATTATATTTACTAGAAAATCGAAAAAAACATTTCATAAACCATTGACTAATCTCGTGAAATATGCTATAATTTACGAGATAATTGATTTGCTTAGGAGATTTTATGAGAAAATTCAACTATACAGCATTAAAAAATATGAAATGGGATTCCGAAATGCTTGGATACATTGCTATTATTCACGAAATGAAAGGAAAGCAAACGCTCTATCTTAGGCAAAAGCCGGAAGGTCTTGACCGCCTTGTTGAGATTGCAAAGGTACAAAGCACCGAAAGCTCCAACGAGATTGAGGAAATCCGCACGACTAACACTCGTCTCCGTCAGCTTGTGTCAGAAAAAACAACACCAAAAAACCGTGACGAGCAAGAGATTGCGGGCTATCGCGACGCGCTCGCAGTAATACACGAAAACTTTGAATATATCCCATTAACATCAAATTATATTTTACAGTTGCATAAAATTTTGTACAGTCATTCCGTAAAAGATGTAGGCGGAAAATTTAAGAACGTGCAGAATTATATCAGCGCAACAGATAGCGAGGGAAAACAGTTTACTCTGTTTACTCCACCCGCACCGTATGAAACTCCCGATATGGTAGGGGAGCTTTGCGATGAATTCAACCGTGCCATCGCAGAATGTGAGGTTGACCCACTTATACTGATTCCTGTTTTTGTTCACGATTTCCTTTGTATCCACCCTTTCCTCGACGGAAACGGAAGAATGAGCCGATTGCTCACAACGCTTCTCCTGTACCGTAGCGGATATATGGTTGGTAAATATATTTCGTTGGAATCAAAAATCGCAAAAAATAAAAATCTTTATTACGACGCTTTAGAGCAGTCGCAAGCAGGCTGGCATGACGGAGAAGATGATCCCACACCGTTTATCAAATATCTGCTCGGTACTATTATTTCCGCATACCGTGATTTTGAGGATAGAATGGAAATTGTGAGTGACACTGATTCCGCTATGGATATTGTTAAAAAAGCCGTTGCAACAAAGGTCGGAAAATTCACAAAGTCGGACATCGTAGCTTTGTGTCCGTCAATCAGCACAAGCTCTGTTGAAAGCTCACTGAAAAAGCTGGTGCGTAGCGGTGAAGTTATAAAGCACGGTGCCGGCAGAGCAACTTTCTACACCGGAAATATTTGAACATTATTTAAGAAACGAACTGCTTTTTCAGTCTTAAGCGGTTTGTTTTTATTGTTGACAATCGCGTCAAAATAAGATATAATAATCTTTAGCGGTTTTTAATTCTGTAATATTAAAGGAGTATATATTACTATGAAATACGACGTACTTATAATCGGTGCAGGTCCCGGTGGAATTTTTTCGGCGTTTGAGCTTATAAAGCTTAACCCCAAGCTCAAGGTCGGTGTTTTTGAAGCCGGTCACGCACTCGAAAAGCGTAAATGTCCCATAGACGGCGACAAAATAAAATCCTGTATCGGATGCAAGAGCTGTTCCATTATGAGCGGCTTTGGCGGTGCGGGTGCTTTTTCTGACGGTAAATACAATATTACCAACGATTTCGGCGGTACGCTTCACGAATACATAGGCAAGAAGCAGGCTCTCGATCTTATGCGTTACGTTGACGATATCAATATGCAGTACGGCGGAGAGGGAACAAAACTTTATTCGACGGCGGGTACGAAATTCAGAACCATCTGTATGCAGAACGACCTTCACCTGCTCAACGCATCGGTCCGTCACCTCGGAACAGATATAAATTACGTCGTTCTCGAAAATATATATAGTTATTTGCGCGATAAGGTGGAGTTCTTCTTCGAAACTCCCGTTGAATCGGTTGCGGCTTGCGACGGCGGATATAAGATAACATGCAAAAATGGAGAGTACTACTGCAAGGACTGCATAATCTCTGTCGGTCGAAGCGGTAGCAAGTGGATGGAAAAGGTTTGTCGCGATATGAACATACCGATAAAGTCCAACAGAGTTGACATTGGTGTCCGTGTTGAGCTTCCCGCAGAGGTATTTTCACATATCACAGACGAGCTTTACGAAAGTAAAATAGTTTACCGCACGCCCAAATACGAGGACAGAGTCAGAACCTTCTGTATGAACCCGAAGGGCGCTGTCGTTAATGAAAATACCAACGGTATCATTACGGTCAACGGTCACAGCTACGAGGACCCTGAAAAGCAAACACAGAACACGAACTTCGCGCTTCTCGTTGCAAAGCATTTTTCAGAGCCGTTCAAGGATTCGAACGGTTACGGCGAGTCCATAGCAAGACTCAGCAATATGCTTGGCGGCGGCGTAATTATGCAGAGGTTTGGCGACCTTATAAGAGGTCAGCGCTCGACTCAAAGCAGAATTGACGAATCCTTCGTTACACCGACGCTCAACGCAACGCCGGGTGACCTTAGTCTCGTCCTTCCGAAGCGTATACTTGACGGTATAATTGAGATGATCTACGCGCTTGATAAGATCGCCCCCGGAACAGCAAACGACGACACGCTTCTGTACGGTGTCGAGGTCAAGTTCTATAATATGGAAGTTGAGGTAGACAGTCACCTTAAAACAAAATATGACGGACTTTACGTTATCGGTGACGGCAGCGGTATAACTCATTCGCTCTCGCACGCATCGGCAAGCGGAGTCTACGTCGCGCGTGAAATTGTAAAATAAGCTATGTCAAAAATTTACGGATCAGCCGAGGAGCTGATAGGAAAAACACCTCTTTTACGTCTTTCAAGACTTGAAAAGGAGCTTGGTATATCTGCAAAGATCGTTGCAAAGCTTGAATATTTTAACCCCGCAGGCTCGGTCAAGGACAGAGCTGCGCTCAAAATGCTTGACGATGC